>JADGEA010000253.1 GCA_016744615.1 Flavobacteriaceae bacterium
CTAATAAATTTTGATGATGAACGCTCACAAGCGACTTTATCAATATTAGGAGAACTAAGCCAAAATAACCAAATTATATTTTTGACCCATCACCCACGCTTAGTTGAACTAGCACAACAGGCAGTGCCGGGGGATTGTTTGGTGGAGCATAGGTTAAGTTAAAATTGTAGGTTGGGCTGACGATAGGAAGCCCAACCTACTCATACTTGATTGAAAACCGATGGAAATACTTCGCAAAGCCGCTGAACTTCAATATAGAAGAGCCATTGTTCATTAATCCTGAAAAAGAAAATCCAGAAGTTTTATTACGCGAAAGCTAAAACTACCATTAAACGGACAGGAATTGATCGACCTTTTTTAGATGAAAGAAGGTTGGAAAAATATAAAGCTATTAAGGTAATATATAAGCTAATGAATTCCCCTAATGTAAATCAAGCCACAAAAAATTCGACTGAGTTCGCATCAATGATTCGCTGTGCAGTCAAAGATAAATTTAGATTTTAAGTTACCTATAATGTCAGATAAAGAAAAATTGTCAGCGATTGAAAACTTAGAGTTAGCTTTTCAAAGGTTAAAATATTCTCAAAGAGGTCCTCATAAAACCCTGTATAAGGGAACATTAAAAGATTTTGAGCCATTTAGAAAGGATTACTTTGATATCATTTCTGAACATATACGTGATGGAAACTTTATTGTAAAGAATAATAAAGTTTCTAGGTTATATATCCCGAAAAAAGACGGATTTGTAAGACCTATGACATATTTGGGTTTTGAATATACTCTTGTATATCAAGCAATATGTAATATTATTGCACAAAAATTCAGGCCATCTCTTAGCCTTAACTACAATAAAATAACTTTTGGTCATCACCTGAATAGTGATTTTAACAACCGTTTTCAGTTTCTTCCTTGGAAGGAACGTTGGAAAAGATATCAAGATGTATCAAAAAAAATCATAGAATCTGATGAATTCAATTATGTTGTTGATTTTGACATTGCCTCTTTTTTTGATTCGATAAATCATCAGTTACTAATCGCTGCTTTAAAAGAAAAATTAGATAGTGACGTATGCGACATACTCTTATCAGTGTTAACAATAAATCATTCATGTTTTTCTGACATACCTTCTAACTTAAATACAGGTATTCCACAGGGACCTGATTGTTCAACAATCTTATCGGAAGTATTTTTACATAAATATATTGACAAATATTTTGTAAAACAAATTCAAAAAAATGAAATTAAATATATCAGATATGCAGATGATATACGTGTATTTGCACAAAAGGAAACTATCGCAAAAAAATTTATAACGATTCTTGATTTACTTTGTCGAAATGTAAGTCTTATCCCACAAACATCAAAAGTGGGAGTAACTTATTATGAGAAAGTGTCAGATTTTTTAGATTCAAGTGCAAATAAGTTTTCAAATATCGACAAATACTACAAGAAAGTTGGAAAATTGAAAGCCAAGGAAAATAAAAAGGCTCTTGAATTATTGAAGAAAATGCTTAAAACTAAGAAAATAGATAAGACAAAGTTAAATTTTTATATCTATAAAGTTTCAAAAGATGATGAACTGAAGGCTCTAATTTTATCTAGTGTCGAAGAAAAATATGAGTTCATTGATCCATTTTTGGAATATCTGAATAAACATTACAGAGATGATGAGTCTGTTATAACTCAGCTTTGTGATATGCTTCTTCAAGGGCAAAGTATATTTTTGGATTATCCTCAATATATATTCCTTAACAAATTCAAAGATAAATTGAAATTTGATTCAAATCTTTTTCATAATCTTTTTTCAAAAAATAATCATGATGTTGATCAATGGCTTTTAAAATTAGCTTTGATAAACTGGGCGGAACATTGGAAGCAAAAAGATGTTATTTCTTATTTAACTCACGACAATATTGATATCCCTTTACTAAAAAGAAGGTTATTATATGCCAAATATAATAGTGTTGAGAATAGCTCAATTAAATTTCGTCTTGAGACAGAACTTATAAAAGATCAATCAAACGATCTCGTTTTTTTAGGGATTTCATTGAGACATAAACGTGAGCTATTTTTAGGTGAGTATCACGATCAAAATGAAGAACAATTAAATAATAGATATTATGATAAAGCTTTAAGAAATAAATCTTTTAGTGAAATTTCATGTATTCTAAAACAACTTTGCCCGGATATTCTTAATCCCAGTATCATTTTCTGTGAATCTGTTTTCTCAGACGAAAATGAATTTGATCAATTAAAGAAGTTATTTAATTCTGTCAGAACTTCTTATCAGGATAAAAATTATAAGTTACTTATAGATAGCCTAGATCAATTTAATCATATTTTAGTTGAGAGACTATTTATAATTGAGAAAGATTCGAGGCCTAGTCAAAAATATGGAGCTTTACTAAAAAACGAAAGTTTTTTAAGCCAATCTTTTTTAACTGTATGTCGTGTCTTTCTGGAGATTCATGAGATCAGAAACGAAAAATTTCATCCTAAAGATTCTAAAACTGGTAAGTTTCATTCTTCAAAAGAAAGTTTTAAAGACAAGTCGAAAAGGATGAAAGAGTTGTTTAATAAATGGCTTGATGCTATTTCAGAAATAGTATCGTGGTATCATCAAAGAATGGATAACTTGTAGTTTGTACTGTGTGAAAACATAAAATATTTAGAATAAGCTGAATAAGATTCATTACACAAAAAAAATCAATAGAACGTTATCGTGAACATATTAGATGACATCCTAATAAATTTTGATGATGAACGCTCACAAGCGACTTTATCAATATTAGGAGAACTAAGCCAAAATAACCAAATTATATTTTTGACCCATCACCCACGTTTAGTCGAACTAGCACAACAGGCAGTGCCGGGGGATTGTTTGGTTGAGCATAGGTTATAAATTTTGGAAAATGTATGGAAATAAAAATATTATCACTCACTGCAAAAAATTGCGGTACTTTAAAAGACGTAAAAATAGATTTTACCGATAATGGAAAACCACAATCAGTAATTGTACTAGGTGGTGCAAATGGTAGCGGTAAAACCACTGTGTTGGAATTGATTTTTGCTTTAGCAAAAGTATTTAAATTTCAGAAACTTCCAGAAATTTTAAGACAAACTGAATATGCTGAAATAGAATTACTTATTGATGATGAAAATCATAAGATATTTTTTTATAAGCCATCGCGTATTGATTTTACAAATAAACTTGATGAAAAAATCAATAATCTTATTAAATTGAATGATGAGACTATTCCATCTATACTTTATTTTCCACATAATCGTGAATTGTTTTCGGTGAAAGGAGAACAAATACATCGTGAGGAAATCAAATATCAATGGTGTTATCGTTACCAAAATAATTCTGATTTTCAAGGCTCATTAGAAAGCTACCTAATTTGGTTAGACTATGCTGAGCCAGAAATATTTCAAGTAGTAATTGATTTTATTAATCAGCTAGACTTTGAAGGTAAAACATTTTATATTGATCGTAAACGTTTGAGTGTAATGGTAAAAACACGCGATGGCAATGAACACCCATTCAATAAATTAAGTTCTGGTGAACAAAATATTTTAATTATGTTACTTGAGCTACGGCGACGACTTATACCGGGAAGTATTGTATTACTTGATGAAATTGAAAATAGTCTTCATCCGGCTTTTCAACATCGCCTAGCTCAAAACCTATTACAACTACAAAAACAAATTCCCTTTCAATTGATATTAACAACTCATCAACCAGTTTTTGTAAAAATTTTTGGCGAAAGTAACACTAGAATATTAACAGAATTTTAAATATGGCAACGCGCACAATTGGTCAATTATCACCAGAACTTACTGATATTTTATTTGAAGCAGGCAACCGTAAACTAGTTTTTGTAGAAGGCAAAGATGATATTGAAGTGTTTGAAGAGTGGTTTATGGAGGATTTAAGTGAACTTTATTTTTATGCGCCCGGTGGCTGTGAAAATGTAGATACTTTTCTTCAAGAAACGCTTAACAAAAGCACTAAAGGAGAAGTCTATGGAATTATAGATCGTGATTTTCGTACTGAACAAGAAGTTGATGAATCAAGCCATCTATTTATTTTAAAACGTTACGCGCTTGAAAATTACTTATTAGAACCATTTGCCGTATGGGAAGAATTAAGAATATATCCATCTAAATATTTTCAAATAAGCGATTCAAGTGCTATGGAAACCGCATTACTTGAACTTTGTGAATACTTAAAAACCATGATTGCGGCAAATTGGGTAATTTATGAAGCATCTACTGGGGCAAAATATTTTAAAGAGGGCTACATAATAACTGATAGAATAAAGATTATTCAACAAACTTCCAAACGCTTAAATTGGGAATTGGCAACAGTAGAACCAAAAATAGCAGAAAAGGAAATGATCATAGAATCCAAATTAGATAGCATAGAAAACGCCTATCAAATTATTGATGGAAAACATCTTCTACATCAAATATTATACCAATACACTGATGAACCAAAAACCAAATCAAGAGTAGAACATTTTCGCCGATTATTAATCAGAACAGTAAAAGAAAAGATCGGCTTGCATCATGATATTTTATCAATTGTCAAGCAAAGTATATTGTCAAAGTAATCCGAATAAATAACTGTTGTTACACAATTCCATCTATACTTTATTTTCCCCATAATCGTTGTTAATTGTTTAAATTACATTTACCAAAGCGGCTAGCAATTCATCTATTTGTTTTTTATCATGTAATGCTGAGAAGGTGATTCTTAAACGCGCTGTGCCTTGAGGTACAGTTGGTGGGCGGATGGCTGTTACTATAATTCTATGTTCATATAAGGCTTCGCTTGCTGCTAT
>JADGEA010000499.1 GCA_016744615.1 Flavobacteriaceae bacterium
AACCACCATCGTTCTAACAGAGCCAATATAATTTGGCATTGTTATTTCGTGTGTTGCTTTTTCACCTTTATTTAAATTAAAGGGTCCTAAAAAAGTAACCACAGGCTTAAAACGATCTGCTTTTCGGTTTTTAGCACCAGCAGCTTCATCTCCTCCTCCAATGGCATAAATATTATTTACACTTCCAGAATAGGCTCCAATAACAAGGTCGTAAATATCAAAAGTTTTTACTCCTAAAGCTTCTTTTGTATAAAATGCTTTATGAATTTTTGGAGTTGCAAACTGTGTTAAATCCAACAAGCCTTCATCTACCATCGCAATGGTATAAGTCATTTTTTTATTGTTTTCTTCTGAAACTTCAATGGTAAATTTTTCCTCTGGCTTTAAAACCTCAGGCATACTAATTTTCGGACTTAATATTGTTGTAGGATTTTCAACCATCAAAGGAATAACTCCATATAATCTAATAGGCAAGTCGTTTTTACTTTGCTCGTGCGGTTGTAATAAAGAAATATTTACATAAACATTGGGCGCCATTTCTTTAGTAATGGGTATGGTTAAAGTGGTTTCACCTTTATTGGTTTGCACCCATTGTGTTGAAAGTACTTCTGTACCGTTTTCTACACTAATCAATGCACGCCCTTTACTTGCCGATGGAAATGTTATGACTGCTTGATCATCCACATTGTATTTTTCTTTATCAGCAGAAAAAACTAACATCTTAGCACTTTCGGAATCATTATTTGTTGGGTTTCTCCACCAATCTTGATAAAAATACGCCACTCGACCTGTAGCATGTCCCGATTTTTTATCGATAACTCTAATTAGGTAACGACCCCCTTCTTCATCAGGAATGTTTACTTTAAAAGAAGTTTTTCCGTTGTTTTTAGTTGAAATATTAAACTGATTTACAGGACGGTGTACCGTTGCATTTTCGTAACGTGATAGGTTGTCATAACTACGGTTCCACCACCAACGCCATTCAATTTTAAAAACTTTTATTTCCAGATCTCTATTTCCACTTTCCTTTCCTTGAGCATCAACTGTAGCAACATCGAATTCAATATTTTTATCTGTGTCATACGATCCGTAACGTTGCGTTTCTGGAGATTGTAAACCTACAAAATGAGTATAAGGAGCAAGGTTTTTTGAAAAGACATCAATCGAAAAATCACCACCACCTTCAAATACTTTAGTTAAAAAAGTAGCTTTTAACATTCCCGGAGCGTTCTTATTAATGTCTAATTTTTTTGAGAAATTTTTAATTCCTTCATTGGAAAGAACATTG
>JADGEA010000500.1 GCA_016744615.1 Flavobacteriaceae bacterium
TTGATTAATTTATATCGAGTTCCAATTTTACACCGGTATGGTTTCCGCGAACAAATTCTCCAGACTGCTAGAAGTCCCAGTGCCTGTTATTCTTTATTAATATTAGATAGAAGCTATTATTATTTGAAGCGTCTTTTCGAGTTCCATTTAAAACCTATTGTTTTTTGATTCTTGCTTGATCTTGTAGTTGTCTTTAAGGTTATCATAATTATTGTTTTTTATTAATTCTCAGCAAACATATCGGGATTTAAAAGCTCGTTAAAATAATAGTGACCAACGTAATGTGGAATGGTACACAAATGCCTTTGATGTATATAAAGTTGTTTTGTCACAGGTTAAGAGAGTTTCAACCACAGGAAAAGTATGTCTGTCAACTTGTTTGGAAGGCTCGTTATATTAAATTAGATTTGGGGATGGAATTATTTTTTATAAGATATCAACGGGTTTTTATTATCCTTGGATTGAGCGTATTGTTTTGGATTAGTGGCGAGATTTGCTCACATTATGGATTGCACTTTACGAGTATCCTTTTTATAATAACTTCTATTAGTTCACCTATATATCTATTACTTTTTTGGATACTTAATAGGAAGAAAAAACATGTCTTTTCTCAAGGATTGACTAAATGGGAATGGAAAATAATTCCTGTTTTAAGTGCAGTATTTTGTTTGTTAGGAATCATTGAATCTTATCCAGAAAGACCAGATTTTACAGCTGTTTTTAGTCTATTTTTAGTGTATACTGTTCTTTTTACCGCCGTACTTATCACAAATTATTACCGTCAAAAAAAGAGGGCGCCATTACTGTCTAAATCTTTTATAAATAAATTAATATTTTGGTCATTTGCTATAGGTATAGGTAGGATAATCATCTTAATTGAAGAATACGGGGATACCGATGCTTTAGCATTTATTGCTATATTTTATTTCCCCCTGCTAATTATTTTAATATTGCGTTGGGTTTTTAAGCAAACTAGAGCTATCCTAACTTTAAAAAATGAAAAAGCAAAAACAGAATTGCAGCATTTAAAAAGTCAAGTGAATCCGCATTTCTTTTTTAATACGCTGAACAACTTATATGGTTTGGTTGGCACGGATGCAAAAAAGGCTCAAGATTTGATTCTTAAATTATCCGATATGATGCGTTATAGTATTTATGAAGGAGAAAAAGATACCGTAAGTCTTGAAGAAGAAGTAGAATATCTAAAAAACTATATCGAGCTTCATAAAATGCGCTATCGCAAAGAAATAGATATAAAATTTACAAACGATATTTCTGAAAATCA
>JADGEA010000041.1 GCA_016744615.1 Flavobacteriaceae bacterium
ATCAATTGCTCCTAAAAAAGCAAGCGTTAGAGCTGTAAAAATATATGGAGAGATTATCCCAGGGTCAAAGTTGGTAATGATACCAAGATTTGGAATTGGGAACCCTCCAGGTATTTCTTCAATGGGTCGATAGTCCAGACCAGCAAATATGGCTATGCCCGAAACAACCAATAAGGCCACTAAAGTAGATGGTATTTTAGTCGTTATTTTTTTAAATCCATAAATGATGACGATGGTTGAAAGTGCTAGTATTAATTCTAAAAAATTAATACTTTTTATAGCACGAGGCAAACTTTTAACAGCTCCAATCACACCAGATGTTTCTTTGCTTGCCAATACCTGAGACTCTTTTAAAATATCACTTTCAGTAATTTTATTAGACCTTTTAATGGTTTCCTTAAAGTCTTCTAATACCAAAATTCCGTCATCAACCTCTTCCTTTAATATATTGTTAATGATCATTTCCTCGGCTTTTGGTTTGAATTGGTCAACAAATTGCTGGTCATTTTCAACATAATAGCCCATTATAGGGAGTATATTTGTGATGATAATGATGAGTCCGATAGCTGTCATAAATCCAGAAACAACAGGGTAGGGGATATATTTTATGTATTGCCCCACGCCTATGGATCCCAGTAAGATTTGAAATAGACCTGCCATTACAAAAACGGTAAGTATTGCGGGTAATGCTCTACTTACATCTCCATCATTTACTTGTACAATACCTGCGATCATAACCATACTTACAGCCGTTAAAGGAGCTGTTGGTCCTGATATCTGGGTGGGTGTTCCACCAAAAAATGCACCAAAAAAACCAAGAAATATAGCACCATACAATCCGGCACTCGGTCCCAAACCTGAGGAGACCCCAAAGGCAAGTGCTAATGGTAAAGCTACAATTCCGGCAGTAATACCTCCAAAAGTATCTCCTTTAGTATTTGAGAAAAGGTTTTTCATTTTAATGATTTTAAACTATTATTATTATAATTAATCTGGTAATCCAAAGGTGTCAACTACATAGTCCAGATCTTTATCACCTCTACCACTAAGATTTACCAATATAGATTGTTTTGGATTTTTTTTGGCTAGTTTGAATGCATATGCAACTGCATGTGCACTTTCCAATGCAGGAATAATACCTTCTAGTCTGCTTAATTCAAAAAAGGCATCAATAGTTTCTTTGTCATTGATACTGTCGTAAGTTACTTTTTTTAAGTCTTTTAGCATACTGTGTTCCGGCCCAACTCCTGGGTAATCTAAACCGCTTGCAACGGAATGTACCGGTGCAGGATTTCCTTCGTCATCCTGTAAAGTGTAACATTTAAATCCGTGAATTACACCTGGTTTTCCCAAGGTCATAGTTGCAGCATGTTCGCCCGTTTTAAATGATTTTCCTGCGGGTTCAATTCCGTAAAGAGTACATTCTTCATGTTCCATAAAGGCTGAAAATATTCCCATAGCATTACTTCCACCACCAATACAGGCAACCACATTATCAGGTAATTCACCTGTCATTTCAAAAAATTGTTCTTTGGCTTCAATTCCTACAACACGTTGAAAATCACGTACCATCATAGGGAATGGATGAGGTCCTACAACAGATCCTATACAATATAAAGTAGTTATAGGGTCTTTTAAATATGCTTCAAAAGCGCTGTCAACAGCTTCTTTTAAAGTTTTTAATCCGTGGGTAACAGGAATTACCGTTGCTCCCAAAATATTCATTCGTTGCACATTTGGAAACTCTTTTGCAATATCCACTTCCCCCATATGAATCTCACACTTCAATCCAAAATAGGCGGCAGCAGTTGCTAAAGCAACACCATGCTGACCAGCTCCGGTTTCTGCTATCAATTTCTTTTTACCCATATATTTTGCCAATAAAGCCTCTCCCATACAGTGATTTAATTTATGGGCACCAGTATGATTCAGATCTTCACGTTTTAAGTAGATCTGACCTCCATATTTATTTGATAATCGATTACAATGAAATACAGGTGTAGGTCTTCCTTGAAAATGTTTTCGAATACTTCGTAATTCTGAAATGAATTTATGGGATTTACTTATAGAATAATAGGCCTCGTTAATTTTTTTCATTTCAACTTCAAGATGTGGAGGTATAAATGCACCACCATATTCCTTGAAAAATCCATCTTTGTCTGGATAAGTTTTAAAATAATTCTTTGACATTTTTATATTTTTTAAAGGTGAATAATTTTAATTATAAAATTAATGCGTGAAAATAATCAATTTAAGGATATTTTCAATCGATTTTTTATAGTTTTGAAGTCTTAAATATAGTTAAATTATCCTTAAATTGGTTTTATGTTAATTATTGGTATTGCCGGTGGAACCGGAAGTGGAAAAACAACAGTAGTAAATCAGATATTAAATGAACTGCCTTCAGAGGAAGTTACGGTTATTTCTCAAGACTCTTACTACAGTAAAAATGATAATTTATCGTATAAAGAAAGATGTGGTATTAACTTTGATCACCCCAGGGCAATTGATTTCGATCTTTTGATTGATCATTTGAAAGAGTTAAAAAAAGGAAATGTAATTGAGCAACCTATCTATTCTTTTGTAACTCATAACAGAAGTACAGACACTTTAATAACACACCCCAGAAAAGTTATTCTTGTTGAGGGGATTTTGATTTTTACAAATAAAAAATTACGTGATTTGATGGATATTAAAGTATATGTTCATGCAGATTCTGATGAAAGATTAATCAGAAGATTACGTAGAGATATCAAAGAAAGAGGGAGAAGTATAGAAGAAGTTTTACAACGTTATCAGGATACTTTAAAGCCAATGCATCAGCAATTTATAGAGCCTACTAAGAATTTTGCTGATATTATTATTCCAAATGATAAGTATAATACGGTGGCAATTGATATTGTTAGAACTGTTATAAATGAGAGATTGAAAGATGACATTTAAACAAATAAAAGAAAATAAATTTTTTAAATTTATCACGAATAAATATGTGATATTTCTCTTGGTTTTTATTGTGTGGATGACTTTTTTTGATGAGAATTCTTTTTTAAATCATCGGGAATTGAATAAAGAAATTGAAAAACTGGAGGATGCCAATAATTATTATAAAGATCAAATCAGCACAGATAATAAAATCATTGAAAACCTGAATGATCCTGATTCTTTAGAAAAATATGCTCGTGAAGAGTATAAAATGAAGAAAGAAAATGAGGATATATTTATAATTGCCTATGATACTGTTGAGAAGGAGTGATTGCTTCTCACTTGATGCATAAAATAAATAGCAAGCCTATTTCTTAATTATTTTATAAGTACCCTTTTTTCCATTCAAACCTTCAATTTTTACCATATACATCCCTCTTGTAAGGTTTTGAATATCTGTTTTGTTATTTTGAATATCATCAAATAGTTTTTGTCCGTAAATATTATATACTTCTATACTTTTCAATTCCAAATTGTTTGGATTAGAAATATAAATTCTTCCAAATGTTGGATTTGGATACAATCTAATATTTTGTTTGATAAAAGTATCTTCAACTGCTAACAAATTACTGTATTTACTAAAAATATAGTTTAGCAGATCTTTTCGTTGATTGGCATTTGTTACACCTTCAATTGCAAAACCTAAATATTCAACCCCTCCATTATTGGCTTGATAACTAATACCTGCAATGCCAGTGGAACTATTTACCCCACTATAAATAAAAGATTTTACTGAACCATTTTTAGTTTGGATAAGATCTGGGTAAGTATTATTCAAAATACTTCCACTTTGATCTAAATTATAGGTGACATTATTATTGTCAACTACTTTGTAATTACTAGGAGAAGGATTATCCGCAACGTACTTGGCTTTTAAATAATTTTCATAGAATGACTTATCAGTACTATCTCCTTTTTCAACAAGATCCCATCCGATTTCATTTCCGGAAACGATAAAAACACCATTGTTATCTATAAATTCTTTCACCTTTGTTTGTTCTGATTTGGAAAAAGTATCATCCGCAGTACTTTCATCCAATAACATCCAGATCACAAATTTATAATCATTTAAATCTATTAAACCATTTGTAATAGCATCATTTGTAGCTGAAGAAAATGTTCTGCCAAGTTGTGTCATAGGATATTGGTATTGCTTTATTCCCTCAAAAGTTCTACGTTCGATGCCATCTATAATTAAAAATTCAGAATTTTCAGTACTTGGAATTGCAGCTAATGGAGTGGATTTTTCTGAAATACCATCATCATTTATAGCCTCTATTTTGAAATAATAAACAGTTCCATTGGTTAAATTATCTATTGTAATGGAAACCTCTGTACTTTCGATTATTTTTTGATAATTAATATTGTCTAAACTACTATAAACTGCATATTTCGTTGCATTGTTTACCGGATTTATATGAATTGTTATTTTTTGAGAACCACTTCTGATCACACTAAAGGACTTTGGTTTTTCAGGTATATTACCATTTGCTATATAACAGGTATAATTAGAAACATCTGTACGAATAGTTTGTAATTTATTATGCAAATTAGCACCAGGGCAAGCAGTTGAGGTACAATTTGAACTTGGATATTGATCAGACCCATCTTTGTGGCCGGAGATATGTTCCATATTTCCACTTAAAGCACTTACATAACCACTTGTGAGTACATCTATCTTTTTATCCGTTGCATCCCAGGCAATCATATCTTTTAATGCCTGCATCCCAGCAGATGATGGTTGTGTAGAGCCTTCATAATTTCCAATAAAACAAATTCCAGTAGAAATTGCATTCATACAAGGAGAATGTGCTCCGCGAATTCTATCACCTCTACCTTCGTAAACTACACCATTTGGATCTATCAACCAGTTGTAACCTATATCTGCCCAGCCTCTGCTGTTTACATGATAATCCCAGTAACTTCTTACAACAGCTGCAAAATCTGAACTATTGGTTTGTCCTGCAGAATGATGTACTACAATATGTGTTGGGTTTATTGTAGATGGGTTTGTACTTTTTGTACAATTACCAGATGGACACCAGTCATCTCTTCCTTGAAAGACCGGTTGTACACAACCTGCAAGGATTTGTTTTTTGGCAGCTATTTTAGAACTATATATTTTAGTGAATTCAGGTAAAAATAAGCGAAAAACAAATTTAGAATTTTTAGCTTTGTTTACTTTGAATTGTATATCCTGAAAAGATTTTTCAATAAAAGCAGCACCCAAACTTACACGGTCAATATCCTCTCCTTCATGTGCTTCCGGAAATTCAATCCAATCACTCCAGTTCTTATTTGACTTTAATCTATAATATGCTATTCCGTTAAATAACATATTTTTAGTGTAACCACTTAATAAAACAAAAGGAGAAGAGTTTTTGTAATTCACATTCAAAATACTACTTTTTGCTCCAATGTAATTGTCATCTGAGCCATATTGCTGTGTGAATTCTATAGTTTTATCTTGTGAATACACCAAATATAAATATCCGAAAAGAAAAGTAATAAGAAAAGTAATATTTAGAAATGTAGTTTTTTGCATAAGTCTACGTATTTGTGCATTTATAAACGTAAAAAGGTTTGTATAAGCGTAGTAGCGGACTTTGAAAGGAATAGCTTTCAGCCTATCACTTGACTTTGTTCAAAGATATAAACTTTAAATTAAGCACGAAACCCGCTATTACGTTTATACTTCTTAAGTTTGTCTTTTAATACATTTGATGTTTAATCAGAAAGAATAAAAGAGAGAATTAAGGTTAGTTTATACGGCTAGGTGTAGGCATTACTTGTGTTACACCGATTTCAAAGTTATTCTTTTCTCACTTTTGATTAATGCTGAATTGGTTGCCCTTATAAGTATTTTGTGCTCTTTTAGTATTTCTATCTCTTTGCCTTGAAAAAAATAACTATTAAACTCTTCAGCTAAATTAGGGAATGAGACTATTGCCTGAACCCTTTTATTGTCTGCTATAATACCCTTATCTCTAAAATATTTTACAGTTTCAATTATCTGATTTATCATACTATGGGGATAATTATTTTCCTTTCTAAAAGCATTTTCAAAGCTTGAGGAATATTTAGTATCAATAAATAGTATCCAACTGTTATCATTATATATATCTGGAAACAAAACACATTCGCATTGACTATTTTGTGTACCAACTACTTCGGATGGAAGCGCATTATCTTCAAAACCATCAAAACAAATTTCAATTTGATTAGGATTTGATAAATAAACACTTTTCCAATCGTCTTGATAAGAATTTAGGATAACAACTTTCCCTTCATACTTTTTGACTCCATAATGACTTTCAAAATGCTTGTAATCCGCAACATATAAATTTTTATCAGAATGATTTGTAATAATATGCTGTTCTAATTTTTCATTAATTTCGGACTTCATATTTCAAGATAGTTAAGCATTTCGTAATATTCATCCATCACATCATTCATTACTTGATTGAAATAATGCTTACTTACTGTTCCTGTATCACTATTTTTGATTGATGCTATTGTTCCATCCTTAATTTCCCATACAGATACTAAATCGGGACTAACCCAAGAATTACGACTAATTAATTCATTCTTGATATCGTCAGGTAAAGATTCTTGAACCTTGTAGCCTAGCATACAATTGTTTAGAGCGTATAAGACATACGGACTATGAGTTGTTAATGTTAAAGTATGTTCTCTTTTAGAATTCGAAATTTTATTTAAAAGGTAATATATTAAGTCTTTTTGAGTTTCAGGAAATAGGTTTTGTTCAGGTTCTTCAATTATAAAACTAGAAAAATGATATTCAGTTCTATTTCCAACTAATCCTAATAATTTATTAATATCATTTTTGGAAAAATCAATGTTTTCTTTTTTATTCTTTACATATTCATCCAGAGTTTTTTGTATAATAGATTTAATTTCATTTTTTTCATTAACAGAGTCTGTTTTCTTTTTTTTATAAAATCCATTTGATAAATAATCAATTAACATTGTGAGAGGTACAACAGATTGTAAACCACTTGAAGCATTTATTAATGAAATTTCTTTATTATTTTCATTAATAGTTAATATATCCGAATCACTATCCTCAATATGGTGATAATCAATTCCTAAATTTAGGATAGGAAGAGCCTTTTTTTTAGAATATTTTTTTTTAGTATCGTACCAATCATAAAGAAAACTCATTATATTATCGTTACTTTCTTTAAACCTCCCAAGATTTGGAATAGCCGAAACAAAATTTCTCTCAGCAGGTATATATATGTTTTTTGATTTTTGATACTCTAAATGTCTTGTCTTTTTTTTGATTTTTTCCTTTTTCTCTAATCCTGTATATGATATTGACACAAAATCACTTTCATATTTGAAGAAAGAATTTTCGTCAAAATAATTTTCGTCAATCCTATGAAATTCCATAAATTGTTCTGAAAATTCATATTCATAACTACCATCAAGAAGAAATCTTTTTTCGACCCATTGGCAATAGCTAATGATTTTAGCAATTGTACTTTTACCACTGCTTTGAGGTCCCATTATGATATTTATCTTGTTTAATTCAATATCAATATTTTTAATGGCTCCTATATTTCGTATAATCAGATTATTCATTTATTGTTTTAATGAGATTAACGTACAAAGATAAAAATATCTCAGTAATCTAGAGTAATGTGGGTTTGTTTTTTTGCTTACACCTAACTACATATAAATTTAATTTCATCAAATATTTTGTAATATAATTACTTATAAAACAGCATAAATAATGCTGATAAACAATGTTAAAAAAGAAATAATCAGACCTTTCCAGAAATTATGTGCCTTTCCCAATTCCATAAATTGAAATGCAACAGCTATAAATTTAATTCCACTAAGGACTAAAATAATAAGACCTACAACCTTAAGTCCATTTTCTAAATTAGAAAAAAATGCAGTTGTTATTGTTAGTAGGATCAGTAAAAGTAGCGTATAGATATTTTTTTTTTGCATAACTATAGTATTAAATAAATTACAGGAAAAAGCAATAACCATATGAGGTCACACATATGCCAAAATGCAGCACCAGCTTCCAGATCTTCAGTTTCTAGCTTTTTTAAAGTAAACTTAAAATAGGTAAGTATCACTAAGCCAACCAAAACATGAATAACGTGAAACCCTGTAAGTAACCAGTAAAAGGTAAAAAAAGTATTGTGATCAAGTAGTAAACCGCTTTCAATTTTATGATAATATTCAAAGAATTTTAAGATCAAAAATAAAACACCACCTATCATGGTAAGGTTTAAATAAAAAGAAGCTTTATCAAATTCTCTTTTTTTAAAAAGATGCACTGTTGTTGCCATAAAAAAGCCACTAACTAATAAGAATATAGTATTTGTTGCTCCAAAAGTTGAATTTAGCATCAAGCGTGATTTATGAAACAATTCCGGATCTTCTTTACTCATAAAAACCAAAGCAACCAGAGCCATCCCAAAAGTCAATAGTTCTACAGTTATCAATATCCATATTAGAATCCCACCTGGTGGATAATAAAAGTTTTTATAATCTATTTGTTCTGTTTTCATAAAACTTTTTTTAAAGAGGTAAAGTTATGATTGTTTGCTATAAAATTGCGTGTTTAATGTTACTGAGACATGCAATTTTAAAACATTATACAATTTATTAATCCCAATCTAGTAATCTTTTCTCTCCTGTTAGTTTTTGAATACCTGTGATATCCTGTGACATTTCAATAACACCTTTATAATTTTTGTCTTTATCGCGAATTGCAAAATAACGGACATGAATCATTTTACCTTTAAAATTAAACCAAAATTCGGCTACATCGCGGTTTCCGGCTTTAAATTCCTCTACAATTTGAATTACCATGTGTACACTTTTTGGTGGATGGCAAAACTTTACTTCACGACCAATTATTCCTTTACTTCTAGGAAATACTCTGTCGTCACCACGATTGTAAAAAATTACTTTGTCATTTTCATCCACGTAAGTGATGTCAATAGGAAGAAAACGAAGCAATAAATTCACTTGCTCAGGAGTCATATATCCCTCATCATAGTGAAAAGTATTTTCCAGTGAAAATGACAATTCTCTTCTTTTGGTATCCATGCTTGGATGGATGTATTCTTCAACTTCAAGTGCAGGGTATGGTGTAGGTTTGTTTTCCAGCATCCAGCCGATTTCCTCATCACCAATATAGAATTCTTTCCAGTCTTCTTCTGAAAGTAAATCCATTGCATTGGGAAATAACCTGTTATCTTCAATGCTCATCAATCTTCTGATTCCGTCAATTAAATAAGGTAGATTTTCAATGATCTTTGCCGTATTCCTTTCGGAATTATAACCGTTTAACAATTTGATCTGATCTCTTAAATTATCATGAAAGGACCACATTCCCTGACTTGGGCCTTCCCAGCCGTGTTTTTCCAAATATGGGAATAGCTGATTTTCTTTTCTTGCGAAACGCTTTTCAATTGTAGTTAACTGATTGAAAATATTATAATATTTTTGAAAATCAGATACCGTGTCAACTTGTTCCAGTTCAACGATCAGATCCTGAATTAGATCATTTTCTTCATAATAAATCTTAATGGGGTGTCCTTTGGGTAATTTATCTACAGTAGTTTTAAATATATTCATTTGTATCAGTTTAATTTTTATGATTGGCAAAGATATAATAAAATACTAATCAGTCTTTTATTTAATTAAGTTTATTAACATCAAGAGGGAAGTTGTTAAATTAGAGAATTTAGAATGATAATTTTATGATCTTAATCATTAGAAACTTGACAATAACTAGCTAAAAACAAACAAATAGGACAAGTAATTTTTTTATGAACTTAAATCTGAAATGAATAGAGAAACACAATTGCATTAGAAAGTAAGAAGGATATTAGATTAATCTTTAATATTATCTGCAATAAAAAATATGATCGTGATAGCAAAAAAAACAATTGAGGTAATCAATACGTATTTCATATAAGGCCATCCTACAAAATCACCTATTGAAGCAATCATTGCTAATTGCAAAGCTATTGCCAGTGAAATTTTAACTTTTTTACTCATAATTTATTTAAGATTTGTGTTTTATTCTGTCATATAGTTTTGCCAAGGACTGCAATAATTCAACTGGAGTTGTTAATATTTCATAATGATTGGAACCAAACATTTGTGGCAAATAGTATTTGGCATTGGCTTCAATTGCCAAGGCATATGAATTGATATTTCGTTCATTCAACTCTCTTAAAGCTTGTTTTACATCATTAATTCCATATTTCCCTTCATATTTATCATAGTCGTTTGGTTTACCATCAGATATCAAAATGATCCATTTATTATCGGTATTTCTTTTATCTAGTAAAGCTCCAGAATGCCGTAGGGCAGTTCCAATTCTAGTATATCCTTCTGGTTCCACCGCGCCAACCTTAAATTTTGCTTTATCCCAACTTTCATCAAATCCTTTGACGGTTAAATAGGTCGCATAATTTCTTGTTTTGGAATAAAAACAATCTATAGAAAAATCAACATTAAACTCGTTTAATATTTCTCCAAATAAGATAGAAACCTGTTTTTCAACATCAATTACACGATTGTTTGCAGCATAACCATCACTAGATAGGCTAACATCCAACAGCATTAAAATGGACAGATCTTTTTCTTTTTTGCGTTTGGATAAATAAATGTTCTCTGATGGTGTGTGACCAGAGTGAATATCAATATAAAGATCTGTAATGGCATCAATATCAAACTCTTCTCCTTGCGTTTGCCTGAGTTGTTGTTGATATTTATTGTTTACATTGGTTAGCATTTTTCGCAAGCCCATCAAAGTGGAAGCATTCTCCTTTAAGGTTTTTTTATAGTAAGAAACATCTGTTTCCGTAATATTTTTTGGGTATAGTTTACAAAAATATTCTTTGTATTCTCTTTTAGAATAATCCCATTCATCATAGGGAATATAGTAATTATCAAAATTAATTTCAGAACTTTCTGCAACAGTTGTATTTTCTATAAAATCAGCCTGATAAACAGAGTGGGTGGTATCATCAACCCTCACTGTATATTTCATATTTAATTCTTCTAAAGCTTTACTGTGTTCATCCAGTTCATCTTCACCATCAAAATCACGCCAGCCACCATCCCATTCTTCCGCAGTATCAATTTTTTCAAAATCATGGGTTAAAACATAATCTTCCTGTTGTTTTTGATCTATTTGCAGAGAAACTATTTCTTCAACAGGGTTTGCTTTTAAGATCGTTTTAATTTCATCAGCAATGGCTTTTTTTGCTTTCTCATTAAAATTTTTTAGCTTGTCAGAAGAATTGTTTTCTGGATTATTTTGCATCCATTTTCCATAAAGGAAGGTATGATCAATTGGAGCTTTTGCAGTAACCTTTGAATGGTAATAACTCAATAATTCTGCATGAATATCCTTAGTAATTGGAAATTCTTCAAATAATTTTTTTAAAATCTCTTTTGATGATTTTAAAGCTTTTTCCTGAGATTCCTCTAATGGATGATCTGTATGATCCTGCCAGTTGATGTCTAAATTCTTTTGAACAGAAAGGTATAAAATACGAAACAAATAAAAAGATAGATTGTCTTCACGGCTTGGTAATTCTGAATACAAAACAGGTAAGAAAAAGTTGTTGTCTTTATAACCACCTTCTCTTTTAGCAGGATAAATATCAATGGATTTACCCGTTATGGCTCTTGCAAAAATACTTAGGCGAGATTTGATATCTACAAGCTTTACAGTCTTCATTTGAGACTCCAGTGAATCCTGTTTTCTTTTTGTAAAGAAACTTGCTATTTTACCATATATATATTCGTCTAAAGCCACTTTATTTTAATGTTTAATTGTAAATGTTATATCATTAGATTACACAAATCAACTAAAGCTTCTGTAATTTCTAAATCATCTGTTAAAGGTTCTACTATAGCAACTTCAACAGCAAGCCTTTTTGGTAAACCACTGTGTATTAGTTTGGCTGCATCAACAAGTAAACGTGTAGAAACAGTTTCGGTTAAGCCGAGTTCTGTGAGATTTCTAATTTTATTTGCAATATTTACCAGTTTTTTAGCAATTCCAGCTTCTACTCCTGTTTCATTGACCAAAATTTCTGCCTCTAGTTTTTCATCAGGATAGGCAAAACTAATGGCAACAAATCGTTGACGAGTTGAAGGTTTCAACTCTTTAAATCCTCTTTGATAACCTGGGTTAAAAGAGGCAACCAGCATAAAATCTTTATGTGCTTTCACCACTTCACCTAATTTATCAATAAACAATTCTCTTCGATGATCGGTAAGGGAATGAATTGCTACAATAACATCAGGTCTGGCTTCGGCAATTTCATCCAAATAGATTATTGCACCTTCTTTTACTGCACGTGTCAATGGTCCATCTAACCAAATGGTTTCTGCACCTTTAATGATATATCGTCCGATAAGATCTGTAGAGGAGGTTTCTTCATGGCATGAAATTGTAATCAATTTTTTATCTAATTGATGTGCCATAAATTCAATAAATCTTGATTTACCAGTTCCGGTTGGTCCTTTTAATAAAAATGGAATTTTGTTTTTATACGATTGATTAAAAACTTCCACTTCTTTGCCGGTTTCTTTATAATAAGGTGATTTATCTTTCATTTTTGTTTTAATATAAAATCCGGTGCAAATTTACTATATTTTTTTACAGTAAATAAATACCGGAAATAACAACTAACCAAATTTATTTTTTGAAATTATGCTTAAAGAAATTATGCTTAAAAGTAACCATTACCCATGCCCAGTTATTGATTTCATTGGCATCACCAACTTTTAATAAAGCCATAGTGTCTGTTGCAAACATATGTGAATAACCAACATTAAACATTACACTTTTATGTGCTTTATAGCCCAGAGCCAAATCAATTTCTGTTCCTAAATAAGCATCTGCATCTTTTCTGTTTGTTCATATACTTTTCCTTGTGCAGAAAAGAAATGAGGAATCAGTACAGCAGAAAATTTATCTTTTTTATAGATCAAAGGAATCTATTTTGTCGATCTTTTTTAAAGAAAAAACCAGAGTTAATAGTTAAAAAACACCATTAACTCTGGTTAGTTACTAACTAAAAAAATATTTTACATATTGTTTACTTCCAATGCCTCATCGGTTGGTTGACCATGCTTTACAAATTCAATGATATATAATGTTATACCAATAATAAATAAGGTTGCCATGATAATCAAAACTATAAAGTGCACTTCTATTTCTTTTTGAGCTTCCATAAAACTCATAGACTTGGTAATACGCTCTAAATAAACCTGAGCTACACCAGCAACACCAAAAGCAACTGTCATCCCTATCATCCCTATATTTGACATCCAAAAGGCCATTCTGCCTCGTGCAGTATCATAAAATTTTCTACCTGTCATATTTGGTAATGCATAACTAATGATCGCAAAAACGATCATTGCATAAGCACCCCAAAACGCTAAGTGTCCGTGCATTGCAGTTACTATAGTACCATGTGTATACAAATTTGTTTGTGGTAGAGTATGAGCAAATCCTAGTAATCCTGCTCCTATAAAGGAAACTATTGCAGATCCGATAGTCCAGTAAAGTGCAATTTTATTTGGATGTTTCTTTTCTCCTTTTCTGTACATATTTACGGCGAATAATGCCATTGCCAAGAATGCTAATGGTTCCAATGCTGAGAATATTCCACCTACGATCAACCAAATTTTATTTACACCTATGTAGTAGTAGTGGTGACCTGTTCCTAAAATTCCTGAGAGGAAAGTTAGTCCAACAATTACATACAGCCATTTTTCAATAACTTCTCTGTCAACACCTGTAAGTTTGATCAATAAGAATGATAAAATACCACCCATAATTAATTCCCAAACACCTTCAACCCATAGGTGAACAACCCACCAGCGGAAGAAAGAATCCAATACCTGACTGTTAAAATCAAGCATTCCAGGTAGGTAGAGTAGTGCTGCAAAAAGTAACCCCATTGTGAGTACTAGTGCTGTTGTTGTTCTTCTTTTACCTTTAAAGAGTGTGACTAAAATTAATCCCATAAATAATAATACATTTACTACTACTAAATAATCTAAAGGTCTTGGTATTTCTAAAAATTTTCTTCCTTCCCAGTAGTTAAAGTGATAACCAACTATTGCGGCAACACCAACAAGAGCAAGTGATATTAATTGTACATAAGCTAATTTAACGCTTACAAGTTCATGTTGAGCTTCTTCAGGAATAATGTAATAAGCAGCACCCATAAAACCTGATAGTAGCCAGACTACAAGTAAGTTAGTATGAACTGCTTTGGCAGTATTAAAAGGAATCCCCCAGTCGTGTAACCCATCCATTCCAGCATGGGCAAACCCCATAATTAATCCATAGACCAATTGTAATGATAACAACAGCATTGATAAAGCAAAAAACCAATAAGCTACTTTTTGTGATTTATATTTCATGATATTTTTTTTTAGTTTATTGTTTTGCTAAAGGTGATACAACTGTTTCAAATCCGTTAAGATCAATTTCTCCAATCCACTTAAAGAATTCAACCATATCATTTGCCTGTGCTTCAGTCATTTCATACTTAACCATTTTTCTTCCATTTGGTTGCCATGAAACAGGAGACATTAAAGCAGCTTTGATATAGGCTTCACCTCTTCGTTCAACTACTTTTGTTAATTCAGGTGCATAATAGCCGCCTTCTCCCATAATTGTATGACATCCCATACAGTTATTTGTTTCCCATAGGTATTTACCCCTAATTGCTGATTCGCTAAGGTTTTCTATGTTAGATTGATCTTGAGCAGCAGATAAAGAATACACAGTTAATCCAATAAAGATTAAAAATGTAACCACAGTACCCCCTAAGAAAAACGCTCTTGCTTGTTTTTTTGATAACATGTGAAAAGTTTTAAATTAAATGAATATATTAAAAGACATTTAAGTCTTTTAATAGAGCAAATTTAAATGTTAAATATATCATAAAACATGATAAATGTCATATTGGTTACATTTAAATGTAAGAATATAACCTCTATTAATATGAAAGATTTGAAATAGTTTTTTGATATATTTACGGTTTAATTATTGTCACTATTGTTGATTATGATAGCAGTACATGATAAAATTATTTATTTCATGAGCAAAGAGCAAATAGCAATAAAAACAACTTATTTTAGTATTGTAGGAAATTTTATTTTGGCTTTGATAAAAGGCTTGGCAGGTTTTTTTGGAAATTCATATGCATTGATTGCAGACGCTATTGAATCTACTACAGATGTTTTTGCATCATTATTTGTACTGTTTGGTTTAAAATATGCAAAAAGACCAGCAGATAAAAACCACCCCTACGGCCATGGTAAAATAGAACCATTGATAACTTTCATTGTTGTCGCATTTTTGGTTGCTTCAGCAATACTTATTGCAGTTGAAAGTATACACAATATAAGATCACCACAAGAGGCACCTGAAACATGGACATTGTTCGTGCTAGGGGTTATTATTTTATGGAAAGAATTTTCCTATCAAATAGTAATGAAAAAAAGCATTGAAACAAATAGCTCGTCATTAAAAGCTGATGCCTGGCATCACAGGAGCGATGCAATTACCTCTGTTGCAGCTTTTATTGGAATTTCAATTGCTGTTTTTTTTGGAGAAGGTTATGAAGTTGCAGATGACTGGGCAGCTCTTTTTGCTTCAGGGTTTATATTATACAACAGTTATAAAATTTTTAGACCTGCCTTGGGGGAAGTGATGGATGAGCATGTATATGATGACCTAATAGAAGAAATAAGAAAAGAATCATTACAAGTTGATGGCATATTAGGAACCGAAAAATGTTTTATTCGTAAAGCAGGTATGCAGTATCATGTTGAACTTCATGCTATTGTAGATGGATATATTTCAGTGACTGAAGGGCATAGTCTTGCACATAAGTTAAAAGATTATTTAAAAAAAGAGATACCTAGTTTAGGGCAGATACTGATTCATATTGAACCAAATAAAAAATAAGGAACTGGTATTATTAATATTGTAGTGATCTTCAATTTTGTTTATATTGATGAGCATGTTTTTTTCTATTGGTTTTTGTGGTAAATATCTTTCATACCAAATAAGGTTTATTTAAACCATTGTATCAATCCATATTATAATTTAGTAATATTTTAAATAATTTGCATAAACTTAAATGTTGGTGTTAAAATGTATAACAAATGAATAAGATTGTAAAGGTATTGCTGCGTATTTTATTAAGTTTAATTCTATTGGTTGGGATGCTTTGGTTGTACCTCAATTTTGATCCGAATCAAATTGTGGTAGATGTTTCCGATTTAGATCCTATTTCTTCCATGGATATAAATCAAAAATTATCTACTAAAACGAAATCAGAGTATAAAAATATAATCATTAAAAATGGTCAGTTCTATGCACCGGATGGTCGTTCACTATTTTTAAGAGGAATTAATTTAGGGGGAAGTACCAAAGTTCCATTTAGTCCAAATATGGGGTCACATGTAAAAGAAGATTTTTTTGATGGAGTAAATGTTTCTTTTGTAGGAAGACCTTTTCCTTTAAAG
Organism: Flavobacteriaceae bacterium; assembly: GCA_016744615.1. Classification (GTDB taxonomy): domain Bacteria; phylum Bacteroidota; class Bacteroidia; order Flavobacteriales; family Flavobacteriaceae; genus Lutimonas. The sequence goes on from JADGEA010000041.1 coordinate 16,558, forward strand.
GATGCAGATGAGCATTTTAGTAGATTAAAAACCTGGGGATTCAATTTTATTCGATTTTTAGTAACCTGGGAAGCAATTGAACATGAAGGTCCCGGTATTTATGATGAAGCATATTTAAATTATGTAAAAGCAGTAATTCAAAAAGCAGCAGAATACAATATCAATGTTTTTATAGATCCGCATCAGGATCTGTGGAGTCGCTTTAGTGGAGGTGATGGAGCACCACTTTGGACATTTGAAGTTGCAGGATTTAATGTTGAGAATTTTAAGGAAACAGATGCCGCTTTTGTGCATAATACACATGGTGATCCTTATCCGAAAATGGTTTGGTTTTCCAATTATTTTAAATTGGCAACAGCAACTATGTTTACACTTTTTTATGCTGGAAATGATTTTGCTCCAAATCTAAAAGTAAATGACAGTATTTCTATTCAGGATTTTTTACAATCACATTATATAAATGCGATGGTTCATCTGGCCGAAAAATTAAAAGATCTGCCAAATGTAGTTGGGTTTGAATTAATGAACGAACCTTCTTCTGGTTACGTGGGAATTGAAGACTTATCAAAACCTTTTGAAACCAGTGTTTTAGGATTGGCTCCAACACCTTGGCAGGGAATGCTTTTAGGAGATGGAATTCCTCAGCAAATTAAAAGATATGAACTGGGAATGACTTCCTTAAAAGATATGGGAGAGAAATTGATCAACAAAGAGAAAAAATCTGCATGGCTAAATCAGTCTGGTGATATATGGAAACAACAAGGAGTTTGGCATTTGGATGAGAATAATAACCCACAATTATTAAAACCTGATTATTTCACTAAAGTAGGAGATAGAAAAATAGATTTTAATGCAGATCATTATGTACCATTTATTGATAAATATGAAAAAGCAATTCATGCAATTGATCCCAATTGGTTTATTTGTGTAGATAATGTGTTATTTCCTCTTCCGCATCAATTACCTGATCTAAAATCACTTGGAGATAAGAACTGGGTAAATGGATCGCATTGGTATGATGATGCTACCTTAGTAACGAAAAATTATATTCCCTGGATAGGGTTGTTAGAGGATGAGATTATTATTGGAAAACGTAATGTGCGTCTTGCCTTTGAGAAATTTATAGGGAACATGTATAAGGAAACCGATAATCACTTTGGTGATAATGCTGCAACTTTACTCGGTGAATTTGGTATTCCGTTTGACATGAATAAAGGTAAAGCTTATAAAAACGGTAATTTTTCTCAGCAAATAAAAGCACTTGACAGGAGTATTAGATTACTTGAAAAGAATAAGATGTCCTATACTTTATGGAATTATACTGCTGATAATACAAATAAACGGGGTGATCAATGGAACGGAGAAGATCTTTCAATATTTAGTTATGATCAGCAAAGTAATCCAAAAGATATAAATTCTGGAGGGAGAGCTTTAAAAGCTGTAATCCGCCCCTTTCCGGTTAAAATTGCTGGTATTTTAAAACAATACGCCTTTGATATGGATAAAGGAGAATTGATTATTAAATATCTGCCAGATCTTAAAATTTTGAATCCCACAGAAATATTTTTACCTGATTATCATTATGAAAATGGATTTGAAGTATATATTTCGGATGGAAATCTGGGATATGACAAAGAATCAAATTTATTGATGGTCACTCCTGGCAATAATAAAGATGAGCAAATTATAGTTGTAAAAAAGAAACTAAAATGAAAAAACAGTTTTTAACTGGAATAGTACTTTTTTTTACAGAAGGTTTATTTGGAATAAGACCAGTTGGGTTAAATTCGTGGTAGAACCGATTAAATTGCTTGATTTATAGAATGATGTAGAAATGGTTTCTGTTTATCAGATGACAAGTGAAGGAAATAGACTAATAAAAAATGTTCCTAATAAAAAGAATAGGATTACCCTTGCAATAAGGAAAGAAATGCCTTACTTGTTGATACCGAAGAATTACAGACATAAAACAATAACAAACTATATAATAGTAATTGACATCATATTCTTATGAAGACCTATCGAATTATCATCATACTAAGTACTTGTTTTTCTTTTTTTACCAGTTTCGCTCAGGAATCTGTTAAAGAACAACTAGAGCAAAAAGTGAAACCAAATATCATTATTATTTTTGCGGATGATCTGGGTTATGGCGATTTATCATGTTACGGTCATCCTACGATAATTACACCTCATTTAGACAGAATGGCTACTGAAGGTCAAAAATGGACGAATTTTTATGTGGCAGCTTCGGTTTGTACACCTAGCCGCGCCGGACTGATCACTGGTAGATATCCGATACGGAGTGGAATGTGTAGCGACAGGTCAAGGGTTCTGTTTCCAAATTCAACCGGAGGAATTCCTGCCAAAGAAATTACAATTGCCGAACAATTAAAAAAAGCAGGATATGCTACAGCTGCTATTGGTAAATGGCATTTAGGTCATTTAAAGCAATATCTTCCAACCAATAATGGTTTTGATTCCTATTTTGGTATTCCTTATAGCAATGATATGGATAGAAAAAATGCCGAAGGTTTATCGAGAAAAGAAATTTTTTGGGATGCTAACATCAAGTATTTTGATGTGCCTATTTTAAAAGATGAGGATATAGTTGAGCGTCCGGCAAATCAGCATACACTAACCAAAAGATATAATGAAGCTGCAGTGAAATTTATTAAGGAAAACAAAGGAGCTCCATTCTTCTTATATTTAGCACATAATCTGCCCCATGTACCTTTGTTTGCTTCAGAGGAATTTAAGGGGAGATCAAAGCGAGGAATCTATGGGGATGTAGTTCAGGAAATTGACCATGGTATAGGAGAAATATTAAAGACACTTAAAGAAACAGGAATTGACAGAAAAACTTTGGTTGTTTTTACTTCCGATAACGGTCCATGGTTAAGTTATCAAGATCACGGAGGATCGGCAGGGCTGCTAAAGGATGGAAAAGGAACAACTTGGGAAGGAGGTATGCGTGTACCCGGAATATTCTGGTGGCCAGGAAAGTTAAAACTTGGTATTGTTTCAGATATTGGATCAACTCTTGATCTGTTTACAACGGCGAGTAGTTTGGCAGATATAGAACTTCCCTCAGACAGAATAATTGATGGAGTGGATCTAAGTTCTGTGCTTTTTGAAAAGGAAAGATCAGAAAGAGATAATCTTATTTATTATCGTGGACAAACGATCTATGCTGCTAGAAAAGGTGCCTATAAAGTGCACTATATAACGCAAACCAGTTACGTAAAAGACAGCAAAAAGATCAATCATGATCAACCTTTGCTTTTCAATCTAGAGGTAGATCCTTCTGAAAAATACAATATAGCAAAGGAACATTCCGAAATAATTCAAGAGATTAACAAAATGGTTGAAATTCATAAATCTGGGATAATTTATGTAAAAGATCAATTGGTAGAGAGGATCCGCAAATAATAAAATAGGAACAAGTATTTTGTTTGCATCTTTTAGTATTGTCAATCTAAATACTGATGATATGGATAAATAGTGGTGGATAGAAATAATTGTATATATTTTATCATTTTATGAATTAATAACAGATTTGGGACTAAAATAACTTATCGATAATTGTTCTTGTACTTGGCTTTATATTATATACTTTTGTGTTTTGTTATAATTGAGGTAACAGAGGTAATTAGTATGAGTTTTCAGAATTTTTTGAATAAGAAATTTGTTTTATTAGACGATAAAAAGAATCGACTGTTTTTGGTTATTTTTCTTTTGATCTATATTATAATATTCCTTAATGTTTTCGTTCCTTTTGAGATAGATAAGTGGGCTCCAGATTCTTTTGGTTCCAAATTTTTATCTCTTTCCGGTTTCGCTGTTGTAGGTGCTGCAGGAATTGCTTTTTCTCAATTTGTTTTACGTAAATGGTTTCATAGGGAGCATTTCTTAATAAAACAATTCATGGTTTGGGCTATTTTTGAATTGATATTTTTAACTGTATTGTTGACTTTTTTATACAATAATGTATATGATATTTCTTCATTTATCCATGAATTTCAGTTTAATTTAAAACATACTTTTTTAATTGCGATAATTCCTTATTCGATTGTATTGTTGATCTTATCATTGTTTCAATCTAAATCTGAATTGGTTGAATTAAAAAAAGAAAGTAAAAAAGTTGTCTTGACTAATGAATTGATAAAATTTCCTGATGATAAAGGGAATTTAAAGTTTACAATGCCTCTTAAAGACATATGCTATATTGAATCAACAGATAATTATGTAGATATTTATTATTTATCTCATGATAAATTAAAGAAAGAATTACTGAGAAATTCACTAAAAAATCTGGAAGTTGATTTTAAAGGTACTTCTATTATTCGATGTCATCGTTCCTATATGGTTAATTTGGAGAATTTAAATCTGGTTAAAAAAACAGGTCAAAAAATGCTGATTAAATTAAATCATGTGCCTGATCTTATCCCTATTTCTAAAACATATCAGAAAGGATTTAAAGAATTTCTTCAAATGGATGTATAGAACAGAGTAGATTGAATTGATAGACAGATAAATCATTCACCACACGGAGTCTTATTTTATACCATTAATTTTAGATGCTTATTTAATCCTATTAGTTTTGCTTTAAAATGTAAAAAATGAATATAACTAAGCGAAAAATTATTTGGATCGGAGTACTATTTTTTCTAATTATTGTAACTGTTAGGAATTGTACCTATTCTGAAAATACAGATCAAATATTTATAAAAGATAAAGAAGGAAGATCACTTATATTACACGGCGTTAATGTTAATGCTGATGCAAAAGGAGATCCCTTAAGGGTTGGATGGCCTAAGCGGCAGGATTATGCTGATCTTACTGATAAATGGGGATTCAATTTTGTGCGTTATCTGGTTCTTTGGGATGGAATAGAACCCAAAAAAGGAGAATATGATACGGCGTACTTTGACAGAATTAGAGAACGATTAGACTGGTGTCATGAATTAGGATTATATGTTGTGTTGGATATGCACCAAGATTTGTATGCCTTGCGATATGGAGGTGATGGTGCACCAGACTGGGCCATTATTGATGATGGAGAACCTTTTGAGATGCAATCGCCATGGGAATTGAATTATCGTCAACCTGCTGTTATCGCATCTATCAATAATTTTTGGGATACATCCAGAGGTCATGGATATTTACAGGAACATTATATCAAAGCCGTTGTTGAACTGGTAAAAGAGTTTAAAGACCATCCGGCAGTTCTTGGTTATGATCTATACAATGAGCCAACTATGGCAACTAAAGAATTTTTTAGTTTTGAAGAACGTTACCTTCAGCCATTTTATGAGAAACTTATTCCTGCGATTCGTAAGGTAGATAGTGAAAAATGGATATTTTATGAGCCGTCTGCCTTCGGAGTAAATCAAGGATTAAGATCAGGCTTGAGTGTTTTGAAAGACCCAAGGCAAGGCGAGTCTCGTTTAGCATATTTCCCACATTTATACACAATTGACTATGATGTATATGATAACTATATTGGTTTTCCAATTTTTATTAGCAAATGGGCAGCAAGTCGAAATATAGAAGTAAAAAAACAAAAAGCACCTATGCTAATCGGAGAAATGGGTGTAAATCAAACATCAACTGGTTCACCTGAATTTATGGAAGAGGTTTTGAATATGTTTGATAAAACCTCCAGCGGATGGGCCTATTGGGAATATTCGAGAAAAAGTAAGTGGTCGCCATTTAATGATGATGGTAGCAATATGGATGCCAGAAATCTTGTAGTACGTCCTTATCCACAAAGTGTTGCCGGGCAACCGAGAAGTTATGGTTTTGAAATAGAAACTGGTAAGTTTTGGTTAGATTTTTATGCTGACTCAAATATTAAAGCTCCTACGGAAGTTTATATTCCAAAAAGACATTATCCAAATGGATGGGATCTTAATATTGATGTAGATAGAGAACTATGGAAAACCAATTGGGATGAAAGCAAAAGAGTTTTACAGATATTTAATTTGAGTGATAAGAATTTAGAATATAAAATTACGATTCACCCTAAAAACACCGATTAATAAAGTGCTGTAAAGTTTTAAATCAGTTGATTTTTAGTATGATATAATATTGAGGTTCGATCTTTATTTGTTTAATGATCGGGCCTTTTTTTGATCTTTTCAACTATTTTATTGGTCTCAAATGAAGTTAAAACTATGTACTTTAGTGCATCTCGCTTTCGCTTCTAAAAATTTTATTCGGTTCTGTTAAAATAAAATAGAGTTTTTAAATAATTCTCACCTTCAATTTTCGTCTGAGTTATCACGTATTGCTGACTTTAGTCAGATTTAAAAACCTATGGATTTTTAGTCCATAGTGGTTTAGTATCAATTCCAGATATTTTGTTTGACTATGGCAAAATATCAAAGATCAATTGAAAACCAATTGTCATGATCTATAGTTTTGGTAAAATAAAATTTTACACCCAGCCAGGGAATCATAGGAATATTTAATGTAATTCCACTGCCAACCGTTGCAAGAGGTTTTGTGGTGTAAAGATCCATATAATCATCAGATCCATTACCCCAGTTAACAAAGAAAGATTGTTCCAAAGCAAACCAGTCAAGATTCAAATAAGTAAAATGTAATCCGGTATAGGTAGTGTAATATGCTTTTCCTGAGATCTCTCCATTTATAATTCCCTTAACGGAACTATTTCCTTTGTAGAATAAAAGTGATGGGATATCGGATGTTGTGTATCCTGTTGAAAAATGGGTGCTGAACTGAATGGTTTTATTGAATAACTTGTGATAAGCAGCAGAAAGTCCGAGAGTCATATATTCTGGACTTTCACTATTCAATCCGATACCCATACCGATGCTTCCACTTATTAAATAGCCATCTTTTTGGTGTCTTTTTCGTTTGATATAGCCAATGGATTCAGAAAAACCAACGGATAAGTAATCGATTTTGTAAGGTGCAACCGTTGGGATGTTATCATCAATCAATGTTGAATCTGTTTGATGCTGGAAATAGCTGATTCCAAAATTTGGTGAAAAGTTGTATTTAAAATCCTGACTCCATGGATTGGCAACTCCTAAACTTAATTGTTTCTTTTTATATCCAATGCCAGACACTTTTTCCCCTTCTTCATAGCGATATTGTTGGTTATGCCCATAAATAACAGATCCGTTTAACGACATATTTTTATAAAGAAGTTGTCGTGGTATAGTTAAGCTGGCAGAAAAATCAGTCCCATTGGTGCCAAAATTGGCATTGAGTCCAACACGAAGATTTCTCCCAAGAAAATTATTATCGATCACACCGGCAGTAAAATTGAAATCTTCTTTGTTTCCAGAAAAAGAGAGATTTGGCATAATGGTGAAAGCATCTTTTGCTTCGACCTTCAGTAAGATCCTTTTATCAGGAAGTGTATCTAATTGATATTCAACATTAGAAAAGTTACCCATATTCCATATTTTCGTAATGCCTTCATACAGACTTACTTTATTAACTTTCATACCAGGTTTTATTCCCAGTTCACTTTTAATGATTTTATCTTTAGTACGCCAGTTCTTACTTATTTTTATACTGTCAATACGGATAGATGATATACTATCTGGCCATTTTTCCTGTCCGAAAACAGGAATAGAAAGAACCAGTATAAAAACGAGGAAAAACCACTTATTTTGCATATAGAATTCATTAATTTTAATCAATATTACGTATAAAAGAGGATTGAATTGTATAGAGAAAATAGTTTGGTATAAGGATGCTGTATTTTCCATGAATGGATTTGAGCATTGGTTTAAAAAGGGCAAATAAGGGATGGAATTATTAAGGTTGAAAATAATTGTACTAAACTATTTGATAAATGAAGTGAATTTCTATTTTATTTATACCAAATAAAAACCATTTAGCTCAAAACACTTTAACTTTACCTCTTATAGTTGGATTTTTTTTATTTTTACTGATATAAATTTATAGAGGTCAGTAGATAAATACATATCTTAGTATCCGATAAAATAAGAGATTTATGGAATTATTTAAAGGACAAAACCTTCTAAAGTTTACTGAACGC
>JADGEA010000501.1 GCA_016744615.1 Flavobacteriaceae bacterium
ACTGTTCCTGGACCCGGAGTGCCTCCAGCATTAATTTCTGGAAAAATAGCAGCAGAATCAATACTAAAACAACTAAGATCATGAAAGAACTTTTTGACAACGTTTCTAATGAAAGCGCAAAATTAATTACCAAAAAATATAGTACTTCTTTTTCAATTGCAGTTCGTTTATTAGCTCCAAGTATTCGACAAGCCATTTATAATATTTATGGATTTGTAAGAGTAGCAGACGAGATTGTAGACAGTTTTGAAGGATATCCAAAAGAAGAATTGTTAAATAGATTTGAAAGTGAATATGAATATGCGATGAAAACAGGAATTAGCTCAAACCCTGTTATAAATGCATTTCAAAAAACGGTAAAAGATTATCAAATTGATAAAGAATTGGTGGAGTCTTTTTTAAAAAGTATGAGATCAGATTTGGATAAGCAGGTATATACTAATCAAGAAGAAATCAACGAATACATTTATGGATCTGCAGATGTTGTGGGACTTATGTGTTTAAAAGTATTTGTTAAAGGGGATGAGGAAAAGTATACTGCTTTAAAAGAACCCGCTATGAAATTAGGTTCTGCATTTCAAAAAGTAAATTTTTTAAGAGATCTTAATGAAGATTTTGAAAACTTAAACAGATCTTATTTTCCTAATATTAATCCAGACAATCTTTCTGAAATTGAAAAAGATAGCGTATTACAAGATATTAAAACAGATTTTGAAGACGCTTATAAAGGAATCGTTAAGCTTCCAAAAGAAGCAAAATTAGCAGTTTATGTTGCTTATAAATATTATTCTAACCTTCTACATAAAATTGAAAAGACGCCTTCAAAAGTTTTAAAAGAAAAAAGGATACGAGTTTCTAATCCTAGAAAAATGTGCCTTTTAGTGGAATCTTATTTTAATTTTAAAATGAATTTGGTTTAAATAAGGTTGTGTTAAACAATACAAATAGAAACTCAAAATGAGTATAATAAATGTTTATTTAAAAAAAAACAATGATGATTTTATTTTACATATTAATAACCATTATAACTTATAGCATTATGGAATGCATTACTTGGTTGGTACATAAATATGTAATGCATGGGTTTTTATGGACTTTACATGAAGACCATCATCAACCTAGATATCAGCAATTATTTGAGAAAAACGACACTTTTTTTGTTATTGGAGCTATTCCTAGTATTACTTTATTCTATTATGGAATCAATCCAGAATTAAATTATAAATTTTTTATTGCCTTGGGCATTCTATTTTATGGCATCACCTATTTTATGGTTCACGAT
>JADGEA010000254.1 GCA_016744615.1 Flavobacteriaceae bacterium
TTAGTAAATAGAATTAGATATCTAAAACGTCAACTTGAAACTAACAAAACTTTACTAGCTGATTTTTAAATGTTTAAAATGTAGTTATATGATAGATGAATCTCAAAACGAGAACATTTAACACTTCAATTGCTATCATGTTAAGGTCTTACACAAGAGCAATTAACAAGCAAGAAAATAGGACAGGCTCTTTGTTTAAACCTCACACCAAAGCCGAATGTATCAATTGTTTTAAAGGTACTAAACCCTCATTTATCCAATCAAATATTTCAATAACTAATCTATTATCAGAAAAACAATATCCACAAATTTGTTTTGATTATATCCATCAAAACCCTGTAAAAGGTCATTATGTTAAATTAATCCAGCTCTTTTTAATAAAGCATCTATGCTTGGCTCTTTACCTCTAAAATTTTTATAAAGTTCCATTGGTTTTTGTGTACCTCCCTGACTCAATATATTTTCTCTAAATTTTGTAGCGGTTTCTTTGTCGAAAATGCCTTTTTTCTGAAAAGCCTCAAATGCATCTGCATCTAAAACTTCTGCCCATTTATAGCTGTAATATCCTGCCGAATAGCCTCCCTGAAAGATATGAGAGAATGATGTACTCATACAGTTTTCTTTTACATCAGGGTATAATTGGGTGTCGGCGAAAGCCTTTAATTCAAATTCTTTTATAGATTTTATTGTTTCCGGTGACTCACCGGCATGCCATGCCATATCTAACAGTCCGAAGCTCAACTGTCGCATGGTTGCCATACCTTCTAAAAAATTAGAAGAATCTTTGATTTTTTGAACTAGTTCCATTGGAATTATTTCATTGGTTTGGTAATGTCTAGCAAACAGATTCAATGCTTCTTTTTCATAACACCAGTTCTCAAAAATCTGACTTGGTAATTCAACAAAATCCCAGTAAACATGTGTGCCCGATAAACTTGGATAGGTTGTATTTGCTAACATGCCATGCAAAGCATGTCCAAATTCATGAAACAAAGTGGTTACCTCATTAAAAGTTAATAAAGAAGGTTTTGTTTCTGTTGGTTTGGTAAAATTACAAACTATGGAAATATGTGGTCGTGAATTTTCTCCATCTTTTTTCCACTGATCTTTATAGGAAGTCATCCATGCTCCGTTTCGTTTGCCCTTTCGGGGAAAGAAATCTGCATAAAAAATAGCAATAAAATCACCTTTATTGTTAGTTACTTTATAGGTTTTTACATCGTTATGATATTTATCGATATCGAATATTTCTTCAAATTTTAGATCGTATAATTTACCTGCAATGGTAAAAACACCATCAATCACATTTTCAAGTTTAAAATAGGGTTTTAATTGTTCGTCATCCAAATCAAATAATTCTTTTTTTAACTTTTCAGAATAATAGGTTCCGTCCCATTTTTGGATATTTTCGACACCATCTTTTTTAGCAATGTCTAGTGCATTTGAAAACTCTTTTTCGGCAGCAGGTTTTGCTTTTACCATCAAATCCTTTAAAAATGAATTAACTTTTGCCGGTGTTTCTGCCATTCGTTCTTCCAAAACAAAATGAGCATGGGTTTTATAACCGAGTAAATTTGCACGTTGGTGACGTAGGGTTATAATGTTTAAGACTATTTTTTGATTATCAAACTTATTATTTTGAAAAGCTTTCGCACCAAAAGCTTTTGCCATTTTTTTGCGTAAAGTTCTATTTTCTGCATAGGTCATAAACGGCACATAACTAGGGTAATCTAAAGTGAATATCCATCCGTCTTTTTGTTTTTCTTTAGCGAGTATTTTTGCAGCTTCTATTGTTCCGTCAGGCAGGCCTTTTAATTGTTTTTTATCAGTAATATGTAATTCAAAAGCATTGGTTTCAGCCAAAACGTTTTCTCCAAACTGCAAGCTTAATTTTGAGAGTCCTTTGTCGATTTTTCTTAATTTTTCTTTGTCTACTTTGTTTAAATTGGCTCCATTTCTAACAAAGGATTTGTAATTTTTATCTAAAAGCATTTTTTGCTCAGCATTCAAATCCAGATTATCTTTGCTGTCGTTTATAGATTTTATTTTGCTAAATAATTTCTCATTGAGTCGAATATCATTTGCGAAATCAGATAAAAGAGGTGATACTTGCTGTGCTATTTTTTGAATTTCATCATTGGTTTCTGCAGAATTCAAATTAAAAAAAATGCTAGAAATTCTATCCAGTTTATCACCTGTAAACTCTAAAGCAACCAAAGTGTTTTCAAAAGTTGGAATTTCTTTATTGTTTGCAATTTGATCTATTTCAGCTTTTGCCAATTGAATTCCTTTTTCAAAAGCAGGCTTAAAATGTTTATTTTTGATTTTTGAAAAGGGAGCCGTAACGTATTTGGTATTGAAATTTTGTAGTAAAGGATTGTTCATATGAAAGTCAGAAAATGGAAGGACACATCAATATAGCGTGTTAATTTCCTATGATTGATTTTATGGGTTATTTATTTTTGTAAATTTTCAGAAGCTTTAATCACTTTAGATTTTATTTCTTCTTTAAAGGAGATAATTTTATCTAAAACTTCAGTATCAGCCTGCCCAATAATTTGAGCAGCTAAAATACCGGCATTTTTTGCTCCGTCTAAAGCAACGGTTGCTACCGGAACACCCCCTGGCATTTGTAAAATGGATAAGACAGAATCCCAGCCATCAATGGAGTTTCTTGATTTAACTGGCACGCCAATAACGGGTAGCGGACTCATAGATGCAACCATACCGGGTAAATGTGCGGCACCTCCTGCACCTGCTATGATCACATTAATTCCACGTAAGTGAGCATTTTTTGCATAGTCAAAAAGCTTTTCAGGAGTTCGGTGGGCGGAAACAATATCTACTTCTGTTTCAATACCAAAATTTTGCAATATTTCAATTGCTTCTTTCATAATTGGCAGATCGGAATCACTTCCCATAATAACACCTACTTTAGACATAATTTAAAATTTTAGAAAAATAGTTATTGTTTACAATTTAATTTTAATGTATTTTTAGAGCCTAAAGGTAATATAAAAAATCTGTATAAATCAACATGCAATTCCCATTATTCCATACCGTTCTCTCTTGGATCTTGAAAAAAAGAAAAGATCAGATTGATATGTTTGTTGATTATCCCAACGAGGTACAAAATGAGGTTTTGTTTAAACTTTTATCTGCTGCTCAGTTTACTGAATTAGGTAAAAAATATGATTTCCCAACGATTAAGAATTACAATTCTTTTGCAAAACGTGTTCCAATTCAAAAATACGAATCGGTAGAACCATTGATCGAAAGAGCAAGAAAAGGAGAGGAGAATATTTTTTGGCCAACAAAAATAAAATGGTTTGCTAAGTCAAGTGGTACAACAAATGCCAAAAGTAAATTCATACCGGTGAGTGATGAGTCAATTGAAGATTGCCATATGAAAGCCGGTAAAGATATGCTGTGTATGTATATCAATAACAATGAAGAAACAGAAATGTTTAAAGGAAAAGGATTGCGTTTAGGTGGTAGCAGAGCAGTTCACGAAGATAATGAAACCTACTTTGGTGATCTGTCAGCTATAATAATTGAGAACTTGCCTTTTTGGGCAGATTTTAGTACGGCACCAAGTTTAAAGACTTCTTTAATGGATGAATGGGAAGCAAAAATGGATGCTATTATAGACGAGACTAAAAATGAAGATATTAGAAGTCTGGCAGGTGTGCCATCATGGATGCTTGTTTTATTAAACCGAATTTTAGAGGTTACCGGTAAAAAGAATATATTGGAAGTTTGGCCAAATCTAGAGGTATATTTTCATGGTGGGGTCAATTTTAACCCTTATCGTGAACAATATGAAAAATTAATTCCGAAAAGTAATTTTAGATATTTTGAAACCTATAATGCTTCAGAAGGTTTTTTTGCGATTCAGGATGATAATTTCTCGAATGAAATGTTATTGATGCTGGATTATGGAATCTTTTATGAGTTTATTCCAATGGATCAATATAATGAAGAAAATTCAAAAGCAATTCCTTTACAGGAAGTTGAATTGCATAAGAATTATGCATTGGTAATTACTACAAATTCAGGTTTATGGCGATATTTAATTGGTGATACCGTAAAATTTACCTGTTTAAAACCTTACCGTATCAAGATAACAGGCAGAACAAAACATTTTATCAATGTATTTGGTGAAGAACTGGTAGTTGAAAATGCTGAAGATGCTTTAAAAGTTGCTTGTAAAAAAACAAATGCAATCATATCTGAATATACAGTTGCACCAATTTTTATGAATGGAAATACAAATGGAGGCCATGAATGGATGATAGAATTTAAAAACAGGCCAACGGATATTACAGATTTTACAAATAATCTGGATGTTGCCTTAAAAAGAATAAATTCAGATTATGAGGCGAAACGGTATAAAGATATGACTTTAGCTTTACCGAAAATTCATGAAGCAAAAAAAGGTCTTTTTTATCAATGGTTAAAGAATAAGAATAAATTAGGTGGACAACATAAAGTACCCAGAATGAGTAATAAAAGAGATTTTTTAGAAGAACTTTTAGAACTTGATCAGGTAAATTCTTAAGTGGTAATTTAATTAGTGCCTGCCCGAAAATTCCGTTTTTGATAAGAAAACTTCAAGAATGAGGCTTTTGTAGTTTTGGTAATCAGGAGTTTGCTATTGTAAATAACTGATTTTAAAACAAGAGTAACGAAATTATTGGGGTTTTCTTGCTAAGACTAATTATCTTTGTTCTTTAAAATATAAGAAATGGATATTAAAAATGCTCAGCTGGAAGTTGATCAATGGATAAAAAAACA
>JADGEA010000255.1 GCA_016744615.1 Flavobacteriaceae bacterium
ACATTGCTGCAATGAATTTTAGAGGATGTAGTGGGGAAGACAATACCGCTTATCAATCTTATCATTCCGGAAAAACAGATGATTTAGCATCACTCATACAGCACATTTTGGAAAAAGACACTTATCAAGAAATTGTTTTAGTTGGTTTTAGTTTGGGAGCAAATATGCTTTTAAAATATTTAGGCGAACGTGATGAGTTGCCTAAAGAGGTGAAAAAAGGAGTTGCAATTTCGGTTCCAACCAGTTTACGAGGATCTTTAGAAAGTTTAAACAGAAATGAAAACTGGATGTATAGCCAAGTATTTTTGTACCATCTTAGGAAAAAATACAAACTAAAAATGACGAATCATTCCGATAAAATGTCTGCCTCAGATCTTGATAAAATTAAAACATTAAAGGATTTTGATGATGTATATACTTCAAAAGCACATGGCTTTAAAGATGCTTATGACTATTATCAAAAAAACAGTAGCAATCAATTTTTACCAAATATTAAAATCCCAACTCTGATTTTAAATGCAAAAAATGATAGTTTTTTAAATTCAGATTGTTTCCCATTTCAATTGGCAGAGAACTCAAAATATATTCATCTAGAAACACCATTACACGGTGGACACGTAGGGTTTCATTTATCAGACGAAACCTATTATAGTGAGCAAAGAGCCGTTGATTTTTTAAATGAAATTTAAACCTATTAATGTTTCTTCAATTTTCAAAATTCCTACTAAAAAAGAACAGATTCCTAATTATTACAAACGACAACACTCCCACACTATTTTACTACCTTTGCTTTTTATAAAAATGAGTACATGATTCAATCTATGACAGGCTATGGCAAATCGGTTATCCAATTGCCTACCAAAAAAATTACCGTTGAAATAAAGTCGTTAAATAGTAAAAACATCGATTTAAACGCCCGAGTACCTTCTTCTTATAGAGAAAAGGAATTAACGATTCGAAATACTATTTCAAAATCATTAGTTCGTGGAAAAGTAGATTTTAATTTATATGTTGAAGTTACAGGAGAAAAAACCAATGCAAAAGTTAATGAAGTAGTGGTTAAGCAATACATGAATCAATTGAAGAATGTAGTTTCTGTAGACGATGTAGAGCTTTTAAAAATGGCGATTCGAATGCCAGATGCTATGAAAACTGAGCGAGAGGAAATTGATGCAGATGAATTTAAAACCATTTCAGAAGCAGTAAATGAAGCCTTAGTTGCTATCAATATTTATCGTACAGATGAAGGAAAGGTACTTGAAGATGATTTTAAAATGCGAATTAAAAACATTTCAGAATTATTAGTAAAAGTAACCGAAATAGATTCCGATAGAATTGATATTGTAAAAGATCGTCTTCGTAAAGCGGTAGAAGATTTAAAAGAAGCAGTAGATGAAAATCGTTTTGAACAAGAGCTAATTTATTATTTAGAAAAATACGATATCACCGAAGAAAAAGTTCGATTGAAAAATCACTTAAATTACTTTAATGAGGCTTTGTCTACTAAGGATTCTAATGGTAAAAAAATTGGTTTTATTTGTCAAGAAATAGGAAGAGAAATCAATACCATTGGATCAAAATCCAATCACGCACCTATGCAACAATTGGTGGTGCAGATGAAAGACGAATTAGAAAAAATTAAAGAACAAGCATTAAACGTTTTATAATGGCAGGAGGAAAATTAATCGTTTTTTCGGCACCTTCAGGAAGTGGAAAAACAACCATCGTACAGCATTTATTAAAACAAGAGAGATTGAATTTAGAGTTTTCAATTTCTGCAACTTCAAGGGAACCCAGAAAAGGAGAAATTCACGGTCATGATTATTATTATATAAATTTAAAACAATTTAAACAACATATAAAAGACGAGGATTTTTTAGAATGGGAAGAAGTGTACCGTGATAATTTTTATGGAACCTTAAAAACTGAAATTGAACGCATCTGGGCAAATGGTAAGAATGTTATTTTTGATATTGATGTGGTTGGAGGCCTAAGAATTAAGAAGAAATTCCCAAAGGAAACTTTAGCTGTTTTTGTGAAACCGCCAAGTGTGGATGAGCTTAAAATTAGATTAAAAAAGCGTAAAACTGAAAGTGAAGAAAAAATTAATATGCGAATTGCAAAAGCTTCAGTAGAATTAGCAACCGCACCTCAATTCGATTTTATTATTGAAAATATCCATTTAGATGTTGCTTTAAAAGAAGCTGAAGATTTGGTAGCAGGTTATATAAACGAAAATCATGAATAAAAAGGTTGGCTTATTTTTTGGCACCTTTAATCCCATACACATTGGTCATTTAATTATTGCCAATCATATGGCAGAGTTTTCTAATTTAGATGAAATCTGGTTAATAGTTACTCCCCATAATCCACATAAAAAAAAGAATACTTTATTAGATGATGTCCATCGCTTAGCAATGGTTCGTATTGCTATAGAAGAGTACCCAAAATTAAAAGCGAGTAATATCGAGTTTGACCTTCCCCAGCCAAATTATACAGTAAATACTTTAATCGTTTTAGAAGAAAAGTATCCTGATAAAGATTTTTGTTTAATAATGGGAGAAGACAATTTAAAAAACCTTCATAAGTGGAAAAATTTTGAAGTGATTTTAGAAAATTACCCTATTTATGTATATCCTAGAATTTCTAAAAAACCGGAAATCAGTTCAGAATTAATTTTAGAAAAAAAGCATGCTATCACTTCTGTCAATGCGCCTATACTTGAGTTATCATCTACATTTATAAGAAAAAGTATAGCTCAAAACAAAAATATTAAACCTATGTTGAGTAAAAATGTTTGGGAATACTTAGATGAAATGAATTTTTATAAAAAAAGCAATGTTTAACTAGGTTTGTAGAGCGGGTTATTATTGTGTATTTTTGAATTAAATATTTTTTTATGTCAAATAAACCAAAGTTTGCAGTTTTTGGAGGAGGAAGTTGGGCAACAGCTATCGTGAAAATGCTTTGCGAAAATTTAGATGAAGTTGGTTGGTACATGCGAAATGAAACCGCATTAGAACATATAAAAAAAGACAAGCACAACCCTAATTATTTAAGTTCTGTAGAGTTTGATGTTTCTAAATTAAAATTAAGTAACGACATTAATGAGATGGTTACTTATGCCGATTTTCTCATTTTTGTAATTCCTTCTGCATTTTTATATAAGGAGCTCGAAAAATTAACCGCTTCATTAGATGGAAAAATTATATTTTCTGCAATTAAAGGTATTGTTCCTGAAACAAGCTTAATTGTGGGAGACCATATGTATACTCATTTAAAAATTCCATTTAAAGATATTGGTGTTATTACAGGCCCTTGTCACGCAGAAGAGGTTGCTTTAGAGCGTCTTTCTTACTTGACCATTGCTTGCGCAGATGAAGATAAAGCACAAGTTGTTGCAGACCATCTTAGTTGTGATTATATAAAATGTAAAATTAGCGAGGATATTATAGGTACTGAATATGCGGCCATGCTAAAAAATATATACGCTATAGCTGCGGGAATAGCACACGGTTTAGGTTATGGTGATAACTTCCAAAGTGTGTTGATGAGTAATGCTATTCGGGAAATGAAAAAATATGTCAAGAAAATTTACAAAATGAAAAGGGACATTAACGGTTCTGCTTATTTAGGAGATTTATTGGTAACAGGATATTCTATGTTTAGTCGAAATCGTATGTTTGGTACTATGATTGGAAAAGGCTATACCGTAAAAAGTGCTCAAATGGAAATGAGTATGATTGCTGAAGGGTATTATGCAACTAAAAGTGCTTATTTGCTAAACCAGGATAAAGATAAAAAAGCAAATACTCCCATTATTGATGCGGTATATAGTATTTTATATGAAGATAAAAATGCTAAAAAAGTTTTTAAAGATCTTACTGAAAAATTAGATTAATTAATCTGCTACAACACAATCTTGACCCATCAAATCTATAAAGACGGTGTTTTCTTCATTAATAGAATAAGGTTTAAAAGTAAACGATCGATCAAATAATTTACTTTCAGAAAAAAAAGTAACCACGTATTCATTGGTAAACCCAAAAACTTCTTCAGTTATAAGTTCCACTTTTGCGCCTGTATGCGGCGGTAAATCACCTAAGCCATGACGCAATGTTGATGTTTTTTTGTCTTTATTTTCACCTCTAGACATAACTAGAACGGACTCAATTCTATCTTCTCGATTATTAATTAAATAAACATTCCACGTTTTGGATAAAAAGTCTTTATCCCATTCATTAGTGGCAACCACCTGAATATTTTTTACAATAGGAATAATGATGTCTTTCTTCATAATAAAATATCTTTAGAAAGATTAAATAAGAAATCTATAAGCTTTTAAACTGCTCTAAAAAACGAATATCGTTTTCACTAAACATACGAATGTCTGGAATTTGGTGTAGCAATAAAGCAATACGGTCAATACCCATACCAAAAGCAAAACCTGAATATATTTCAGGGTCAATATTACAGTTTTTTAGCACATTTGGATCTACCATACCACAACCCATAATCTCTAACCATCCTGTTCCTTTGGTCATTTTATAATCCGTTTCAGTTTCTAAACCCCAATAAACATCAACCTCAGCACTAGGCTCGGTAAAAGGGAAATAAGAAGGGCGTAAGCGTATTTTAGATTTACCGAACATCTCGGTTGTGAAATATTGTAACGTTTGTTTTAAATCGGCAAAACTAACTCCTTTATCAACATACAATCCTTCCACTTGATGAAAGAAACAATGCGATCTCGCAGAAATTGCTTCATTACGATATACTCTTCCTGGAGAAATAGTT
>JADGEA010000502.1 GCA_016744615.1 Flavobacteriaceae bacterium
CTTTGTGGTTTGCAAGCTTTTTACTACATTTAAACTTTATTAACGGGGGATACTGAAACGCGGCGAAAACCCGCACTACTGTTAACACGAAAACCGTTAGTGGTAATAAAATTTTTTTGGACAAAGTGGTTTATTATGAAAATTAAATAAATATGAAAGAGAAATTTTACCAACAAAAAAAATTCTATTGGACAATGTTAACATCCATTTTAATAATTACAGTTTCATTGTTAACTCATTATGAAAAAGTTGTCTTGGGGACAGGTAATGCGAAAGTTTATGGTAGTTTAGGGATTGTATTTGCGATTGGCTTGTTATTAAAATGGAAGTTTGTCAGGGAGATACTTGCTTTGATTACATTGATAGGACTGATTGGATTAATATTTATAATTATTACAAGTAAAGAATTGACACAATCAAATGGTATTTTAGGAATAGCTTTACTTATAATTTCATATTTATTATTATTCTGCAAACCTGTGAGCAATTATTTGAGAAGTTGACATTTTAGTGAGACGGTTTGGATAGTTTTTTATAATAAAAATTTAAAGACAAATGAAAATTCAATTCTTATTTTTTTTGGCAATTCTGATAAGTCTTAATTCATTTGGACAGGTTTATCAGGATTCATTTTATGAAGTGAAAAATGATACATTTATTTATCAAAGGACATTTCATGATAATGATAAAATGTATTATGCTAATGTTACACCTGAGTATCCAAGTGGAATAATTGAATTTGTAAAACTAATCCAAACGAATATTAAAGTGCCTAAATCATATGACTGTTTTTTCACTATGATAGAATTTCATTTCTTGGTTGACAAAGATGGAACAGTAACTAAAAAGGAAATAGTTATAAATGATAGTAGAATTCATTGTGACAATGACAGTAATAGAGAAGCTTTTAAAGCCGAAATGATAGAAATAATTTTAGAAATTATAGACAGTAAAATGCTTAAATGGAAACCAGCAGTTTTTGAGAATGAGAAAGTGGAGTATCCTGTTACTGTTCCAATGAAAATTGACATGCAATAAAAATTTTACAACCACTAACATTGCTTCAACAGATAATGCGGGGTTTTGGTGGTTTGCAAGCATTTTACTACATTTAAACTTTCTTAACGGGGGACACTGAAACGCGGCGAAAACCCGCACTACTGTTAAGCAAAAAACGTTAGGCGTAAGGAGTAAAAAAATCAAAAAAAACAATCTGATAACATTTTCTAAATCGAATCACTCAGCAAAAAGGATAAATAATATTTCAGTTTCCT
>JADGEA010000256.1 GCA_016744615.1 Flavobacteriaceae bacterium
TATCGCTCCCCACGTCTCCTACTAATGGAATGGCAGCACTTTCGCTTGTTTTGCCTATTGCATTTTCGGATTCGTCTATGGGTTCGTAAGAATTTAAAGATGACACGTATTCGTAATTGCTTACCAAACCTGCTGCTAATACCAATCTGAAATGGGTTGCTCCCTCTGGAGCTGTGATGAACGAGTCTGTATTGAAATCTGGCACCTCCCAAGTAACGATGTCTCTATTCGCATTAAAACTTGGCGCACTGTAAGGTGCATAGAACTGTGTACCTAAGGCATCTTTTTTATTGAGTTCGAAGCCCTCTAAGAGTTCTTTGTTTGCCAATATGCTGATTTCTCGTTGACCCCTGATGCCCGTACCTGTGTTGAGCATTTTACGCATGATGCCTGTTAATCGTGAAGACAAATAGGTGTCACCCATGGTTTTGATGACGGTAATGAGCGAATCTCGCAAGGCTTTGCTTGCTCTTGCTGCTCCGCCAAACTCTTTCATGTTTTCTCGAGTACGTTTGTAATTGGGATCTCTCTCGATGCGAGATTTAGAAACACTAGATTTAACTTTTACAATGGATTGCCCATCTTTTTCGTAGTAGGTTAACCCTCCTAGGGTGCCCTCAAACTTAAGGTAGCTGTTATTTTTAACCATGGCTTAAAGATTTTGTGATACTGAAACGTGGGGAGTTTACCAAAAGGTAAGAATGTGCCGGTACCTGGTTAGTATTAAAATAAAAACTTAAGTGGTTGTCGACAAATGACACTTAAGGTATCATGACGATTTGTGGGCATCGTGTTGTTTAAAAAACTGAGGGGATGTGGTTTTTAATTATACCGTTTGTGGGATTG
Organism: Flavobacteriaceae bacterium; assembly: GCA_016744615.1. GTDB lineage: Bacteria > Bacteroidota > Bacteroidia > Flavobacteriales > Flavobacteriaceae > Lutimonas. The sequence goes on from JADGEA010000256.1 coordinate 847, forward strand.
GTATGGGCAAATATATTCATGGATTTTTGATAATTGCAAGTTTTTTCTTACAAAAAATAAAAAAAGGGGCTTTTTCCCCTTTTGAAAAGGGGTTTTTCCTTGACCCGAGTCGACCCGAAGGAAACCCGAAGGAAACCTGAAGGAGATACGGAGGAGAATTGGATTGTTGGATTGTGTAAAAAAGTAATTTTTAATACTTCTCTTTACTTTTTTTTATTACTAGATTCCCAATCAAGTTGAGAATGACCAAAAAAGCTAGGCTTATATATAACTAACTACTATTATTTTTTATATTCTTTATTTAACTTTTTTCCATTACTGAAAAAAGTAACAAAAAAAGCTAGGCTTACGAAAACAATTCTAAATTTATTGTTCGCTTCCTAAATTTTAGGAACTCGCAAAGCTCAAACAGCCTAAAATTTTGCGGATGCTTCTCTTCAAATTTTACGAATTGTTTTCGGTATGCCGGGTGAAAATGGATTGTTGAATGATTGGATTGGGTAATTAATACATATATTCTTGCCAATGAATTAGTATGTATTTTTCTTGTTGCTGTTCTTTTCTTTTTAAAAACCCAAATTCATATACAAACAAATAAACATCTCCTTTCGTATTTTTCCAATAGTGAGTAAAAAAATTAGGATCGAAACCTAGTTTTATAATTGTTTCTGCTCTAACAGTTGCTTTCCCTGCTTTATTAAAGCTTTTAAGTATTCGTCTATTCTGTTTTAATTGATTATCGACTTTATTGTAAAATTTTGGAGCATCTTCAAGCGATTTTTGATAATGATATGAACTTTTGCAGTAAGGGTCACAGAATTTTTTATCGGATCTACCTTCTAATATTTTACCACAAGCAATACATACCTTTCCTTTATTCATATTAACTATCTAAACGTTATTTATACGTATACTATTCGATTAATGTACGATTATTTTACAAATAATGACTAGCCTTGATTATGGAACTCAATAAACATATTACTTTAAAACATCTATTTATCGATAAAGAGAAACTTATTGGTCTTCAATTTTATTCAGATAAAGTATTGAATTCATTAATTAAAGAACTCCCAAAACTGAACTGGTCTAAGGAGTTCAACATGTATTATATACCAAATACGCCTCAAAACATAAGTCGAATATTTAGCTTATTTAAGGGTGTAGCATGGGTTAATGGTAAATATTTTTTCCAAAAAACAAGATCAAAAAAACTTGATGAAGAGTTTAACATACAATGGTACAGAAAAAGAGATTTACCAAAGGAATACAAAAAATGTCCTGAAAAGTACTTTCAAAAGTTAGAACTAAAAAGGTATGCTAATAATACAGTAAAAACCTACGTATCATGTTTTGAAAAATTTATTAATTATTATAAAAATAATGATATAGACGACCTCAATGAAAACGATATACGACAATACATACAAAGCTTAATACAGAGCAACCATTCAAATTCATACATAAATCAGGCTATTAATAGCATTAAATTTTATTATGAAGTTGTACTTGGCATGCCTAATCGTTTTTATAGCATCGAAAGACCACGAAAAGAAAGAAAACTACCTATCGTCCTATCTAAAGAAGACATATTAAAAATAATCAAGAACACAAACAACCTAAAACACAAGTGCATTGTAGGGCTTTTATATTCTGCTGGTTTAAGACGAAGCGAGCTTCTTAATTTAAAGCCTCAAGATATTGAAAGCAAAAGAATGGTTATTAAAGTTAAAGGTGCAAAAGGAAATAAAGATAGGTACACTTTACTATCAAAAAATATTCTAAAAGATTTAAGATTATACTTTAAAGATTATCGTCCAAAAGAATACCTATTTGAAGGTGCAAACGGTGGGAAATATAATGCTAATAGTGTGTATAAGATAGTAAGCAATACTGCTTTAAAAGCTGGGATACATGTTAAAGTATCTCCACATGTACTACGCCATAGCTTTGCCACTCATTTACTAGAATCAGGAACTGATTTAAGGTATATTCAAATACTACTAGGTCATAATTCATCAAAGACTACAGAAATTTACACACATGTAGCGACTAATAATTTTAATTCGATAAAAAATCCGTTAGATTTGTAGATATATAATAGAAATAAACTCCCTAAGGGAGTTTATTCAATTGTTGCCAGTAATGCAGGCGAACTAACAAAAGTTTAAACACAGACAACCATTTGTATCTGATTTACGTCTTGATAGAAAAACAATGAGACCAATGCGAAAAATAATATTAACAATTTTACTCTTACTTTCTATAAGCTTAAACTATGCTCAATCGGCTAAAGAACAGTTAGAAATTGTCAATTCTGCCGAAATAATAAGTTCAGAGTATTACAAAGAAATTCCGTTTGAGAACAAATTTGGATATTTTACAATACCTGTTACAATAGGCGAAAAAACTTACGATTATATTTTTGATACAGGCGGATACAATACTCTAACCTCTCAAATAATAGATGACAACAGACTTCCAAAATTGATGGAAGTCGAAGTTGGTAGTGCTAATCAGTTAAAAACTAAGATTAAGTTGACCAAAATTCCACTACTTGAAATTGGAAATTTAGAAATCAAGGATGTTGGTGCTTTTAATTTCGACTTCGACGAATCGCCACCTATAAAGTGTTATACTAACGGTGGACTTTTTGGAAAAAGCATTATAAAGAATGGCATTTGGCAAATTAACGCCCAAGACCAAAAAATTATTATCACAGATGATATAGATAAACTTTCTAACCTTGGCGATGCGGTTAAAATTAAAGTAAAACTGGATAAAGTTTACAACCCTTTTATAAAAGCAAAACTGAATGGCAAAACTCATACTTTCCTGCTTGATTTTGGTTTTGGAGGATTTATTTCCTTGACCCAAAAGGACGGCGAAAATCTTAAAACAGATGGTTCGATTGAAATTATTGGCGAAGGCGCAACAAGCGCAAATGGGATTTTAAATGAAAGTACTTTTATAAAACACGTCAAAGAATTCTCGATTGGCAAGGAAAATCTCTCAAATAAGTTTACTTACTACGCCAAATCAAACAACTATAACCTAATTGGTTCTGAAATAACAAAATACTTTATAGTTACGTTAAACTTCGAGAAAAAAGAACTTTATCTAACGCCTATCAAAATAAGCCAAGAGCAACCTGAAAAAGAAATAAACACGTTTGGTTTCTCGTTAAATAAAAACGACAAGAATATTTACGTCAGCAAGATTTACAAAGGTGGCTCAGCAGAAAAGACAGGCTTAAAACTAAAGGATGTCATTTTTTCAATTAATGGAGAAAAATTTACTGATAAACCATATTGCGATTTTTACGATTTTTTCAGAGCCTTATTAGACAAAAATGACGACATAGTTTTGGGTATCAGGCAGAATAATTCCATAGAAGAAATACGAATAGAAAAAAAGAAGCTATTTGAATAAAATACTACTGGCAACAACGTATATAGCTCATAGCTAATTAGTCGATTAATCGAGGTTAAGGTCTGTTTGGAAAGTCGCCAAATTTTTAAGTTTGACGATTTTCAAGAAAATGATAAATAGTAAAATTTAAAAATCTGGCATTTGCTTATCCGAAAAATAATTGATAATTTATACGCTACGGACCATATACAAAACCGTTGTAAGTAATGCGAAAATCGTGCTGAAATTGAACATTTGAACTAAAAAACGCCAACGCGCAAACAGCACATTTATTTTTTTGCCAACGCGAAATGCCAAAGCTGAAAAAAATAAAAGAGCTATTTCTTGCCAACGCTCAGACAGGATTGAGGAAATCCGTAAAACGATAAACAAAAAAAGAAATACATTGGACAAATTGAATTATTCTGAACACATAAGCTAAAGCTAAAAACCAAAAGAGCTATTTTTAGTCAAAGCAAAACAGAACTGATAAAAAGAGAATGAATGGCAT
>JADGEA010000257.1 GCA_016744615.1 Flavobacteriaceae bacterium
ACAGAGAAACAAGGTATTGCCGGAAAAAGACTTAAAGCAGGTTGGAATCAAGCGTATCTATTAAAAGTCTTAAATATTAAAGTGTGAGTTTGCCCTGTAGGATTTGTAAGAAATAGGATAGAATAAAAGATCATTATTGTAACTTCGCGCAATCTAAAATTGAATTTATGTACAAATCTGTAACACCTCAAGAAGCTGTAAAAATTATTAAGTCAAATGATAGGGTTTACATTCAGGCTGGGGCTGCAGCACCACAAACATTGATCAATGCCATGACCGATCGAAGTGATGAATTACGAAATGTAGAAGTTTGTCACTTGCATACCGAAGGAAAAGCTCCTTATGCAGATCCTGTTTTGAGAGATAGTTTTCATGTGAATTCATTCTTTTTAGGACCAAATGTGAGACATACGATTAAAGCAGGAAATGGTTCTTATACACCAGTTTTTTTAAGTGAAGTTCCCATTTTATTTAAACGAAATATTATTGATATTGATATAACTTTGATACAGGTTTCACCTCCTGATAAACATGGCTATTGCTCCTTAGGAACTACGGTGATGGCAACGGTTGCTGCAATAGAGAATGCAAGTCATGTAATTGCTCAGATCAATCCTCAAATGCCAAGAACACATGGTGATGGGATTATTCATATATCCGAATTGAATTCTTTTGTGGAAGTTGATGAACCTATATTTGAAATTCAAATTCCGGAGATCACAAAAATTGAACATAGGATTGGTGAATATATCGCCGAATTGATCGATGACAGAAGTACTTTGCAAATGGGAATTGGTAATATTCCAAATGCGGTTTTGCAAAATTTAGGAAATCATAAAGATTTGGGAATTCATTCCGAAATGATTTCCGATGGTGTTGTAGACCTGATATTAAAAGATGTAATTAATGGAAATTATAAAGGAGTAAGTCCCGGTAGGGCAATGGCTACTTTTTTGCTTGGAAGCAGAAAATTGTATGATTATGTAGACGATAATCCTTTTATTGAATTGAGAACATCTGATTATGTAAATGATGTTGCAGTTATTAGGCAAAATCCTAAAATGGTAGCTATAAATTCAGCTGTGGAAGTGGACCTGACAGGTCAGGTATGTTCAGATTCTATTGGAACCAGACTTTATTCAGGAGTAGGAGGACAAGTTGATTTTATTCGAGGAGCGTCACTAAGTGAAGGAGGAAAAGCAATTATTGCATTGCCATCTATAACAAAAAAAGGAATTAGTAGAATTGTTCCTTTTTTAAAGAAAGGAGCGGGTGTGGTCACAACAAGATCCAATGTACATTATGTAGTTACCGAATATGGTGTTGCAAATCTTTACGGAAAAACGGTTAAACAACGTCAAAAAGAATTAATAAAAATTATGCATCCTGATTTTAGAGAAGAATCTGAACGAGAGTACTTTGATAATATCCGATAAATCAATAATTTGTTGAGAAGTTGAATAAGCTATCCTTTAAAAAGTCCAAAAAAGCCTTTTTTGTTTTTGTGTTCCTTTGGCTTTTCGGTTTTTAGCAATTCTCTGTAGATTTCTCCCCAGCTCAATAGTCCGCCAACATTTCTATCATCAATAAAGACGTCTGCATTCACTTTTCTGCTGATGGATCCATCAAATTTTTCTTCCGGATAACTTTTGTTTACGGCATAAAATTCTAGACCATTTTTTTTACAGAAATTAACCGCATCATCCAGTTTTTCACCGTAACGATAGGTCCATAAGATCAATCGATGCCCTTTTTTTTGTAATTCGAATAAAGTATCAAATGCAAAAATTTTTGCAGAACCTACTTTTGGATACGCATCTTCAACAATGGTTCCGTCAAAATCAACAGCAATAATCAAAGAATTTTTAGGCAGCATAGATCAGTTCAATTTATGACAAATTTAATGTATTCTGAGGGAATACATTAAATTAAACTAATAACTTAACTAAGTATTGTATTTTACTTTAAAAAACTAAAATTTATTCCTCTTCGTAGGAATGTTTATAGGGTTTGCCACTTATAATTTTAAGCATATCTTTTTCCAAGGTCTCTCTTGGGTATTCAACAAATCTACCAATTTCTTTGCCTTTTCTAAAAAATATAAAAGTTGGTACATTGGTAATATGATAACCTTCCTGAAGGTTATCATACGTTTCTTTAGATCGGTTTACTGCGATCATGCTTAAATCATTATAGTCAAAGTTAATAGCATCCATCAGCTTATAAAAAATGGGTATTTCATGTTGACTATCTCCACACCAGGTTCCCATAAATGCTTTTATGGTTACACCTTTTGTGTGCTTTTTAATTTTGTTTACAACTGATACATCTAGTTTTGCACCACTGTAATTTGGATTGTACCATTCTACAAAAGGTTGTTGTTCAAAATTTTCTTTAGATTGAATGCCTACTAACATTTTTTCATCTTGATCTTGTGAAAGACCATTAAAATGGACTAATGCAAGAAAAATAAATGCTATTTTTTTCATAAAAAAAATATTATAACAATGATTTTTGAGTCATGCTTTTTGGTTGTTCCAGATCCATTAATTCGAGTATTGTTGGAGCAATATCTGCTAAAACACCATCATGGATTTTGTGATTTTTATTTGGTTCTACCAAAATAAGAGGTACCGGATAAGTAGTATGAGCTGTATTTGGTGAGCCATCTTCATTGATCATTTTTTCACTATTCCCATGATCGGCAATAATAATGCTAGTATAACCATTTTCTAAAGCAGTTGGTATAATATTTGCCAGACAGGCATCAACAGTTTCAGCTGCTTTTTGAGCTGCTTCCATAATTCCGGTATGGCCTACCATATCAGTATTGGCAAAATTCAAACAAATAAAATCTGTTTCTTGTTTTTCTAACTCAGGAATAATTGCATCTTCAACATCTTTTGCACTCATTTCTGGTTGTAAATCGTATGTGGCAACTTTAGGTGATGGACAAAGAATTCTTTTTTCACCTTTAAACGGTTTTTCTCTACCTCCTGAAAAGAAAAATGTTACATGTGCATATTTTTCTGTTTCTGCAATTCGAATTTGTTTTTTATTGTTTTTTTCTAAAATTTCTCCCAAGGTGTCAACCAGATTATCTTTATCATAAATCACAGAGATATTTTTAAAAGAATTATCGTAGTTGGTCATGGTAACATAATGTAAAGGAAGTGGGTGCATGTTATATTCTAGAAATTCTTCCTGTGAAAGGGCACGAGTTATTTGGCGGCCACGATCTGTTCTGAAATTAAAGAAAAAAATCACATCATCTTCTTCAATTTTTGCAACTGGCTCGTTGTTTTCATCTACCATAACCATAGGTTTGATAAACTCATCCGTTACTCCATTTTCATAACTTTTTGTCATGCTTTCAACTGCATCAGTTGATTTTTCACCAATACCATTTACCATTAAATCATAAGAAAGTTTTACTCTATCCCAACGTTCATCTCTATCCATCGCATAATAACGACCGCAAACGGTTGCTAATTTCCCAATAGTTTGATCCATATATTTTACAATATCAGCAACAAAACCTTTACCTGATTTTGGATCTACATCTCTTCCATCAGTAAAAGCATGTAAATAAACATCGGTTAAACCGAAATCCTTTGCTGCTTTGATCAAACCTTTTGTGTGTTTTATATGAGAATGCACACCTCCGTCTGATAACAAACCTAATAAATGTACCTTTTTGTTATTCTCTTTGGCATAAGTAAATGCATCTACCAATGGTTTTTCATTTGCCAATGAACCATTTTCTACAGCATTGTTAATTTTTACAAAATCCTGATAAACAATTCTACCAGCTCCTAAATTCATATGACCAACTTCTGAATTTCCCATTTGACCTTCAGGCAAACCAACATTCAATCCATCGGCACGTAAACTTGCATTTGGATAGTTTTTTATTAAAGAATCAAAAAACGGGGTTTTTCCTTGATAAATAGCTGATACTTTTGGATCCTGGGTAATTCCCCAACCATCCAATATGATTAACATTACTTTTTTTTGCATTGTATAATTTCTAAAAAATGATTTACAAAGATACTGAAATTTAAAAATGTAACGTTAAATTAAAGCTAATTTTGCAGGGCAAACGCACACTTTTTTTGAATAGAAAAAGCTAATAAGATATTGTAATTAAGAGGATTAATTGTTGTTTTTCAGGATAAATATTTGTATATTATATTGACAATCAATATTTTATATTCATGAAAACAACAAATAATTTAAGAGTAATTTTCAGTCAGATAGAAGATCCTAGAAGCGATATAAACAAGTTTCATAAATTAGAAGACATCCTTCTTATTGGAGTTATTTCAGTAATATGTGCGGCAGACACATGGAAAAATATGGAAACCTATGCTAAGGCAAAAGAAGGTTTTTTAAAAACTTTTTTAGAACTACCTAACGGAATACCCTCTGACGATACCTTTAATCGGGTCTTTTCTTCTATTGATAGTGATCAGTTTGAGAAATGCTTTGTACAATGGGTTGGTGAGTTAGTCAATTTAACAAAAGGGGAAGTTGTTCCCATTGATGGAAAAACTATTAGAGGAGCAAAATCTGGAGGGAAGAAATCTCCCTTTCATATGGTAAGTGCCTGGGCAAGCACAAACAATATGGTATTAGGTCACAATGTCGTTTAGTTAAGAAAACGATTTAAAGTATTAATTGTTAATAACTTACTATAATATATTTTTTAATATTTTATTTTTTTACAGATAGGATATAT
>JADGEA010000503.1 GCA_016744615.1 Flavobacteriaceae bacterium
GACATCAATGGATTCTGGTTTGTGTCTTAGAATCAGACTTAGAAATTTACTTATTTTTATTAATTCTGGTTTCATTTGAATATGCCTTGTGAAATTAATATCCTAGCCAAAACTTGGGTTTAGTACAACGCTTTTTAAACATATCAATGGCTTGTTTTTGAGACCATTGTGAGGCAAGAAGTCCTTCTTGGTCGAGTATTTCAATTTGGATTAGTTTTATAAGTAAAAAGTAATTGCCACTTTTAGGAAATTTTGTAATAAAAAACGATAAAAAGTCGTTTAATATTACATTTTTTGCTAAAATATAAATATGAATGACTTAAAATCATTACCTAATCCTGTACTAAATCATGCAACACTCATTGCTATGTTAGGAAATTATGCACGCCCCAATGATAAAATTAGGAAATTAATTGCTAAACAGGAACTTTTACCTTTAAAACGTGGCTTGTATCTTACTGCAAATTTACATCAATCATATTATGAATTTTACCAAGCATTACGAGAAATAATGCAAGAAATCGCATTAGCTGGTTTGTACATTTTTACATGCTCAAACACCGCCTAGAGCTAAAGCTCAAGGCTCAAAGCTAAAGTCACCTTAAGGTGACTGCTCCACTTAGCTCTGTTGGTGTGTAAGTCTGCTTAAGCAGACTTAAGCTTTTAGCCTTGAGCTTTAGCTCTAGGCGGTGTTGAGTTTAGGCAAAATGGTGCATAACATTAGTGACATCATATTTCGGTCACACCCTGTATCGTGGTGGTTTTTTTGAAAAGACAGTTTTTTATGGTGGAACTGCTTTGAGGGTATTCTACCAACTAATTAGTGATTTGTTTGCAGGAAAATTACATGCTTTATTATATCGTAGTTGGAAAAACCGCATAAAAGGAAGAGATTGGTATGATTTTGAATGGTATATCCGTCAGGGATATTCTGTTCATCTGGCTCATTTTTTAGAACGCGCTCACCAAAGTGGTTATCTTTTAAATGATGATGTTATTACTATTGATCAGGTACGTAAACTATTATTGGAACATATCATAAGTATTGATTTTGAACAAGCTAAACAGGATGTATTTCCGTTTATTCGGAAAGCTGAGACTTTAAATATATGGTCTCAGCAATATTTTTCTGAATTAGCGTGTAGGTTGAAGTGAAAAATGAACTTAAAGCAAATCCTGCGGATCAACATCCAATGACCACCGCACTTTACTACCAGCCAATGCTTGCAATGTTGGCAACCATTGAGATAAGAAAGCATGTAA
>JADGEA010000504.1 GCA_016744615.1 Flavobacteriaceae bacterium
CCAATTTTATTAACCGCAGGTACTGTAGTGATTGGAGCCTTTGTGATATTATTTGATCCTATTTTCCAAGGATTAGCCATTTCATTAATGGGAGGAACGATAGTTTCAACAGTCCTAACTTTATTGGTAGTGCCCTTGGTTTATTATTTAATTGAAAGAAAAAATTATAAGTAAGAACGACTATTGGATTTGTCTGTTCGAGCGCAGTCGAGAACTACTTAGGTTTCGACTGCGCTCAACCTGACAAAAATTCAACTTTTAAAACAAAAGGACATGAAATTAGTAATAGTAACATCCGTAGAAGAATATCACGATGACATTCTTCAAATATTTAAGAAATCTAATATTCAAAATTTTAGCGAATCTGAAATTGATGGATATAAAAACACACCTGCAATCTTATCAACTAACAATTGGTTTGCGGCAAATAAAAGTGTTACCAATTCCATCATGCTTTTCTCTTTTACAGAAAAAGAAAAAATTGATACGCTGTTTGAACATTTGGAAACATACAATCAAAAATTAGAAAACAAAAGTCCAATAAAAGCTATTGTACTCCCAATTGAAAAATCCCTTTAAAAAATAGTATTATGATCAACAAATTTATAAAAGCCATAGCAGGAACCTTTATTATTATCAGTGTGATATTAGCTGTTTATGTAAATATAAACTGGCTGTGGTTTACCGTTTTTGTAGGTGCTAATTTATTGCAATCCTCATTTACCAATTGGTGTTTAATGGAAGGGATTCTTAAAAAATTAGGCGTAAAAGATACTGAGAATGGAAGCTGTTGTTAAGACGACTTACAACTTGTAAATCCAACTAGCAGGATTCATTTTTTTGTCATTTTGATAGACTAAAAACTTAAGGATGGTTTTACCAGAGCTCGCTTTGGTATTTACCGTCCCTATTTCTTGTTTGGTGGTTACTTTATCACCTTTTTTAACGGTCACATTGGACATGTTTTGATAAATAGTAATGTAATTACCATGTTGGATAAATACTGCTTTAGCTGCTCCTTTTATCTTTTGTATTTCCATCACTTCACCTTTAAATACGGCTCTTGCTTTGGCATTTTTTTCAGTGGTAATTTCCACTCCACTACAATAAGTAGTTACATTTGGTAATTGTGGATGACGTGTATTCCCGAATCGTTTAACCACCACTCCATTTTTTACTGGCCAAGGTAATTTTCCTTTGTTTTTTGTAAAATCTGCAGCTACTAATTTAGCTTCTGGTGTAAGCGCTAAAGTTTTTGAAGAA
>JADGEA010000042.1 GCA_016744615.1 Flavobacteriaceae bacterium
CCATTACAAATTCAATGAGAACATCCATATTACTTTTAACCATTTTCTTTTTCTTGAGTTTTATTGTTTTAAGTTTTATGAAAAAGACAGAATATGTAAAATAGTATTGTTGTTTTATCATTAAATTCTTTATTAGATGGAAAAAAAATTCGATTTTATAGTTGTTGGAGGAGGTATTGTAGGCGCTGCTACTGCATATAAACTTCAGTTGAAATTCCCGAAAAAATCTATTGCTATCCTAGAGAAGGAGAATGAATTAGGAAAACATCAAACGGGTAGAAATTCAGGTGTAATTCATTCCGGTATTTATTATAAACCCGGTTCACTCAAAGCTTTAAATTGTAATGATGGCAGACGTCAATTAATTAACTTTGCTGACAAATATAATATAGAATATAATATTTGTGGAAAGATTATAGTTGCAAGGCAAAAAAGCGATATTTCAGTATTAGATAATATTTTTCAAAACGGGATAAAAAATGGCACAGAAGGAATTTCTTTTTTAGATCCTGAAGAAATTGTAAGAAAGGAACCTTTTATAAAAGGAGAAAAGGCAATTTGGGTTCCAACCGCAGGAATAATTGACTATGTTGCTGTTTCAAAGAAATTTATAGAGATTATTGAAGGTGTTAATCCAAAGAGTAAGCTCTTTTTAAATAATAAAGTGTTCCATATATCCAGGATTATGGATAGGGTTGAGGTCAAAACAAATCAACATGAGTTTTCAGCTGAAAAAGTAATTATTTGTGCCGGTCTGCACTCTGATAGAATGGCAAAAAGTGATGATCTTTCATTAAATTTACAAATTGTAGGTTTTAGAGGAGATTACTATAAGTTTAAAGAAGAAGCAAAGCATAAGATCAATAATTTGGTATATCCAGTTTCTGATCCTAGATATCCATTTTTGGGAGTTCATTTTACACCCATGGTGAATAGAGATATTGAATGTGGTTCTAATGCAGTTTTTTCTTTTAAAAGAGAAGGATACAGTAAAACTGATTTTAGTTGGGAAGATACGATACAAGCTTTCTCTTTTACTGGTACATGGAAATTATTTGCAAAGAATTGGCTAGCAGGTATAAGTGAATATAAAAGAGCATTTTCTAAAAAATTATTTGTCAAAGAATTACAAAAATTAATGCCTTCAATTACCAGTGATGATGTTGAATTTTCAAGATCGGGTGTGAGAGCACAGGCGGTTGATAAAAACGGAGATATGGTGGATGATTTTAAAATTGTAAAAAATGGTAATATCACCCATGTCATAAATGCACCATCACCTGCTGCAACTTCTTGTATGGCCATTGCAGATGAGATCATTTCAACGACATTTGAAATAAAGTTATCCAAAAATGTGAAATTAGATCAGGGAGATTGTTGTTATTATACTTCTGAATAATAAAAAAGTCCTCAAAAAAATATTTTTTTTGAGGACTTTTTTCTATATTATTTTTATTATGCTTCCTTTTGAATATGAACATCCATTTGAGGAAAAGGAATTTGTACACCTGATTTATTAAAGGTTTCATATGTTTTTTCGTTCATATCAAAAAATACACCCCAATAATCAGCTGATTCAACCCATAATCTAAAAGTTAAATTTACAGAGCTGTCTGCTAATTCGGTTACACCAATAAAAGGTGCAGGATTTGTCAAAACTCTTTTGTCTGTTTTGGCCAGTTCTATCAAAACTTTTCTGGCATTTTCTACATTTTCTCCATAGGCAATTCCAACCGAAATATCTACTCTTCTAGTAGGTTCTGTTGAATAATTGACCATTGAATTGGTTGATAAACTACCATTTGGTAGAATAATGGTTTTATTGTCAAGATCAGTAAGAATGGTATTGAATATTTGAATTTCTTTTACAGTTCCTTTATGACTTTGTGCATCAAGAAGATCACCAACCTTAAAAGGTTTGAATAATAAGATCATCACACCACCTGCGAAATTTTGTAAGGTTCCAGATAGAGCCATACCAACAGCTAAACCAGCAGCACCCAATATTGCAATAAATGAGGTCATTGCAACACCAAGCATGGATAAAACGCTAATAACAAGTAAAACCGTTAAAATAATGTTGATAATGCTTTTAAGAAAAGGTTTCAATGAGGCATCTGTACCACTTTTATCCATCATTCTGCCAAATAAATTGGTCAGTTTTTTGATGATCACCTTACCAATGATCCAAACAATAATTGCTCCAATTAATTTGGGTCCATATTCCATTGTAGTTTGAGTGAAGTAAGTAAAAATTTGATCAATGTTTAAATTCATTTTTAATTCATTTAGATTAGTTAATATTTATTTTAATGTCTTGTTCTACGATGACTTGATCTCGAAGGGCTTTGCCTTGAATATGATGAAGGTCTAGATGTTGAAGGTTTGTTACTAGGTCGGGCACTTGGCCTTGTGCTTGGTTGTGTACTAGGTCTGGTTGATGGTCGAGTAGAAGATTTCTTCGTACTTGGCCTTGTAGAAGGCTTTGTTGAAGGTCTTGTACTTGGTTTGGCAGAAGGTTTAGTGCTAGATCTTGTAGATGGTTTAGTACTAGGTCTGGTACTTGGTTTTTTTACCGACTTTCCGGTTGATTTATACCCTCTATCTGTATTAATCCCTTTGTCTCTGGTTGTTGATTTACCTTTAGTTGCAGTTTTATTCCTTGTTGTTGCTTTCCTATTATTCGATAATTGTTCTCTATTACTAACGCCAGGATTTCTTTTATTGAAAGATTTATCAGGATTTTTTTTAAAGTAAGCGTTGTTTCGGGTAGAATTATTAACCCTTACATTATTGTTAACTCGAACATTGGTTCTGTTATAAGTTACGTTTCTGTTGACATGTATATTTACATGACTGTGATATCTATGGTATGGCATAGGATGCCATGGACGAAAATAAGGAGGATGGTATCCCCAGTACCATGGTGAATACCAAGGGCGATATGCTGCCATCCAGAAAAAAGTAAAAAATACAGGTACAACCGGATAAACTGGTGTTATATAATAATTTGATCCATACATATCAACATTACCAACAACTTGAACCGTAGTTGTTTTTTCAGATTCTTTTTTAACATCAATGGTGGCAACTTCCTGATATTGATCTTTTCCGATAACAGCTTGTATTGAAATTGTATGCATCTTTTTGTTATCATTGCTCAATTCCATAACTCTTAAATAATCAACTTCATTATCATTATTTAGATCTAAATTCGAAATTTGAGTTTTAGGGTCATTCAATCTTTTTTCAAAATCTTCCAGATCTTTAGATTCACCAAAAATTGAAGCAACGGCTTCCAAATCCAGATTATCACTAATATCTTCGTTATTTGCCTGAATTGTTGTTGTGTCCTGTGCGTATACAGAACTAAAACCTGCTATAAATAAAAATAAAATGCTGAAAAACATTTTTATTTTGAAGTGATTACTTTTATGTTTCATAGTTGAATATTTTATAATAGATAAAAATATGTGACAAATGTACTAAAACCATACCAAAATATGACTTTTACTAAATTAAAACACATTTTTTAAGCTTAGAATTAAATAAAGCGATCTAAACAGTTCAAAACTTAAAGAAAAAATTAAATTTGTAAAGAACAATTAAACCTCTTAAAACTAATTGAATTTTAAAAAATACACTTCAGAATTTAAATACAATTTAGAATTGGCAATTCCTGTTATAATCGGCCACTTAGGTCATGTATTGGTGGGGTTGGCTGATAATATCATGGTGGGTAGGCTAGGGGCAGCACCTCTTGCCGCAGTTTCACTCGGTAATAGTTTTGTGTTTATTGCTTTTTCATTAGGTATTGGTTTTTCATTGGCTATTACACCTCTGATTGCAGAAGCGGATGGTGAGGGAGATATAAATAAGGGTAGGAATTTATTTCAACACGGGCTCATATTATGCGCTGTTTTGGGAATAAGTATGTTTTTGATGTTATTAATGGCAACGCCACTGATGAAATATATGGATCAGCCTACAGAAGTGGTTGAGCTGGCAATACCCTATTTAAGAATTGTTGCTTTTTCAATGATTCCTTTGATGATTTTTCAGGCGTTTAAACAATTTACAGATGGCTTATCACAAACTAAATATGGTATGCATGCCACTTTAATTGCTAATGTGGTAAACGTGGTTTTAAACTTTGTTTTGATTTATGGATTTTGGATCTTCCCAAGATTAGAATTGGTTGGAGCGGCTTATGGCACCTTGTTTTCAAGGTTTGCAATGATGTTCTTTATTATTTTGATCATGAATTCAAAGGCAAAATTCAAACCGTATTTTAAACGATTAAAAATTGCAGAAATAAGTAAGAATGTATTATCAAAAATTGCAAACTTGGGTTTTCCTACAGCAATGCAAATGCTGTTTGAAGTGGGTATTTTCACAGCAACAGTTTGGCTGGCAGGTACTTTAGGTACTATTGATCAGGCAGCAAATCAAATAGCTTTGAATTTATCTTCCATGACATTTATGATAGCTGTAGGAATGGGAGTAGCAGCAACTATTAGAGTTGGAAATCAAAAAGGTTTGCAAAAGCACCATGATCTAAGACGAATAAGTTTTTCCATATTTTTACAGGTGTTTATGATTGAATTTATCTTTGCTATCGCATTTTTTGTATTAAAGGATATTTTACCACTCGCTTATATTGATAATGATTTAGTAGTAAAAACTGCAGCTTCATTACTTTTGATTGCCGGGTTATTTCAATTGTCTGACGGATTTCAGGTGGTTGTTCTTGGTGCATTACGAGGTTTGCAAGATGTAAAAATACCAACATATATTACTTTTTTTGCCTATTGGATTGTTGGTCTTCCAATTAGTTATTTGTTGGGTATAACTTATGGTTGGGGCTCACAAGGTTTATGGGTTGGCTTATTGGCAGGATTAACAACTTCGGCTGTTCTTTTGTTTTTGAGATTTAACTATTTGTCTAATAAATTAATTAAAAAAGAGTAAAATGGGTATAGTTTTACAGCAATCATTTAAAAATACCTTGATCATTTTTTTGGGATTTGCCATTGGTGGATTGAATGTTCTGTTCTTGTACATTTACTTTTTAGAGACAGAGTATTATGGTTTAGTAACCTTTTTACTTTCTTCGGCTAATATATTAATGCCTTTGCTGATCTTTGGAATGCAGCATACCATCATTAAATTCTTCACGTCCTATCAGAATAAATCTGATAGAGATAATTTTTTAATTACCGCTATATTTTTACCCCTGATCATTATCATTCCATTATCAATCGTTGGGGCCTTGTTTTATGATGCTATCTCTGAATTTTTATCCAGAGAAAATATAATTATTAAAAAATACACTTATCTTATTTTTGTTATCTCCATTTTCATGGGATATTTTGAGGTTTTTTATGCATGGAGTAAGGTGCAAATGAAATCCGTTTTTGGTAATTTTATCAGAGAAGTATTTGCAAGAATTAGTGTTACAGTTTTGTTGTTTGTTCTGCATTTTGATTGGATCAACAGTGAACAATTTATTTATGCTTTGGTAATTGTTTATGGCTTAAGAATGTTGATCATCATGATCTATGCGTTTAAATTATATTTTCCACGAGTCCATTCTTTTCATTTACCAAAAAATTTAAAGCAAGTATTAAATTTTTCAGTTTATATTATTTTAGCTGGATCTGCTGGTACTATTTTACTGGAGATTGATAAATTTATGATTCCGCAGATGAAAGAAATTGTTCAGGTTGCCTATTATGCGGTAGGTGTTTATATAGCATCTGTAATTGCTATTCCGTCAAGAGCAATGCAACAAATAATTAATCCGATTACGGCTAAAGAACTGAATAATAATAACCTTGAAGAGGTGGAAAATTTATATAAAAAAAGCTCTCTTAACTTGTTGATCATAGGAGGTTTATTTTTTTTATTGATCAATAGCAATATTGTTGAAATATATCAAATTATAAATAAACCAGAGTATTCAGTAGGAGTGTATATTGTTTTAATGATCTCAGTTTCTGAATTATTCAAGCTATCCTTAGGAAATAACGGAGCGATTCTAACCAATTCAAAATATTATAGAATGTTCTTCTATTTTTCTATAGCAATGGCAATTAGTGTCATATTTTTAAATAGAGTTTTTATAGAAAAGTTTGGTATTAATGGAGCTGCTTTGGCAACTGTAATAGTAGTAGTATTTTTTGGATTGATAAAAATAGTTTATGTAAATAGTAAATTAAAAATGAATCCGTATACTAAAAATACCGGTAAAATTGTTTTGCTGATTGTAATTTTATTTTTGGTATTTTATTTTATACAATTTCCGGTTCATCCCTTGCTAGGAATTACTATAAAAGGTTTATTGATCTTGTTGATTTATGTTTTTTTGATCATCAAATTGCAGATTTCAAGTGATTTGAACGAATTATATAAAAAATATTTATCTAAATAACCCAATTTTTAAGAGTACATGGATAGAAATTAAATTGCTTACATTTACGCTCAATAATTTTGTTATGCAATTAATTTCTCACCTGTTTTTAGGTTTTATCATGGCCTTTATAAGTTTAATTCCTCCGGGAATGCTTAATATGACGGCTGTTCGTACTAAAATTGAAAGAGATCAAAAATCTGCACTACTCTTTGCCCTAGGAGCAGCGATCATAGTTATACCTCAGGCATACATTGCTCTTGCATTTGCAAAATACTTTGTCAAACACCCTGAAGTGATAGATAATCTAACCCTAGCAGGAATTGTGGTTTTATTTTCTCTATCAATAGTATTCTTTTTTCAGGCTCGTAAAAAATTTAAAGGTGAAGGTAAAAAGGAAAAGGGGAATTTTCTATATAGAGGGATGTTTATGTCCTCTATGAATATGCTTGCAATACCATTTTACTTGGTCTTGAGTTCTGTTTTAGAAACAAAAGGATGGTTGATTATGAGCCAGCCCTATATTAGTATTTTTGTTGCAGGTGTTTTTCTTGGTGCATTTGCATTGTTTGTTGTGTATGTGCTTTTTGCATCGATTATCGAAAAAAAGGCACAGTTTATTGCAAGGAATATCAATTATATTTTAAGCTTACTTTTTCTGGTTTTGGGAATTATGACCTTAATTAAATTTTTGAAGTAATTTTTTTATTAAATTAGCGATTATAAAGAAAAAAAATAATGATCCAGGCAATTATTTATAATCTTCAACGAGGTGTTAAATTAATAAATACAATTGATGATTCGCAGTACAGTGACAATTCTATTGCTCCTTATTATTCAAGTATTGGAATTCATATGCGGCATATTTTAGATGTATTTGATTGCATTTTTGATGGTTTAGAAACCCAAAAAGTAGATCTTTCTGCCAGAAAAAGAAATGAATTAGCAGAAAAGAAAGTAGCATTTGGATTGCAATATTTTGAAGAAGTGATTGAAAAACTGGAGTCATTGAAATCTGCGGATCTGGATGTAAAAGTAGAGGTGAAAGATGATCTTGGGTTAGGTATGATCACTGCAAATTATACGCTGGCATCAGCTTTGATACAGGCGCATAGTCATGCAATTCACCATTTTGCAAGTATAGGATATATTATTTCTCAACTGGGTATTCTTTTGCCGGATGCTGATTTTGGATATAACCCAACAACTCCACGAAATAAGATCATTAATTAGAGCTCTTTTTTATTTAATTCCCTAAGTTTTTTGGAATGTGTTCTTAACCATAACATGTTTTTAAAATAAGGAATTGTTTTTGGGTATGGCACACTATTGATTTTATGATTTTTTAAGGCAATTTCATTCATGATATTCCAATGGTCATTGATGGTTTTTATACAATTTAAAAAAGAAGATTTTTCACAAGAGGCATCATAAATATGTGTTGGTTCAGAAATGATTCCGTTCACTTCCAAAATTTTGATTTTTTTTCCCTTTAAAAAACTGTCATAATCTTTGTATTTGATATCCAGTCTTCCATAATACCATCCGTCAATTTCATTGCAAATGCCATCTAATAGTTTCTCTAAATCATTATTGATTAGGTGATTTCCATTAATAAATTGAGTGCCTTTTGAATGATTACCTATTTCTGTAAGAATAATCTTTTCTTCTTTTTTATATACCTTGTCCATATTAGACTTGTGGATATTTTTAAAAAGATTATAGTATAAAAATGCACGATTATCTTTTTGTATCAATTCTGATAAGGTGCTTTTACCATCTCCATAAACCGAAATAAATTTTTTAATAGTGACTGATGTGATTTTTCCTTTTTTATTTCCCGGTATTCTGTGGTAAAAAATTCCAAGTTCATTATGATAGGGGATAAATTCCTGTAAAATGATATCAGTATCTACCTGGTTTAGATAATTGATCAATGATTCTTTAGTATTAATTTTTTTTACAAGATAACCTCTAAATCCAATATCTGGTTTTGCAATAATAGGAAAGTCAAAAGGCAGATTGTCAATCTGATTCATCGTGTTTTCTTGATCTCTGTTTTTTGATATCCAAATTCCTTTTGGTCTGTATTTTTTAGGAACCAATAACAGGGTTTCAAATTTAGACTCTGTTCCGTTACCCGAATATAAAATATTTGGATTAGTTGCTGCGTAATGTACCAGGTGTTTGGCTTTAATTGCCCTATAAATAAAAAAAGGGGCTAAAGGAACATAAAATAGTATGGTTGGCCAGTGTTCCCATTGTGTCAATCGGATATAGAACGATTTATTTTTCACTCTCAAATACTTTTTTTTATTTCTTAGACGAAGATATTTTAAAACTTATCTGCTAAAAAGTGATTTTAATATTTTTCTAAATGCTTGTACAACTAAAATAATGGTAAAAAATGCTAAAATAAGTCCTAAAACAATCATGATATAATTGTCGCTTTTCTTTATTGCTTTAAAACCAATCGTAATCACAATAGGAGAAATAAAAAGTAATGGTAATGAAATTGCTAGATATTTCACACCTGTTTTTAATAAAGTTCGGGGTTCTTCAATTTCAAAATTCTCTTTTTTTTGATCTGGTTTCATATTTTATCCCAATAATACTAATGATCAGTAAATATATGAATTGATTTATCAAACCAAAAAAAAGCGAGAAATTAATTCTCGCTTTTAATAATAAATTTATTTGACTTAAGAAATTGTAGCAATAATGCTATTCAAAGTATTACTTGGTCTCATTGCTTTTGTAGTAAGATCTTCATCAAAACAGTAATAACCTCCAATATTAACTCCAGCTCCCTGAGCAGCATTTAATTCATCAATCACTGCTTTTTCACTATCTTCCAATTTTGAAGCAATACTTTTAAACTGCTCTTTTAATGCTAGGTCTTTATTTTGTGCAGTTAAGGCTTGTGCCCAATAAGTTGCTAAATAATAATGACTTCCTCTATTATCCAATTCGTTTACCTTACGGGAAGGAGATTTTCTGTTATCCAGAAATTTATCTGTAGCTTCATCTAATGTTTCTGCTAAAACCATGGCTTTAGGTATGTCATAGTTTTCAGCTAAATGTTCTAGTGATACTGCTAATGCTAAAAACTCTCCTAGTGAATCCCATCTTAAGTGACCTTCTTTAACAAATTGCTGAATGTGTTTTGGAGCAGATCCACCAGCACCAGTTTCAAATAAACCACCACCGTTCATCAAAGGAACAATAGATAACATTTTAGCGCTGGTACCTAACTCTAATATAGGAAACAGGTCAGTTAAATAATCTCTTAATACATTTCCAGTTACTGATATGGTATCTAATCCTTTTTTAGCTCTTTTTAAAGTATACAGGGTTGCATCTTTAGGAGTCATGATCTGAATGTCTAAACCGGCTGTATCATTTTCTGGTAAATAGGTATTTATCTTTTCTATAATCTGTGCATCATGGGCTCTGTTCTTGTCCAACCAAAAAATAGCAGGTGAGCCTGTAGCTCTTGCTCTGTTCACTGCAAGTTTGATCCAATCCTGGATTGGAGCATCTTTGGCCTGACACATTCTCCAAATGTCTCCTTCTTCTACCGGATGCTCAAATATTACCTTTCCAGAATGACCTGTAACCTTTACTATTCCATTGCCTTGTATTTCAAAAGTTTTATCATGAGAACCGTATTCTTCAGCCTTTTGAGCCATCAGTCCAACATTGGAAGTTGTTCCCATTGTAGCGGGGTCAAAGGCACCATTTTCTCTGCAAAAATCAATGGTAGCTTCATAAATTCCTGCATAACTACTGTCCGGAATTATAGCTTTCGTGTCCTCCTGGTTACCTTCTGCATTCCACATTTGTCCTGAAGTACGTATCATTGCAGGCATTGATGCATCAATAATTACATCACTTGGCACATGTAGGTTGGTTATACCTTTATCTGAATTCACCATGGCAACTGAAGGTCTGTTTTCAAAACAGGCTTTTATATCCGCTTCAATAGCTGATTTTTGGTCTGCTGGTAAACGTTGTATTTTATTTACCAAATCACCAAAACCATTCTTAACATCAACACCCAATTCTTTAATAATTGTGTCATGCTTTTCAAATACATCTTTAAAAAACACAGTTACTGCATGTCCGAAAATAATAGGATCAGAAACCTTCATCATCGTAGCTTTCATATGTAAAGAGAACAATATGTTTTTTTCTTTAGCATCTCTAATTTGTTCTTCAAAGAAGCTTAAAAGTGCTTTTTTGCTCATAACTGTAGCATCGATCACTTCACCGTTCAATAAAGGTGTATTTTCTTTTAAAACTGTAATATCACCAGTTTTATCTATAAATTCAATTTTAACATTTCCGGCATTGGAAACAGTAACAGATTTTTCGTTAGAAAAGAAATCGCCATTTTCCATTGTTGATACATGTGTTTTAGAATTGCTTGACCATGCACCCATGGAGTGTGGATTTTTTTTGGCATAATTTTTAACTGCTTTAGGCGCTCTTCTGTCTGAATTACCCTCTCTCAATACTGGATTTACAGCAGAACCTTTTACGGTACCGTATTTTTTTTGTATTTCTTTTTCTCCCTCTGTTTTTGGATTTTCCAAATAATCAGGAATTGCATAACCTAATGCCTGTAATTCTTTAATTGCTGCTATCAATTGGGGTACTGATGCAGAAATATTAGGTAATTTAATGATGTTTGCTTCTGGCTTTTTTACCAGTTCTCCAAGTTCAGCTAAAGCATCTGCTACTGTTTGATCAGATTTTAATTTTTTGGGAAATAGAGCTAAAATTCGTCCCGCTAAAGAAATATCTTTGATCTCAATTTCTATACCAGATGACTTGGTAAAAGCTTCAACAATTGGTAAAAATGAATAGGTAGCTAAAGCTGGAGCTTCATCAGTTTTAGTGTAAATAATTTTAGGTGTTGTACTCATAATATTTTTATCTTATAAAAGCTGTAATTGTTACTAATGTACATATGTACAGCTTTACTTATTAATTTAATTTATGCGTAACAAATATACTTTTTTTTATAGAAAAAGCCATTTTAAACAGAGCTTAAAATGGCTTTATTTTGAAGATAAATTTTCTAAAATGAAGTTAGAAAAAATAACTTCTTAAAATAGTTTGGTTAGGTGTTCATAATATACCAAATAGCTATTTTAATTATTTGATCTGTTGGAAAATTGTGTGCTAAATATTCTCTTTTGACAATTTTGTAACAGAAAACGGATGATATCCAAAAAATCAAATCGCTTATGAAACTGAATTCATAATTTGAAGGGGATTGTTTCAAACAAACAAAAGATTCTTAATCAAATTTAAGTATTGAAATTGAAATATAAACACTTTGTGCTTAGTTATTTACTAACAAATAATGAACACAAGCTATTAACAATTGTTGATAATTACATTTTTAGATTTTAGTCGTGTAGTAAAATAAAAAAAACAATCTCCATAGCAAAGAGATTCTTTGTTATGGAGATTTGCCGAAACATTTTCTGCGAAAATTGTTATTAACTTCTTAATTACAATTTGTTGTATTGCTACAATTTTTCACAATTGTCTCAATTAAATACTTCAAATTATTCGTGAAAATTTCATCTCAACCTGAGCTTAAATAATATTTTCAATTTAATGTATTCAACTTCCGCAACTAACAATCTTTAAATTACTTTCATATTTATGCTAAATACTGTTGTTATTTATTGATAAGATTATCAATCACTAAATAAGGTTTAACCCTTATTCTAAAACTTAAATTTCAATTGCTTTTTTCAATCCACATTTTGATTTGCACCTCCATGTTTCAATCTAAAAATTAATCTTCCTTCAAATTTCTTAAACAAAGATATATGCAAATTTCATTTTTTCAAAAAAAAAGTGGAATTTGATTTGAACAAGATATCAAGAGTGTTTATTAACAATTGTGAATAAAAAAATCCCATTTCGATTCGAAATGGGATTTGATAAAAGTAAAGAATTAAACTCTTTTCTCTTTAATTTGAGCTTTTTTACCTGTTAGGTTTCTAAAATAGAAGATTCTTGCTCTTCTAACTTTACCTTTTTTGTTTATTTCAATTTTTTGAATTGCAGGTAAATTAATTGGAAAAATACGTTCAACACCAACTGTGCCAGACATTTTTCTAATGGTGAAAGTTTCTGAACTTCCACTTCCACGTCTTTGGATCACAACTCCTTTAAAGAACTGCGTACGTGTTTTTTTACCTTCTCTAATTTCGTAATAAATTGTAATGGTATCACCGGCAGCAAATTCCGGAATATCATTTTTTGTTACAAATTCTTTTTGTACAAAACTCACTAAATTTTCCATTATGTTTTTTTTAATGGTTGATCAAATACCAACATTCACGATTTTCGTCAGAGGTTGATTTTGAGTTTGCAAATTTAATAAATTCTTTTAAATATAAAACCTTTAAAAGTGAATTATTATATCTTTATTGAAATAGGTTAAAATGCTTTAAAACTGAATGTTAGCATTGAAGCAAAAGAAAATAATTTTTATCTGTATTTTTTATAAAAAATAATTAATGAATAAACGTTTATTCATATATTCGCCGCATAATTGAAATTTAATTAAATGGCTCGTAAAATTGATGAAAATAAACTGATAAGAATTAAAAAGGCTACTATGAAAACTATTGTTGATCACGGTATTGAAAAAACAACAATTGCGATGATAGCCAAAAATTCAAATGTTAGTGGTGGCTATTTATATAGGTTGTATAGTGGTAAACAAGCCTTAATTGATGAATTGTATTTTGATAAAGTAGAGTCACTTAGTAATGAATTAGAGTTTTTAATTGGTTTAAACCCTATAAGTATCGCTCCTATTTTAAAAGCATTTATTCAAAATAGAATTGTATATGCTTTAAATGAACCTGAAGCTTCAAATTTCTTTTATAAACTACTTCATAATGATAATTTTATAGCAAATAAGGAATTAAAAGAAAGAAATATATCCTTAATAAAAAAATTGCAAGAAATAGGACAGGTTTCTGGTGAAATAAGTAAAAATGTTGGATTACTACAAATATACTATCACCTTTTTATGTACGTAATAGGTTATATTCATTTTAAAAGAACCAGTTTTTTAGAAATTGAAGAAATATCAAATAATGATGTTAATTATTTGACTGAGAACATATTAAATATTTTAAAAAAAGATTATTAATGTTTATTAATTTAAAACAGGTTTTAAAACCAACTGTAGCAAAAATTGCCTTTCTTTTAGTTTTTCTTACTACTTATGTTAGTGCACAAGAATTATCATTAAAAGATGCTTATCACTTAATGATTTCAGAAAATGGAGATTTAAATGCTTCGAAACAAGAAGTAAAAGTGATGGAAGAAGAACAAAAAGCTATAAAAGGCTTACGTTACCCGTCATTGAGCCTTTCAGGTGTTTATTTAAATTTAGATGAAGATATTGGTGTAGATTTAAATGGACAACGAGATGCGGCTAGTGGATTGTTAGGTATTACAGATCCAAATATTTTGGGCGATTGGAATTTTACACTTCAAGAAAAAAACTTAGGTTTTGCAACAGCAGATATTGAATGGCCTATTTTTGTTGGAGGTAAAATAAATGCAGCCAATAAAGCGGCAGAAATAAAATATGAGCTTTCTGAGAGTCACCACAAAATAAAAGAAAATGCTCTTACCATAAAATTAATAAACTATTATTTTAAACTAAAACTAGCCAAAGAAGCAGAAGGTTTACGTAAAAAAGTTTTTGAGACGATACAATTGCATAGTAATCATGCAAACAAGTTATTTGAAAATGGAATTATTCCCGAAGTAGAAACTTTGAATGCAAAAGTTGCCTTGGCGAATGCAAAACGTGAATTATTAGCGGCTAAAAAAGATATTTCATTAGCTACTACAGCTATTAAAAATTTGATTGGAGGAAAAACATTTAGTTCAACTTCAACTAATTTTATAAATCCAATACTTCAAACTTCTTTAAGTGAATTTCAAAATGAAATGATTAAGGAGAATGATCAACTTAAATTTTTAAAAAAAAACGAGGAACTAGCTAAACAAGGAGTGAAAATAGAAAATAGTGAGTATTATCCAAAAGTGGCACTAAAGGGTACGTATATTTTATGGAAAGATAATTTACCTTTAGTTGAAACCAAGTGGTTTGTAGGTGTTGGGGCTACTTGGGATGTATTTAATGGTTTTGAAAGAGGGCATAAAATAAAAGCTGCTAAACATAAAGTTTTGCAAGTTCAGCAATTAGAAAAACAAGCAGAGTTAAACCTGTTAACTTATACAGAAAAATTATATAATGAATTAGAAAAGCAGCGAGAGCAATACAATAGTTTAGCTACAGATGAAGTCTTAGCAAAAAAACTAAAATTTATGCGAACACGTGCTTTTGAAGAAGGAACAGGAACTTCACTTGAGGTAGTTGATGCAACAGTGAAATTGACTAAAATTAAATTATTTAAAATAAAAGCTCTTTACTATTATAATACTACTTATGGCGAATTAATGGTAAGCTTAAACAAAACAGAATTTTTTTTGAACAAAATTTAATACAAAAAATGAAAAATTTAAAAGTTGTAAAATCAGTTGTAAGCATTGTTGTTATTGCTATTTTAGTATTAACAGGAATTTGGTTTGTAAGTAAATCGAAAACCATTGTTTTACAGGGTAGAATTGAAGCTAAAGAAATTTATTTGTCATCTAAGATACCTTCACGTTTAAAATCTATTGAAGTAAAAGAAGGTACAAGTGTTATTAAAGGACAATTACTTGCAACACTAGAAAGCCCTGAGATTGATGCAAAAGAATTACAGGCTATTGCGGCAAGAGATGTTGCAAATGCTAAGAAAAATAAAGCAATAAATGGTGCTCGTAAAGAAGAAATTCTAGCATATAAAAGTTTATATGAAAAAGCAACTGCAGGAGCAAATGTAATGTTGAAATCATACGAACGTATTGAAAATTTGTTTAAAGATGGAGTCGTCTCAGAACAGAAAAGAGATGAAGTTTTTGCTAAAAATGAAGCGGCCAAAAATGATCAGAAAGCAGCGTATAATAAATATCAAATAGCCTTAAAAGGAGCTAGAAAAGAAGATGTAGAAGCAGCGAAAGCTTTGGTAAGAAGAGCTGAAGGTGCTATAATAGAATTAGATAGTTATAAAAATGAAAGGTATATTATTAGTCCAATAGATGCGGAAGTTCTAGATTTTTTACCAGAAGAAGGGGAACTGATAGGTGCTGGTTTTCCAGTTGCTCATTTGGTAGATGTTTTAAATTCGTATGCAATTATAAATGTTAAAGAAACAAGGCTTTTCAATTTTAAAAAAGGTTCAGAATTTAAAGCAACTATTCCAGCATTAAATAATAAAAAAATTACATTTAAAATTTATTACGTAACTGCTTTGGGTGATTATGCAACTTGGAATGCAACAAAAACAACCGGTGATTTTGATATTCGTACCTTTGAAATTAAAGCTACTCCAGTTACTTTAGAAACAGAGTTAAGACCTGGAATGAGTATTTTAATTGATTATTCTCAATTTAATAATTAAGAATGAAATCATTTTTACATATTGTAAAACGAGAATTTAGAATGCTTTTTCATAACAAGTCTATGTTCATTTTTGCAGTAATTTTACCTTTTGTTTCGATATTGTTTTTTCACACTTTGCTAAATAAAGGTGTTGCAAGAGATTTGCCTATTGCTGTTGTTGATTTAGATAATTCATCTATTTCAAGAA
Organism: Flavobacteriaceae bacterium; assembly: GCA_016744615.1. Taxonomy (GTDB): domain Bacteria; phylum Bacteroidota; class Bacteroidia; order Flavobacteriales; family Flavobacteriaceae; genus Lutimonas. The sequence continues at coordinate 16,165 of JADGEA010000042.1, forward strand.
ATATTATCAGTCAACTAAATGCAACTCCAGAAATAGAAGTAAATTTTAAGCCAACCAGTCAATTAGAAGGTGAAATTCTTATAGAGGAATTAAAAGTGTATGGATTAGTTATCATTCCTAAAAATTTTGGAAAGAAATTAAAACAAGGAAAACAAGTCTCTATTATTAATCAATTCAATGGTAATTTACTGCTGCCTTCGGGTTTGGAAAATAAAGCATTTAAACGAGCTATAGGTACTATTTCAGCTAGTGTAAATATTCAAAAGCAATTAAAAAAAGGAATATCTATAAATCAGGCAAAGGCAAATTATCAACCCATTGCATCAAGTAATCATATACTTTCTAACCCATATACAAATTATGCTTACTATTTAAACTCGGGATTTTTAACTTTATTTTTTCAAATATTTGTCATTCTAACAACTATTTATTGTTTTGGTACCGATTTAAAATATAACAAGGGAGAGAAATTATACAGTATAGGTAAAGGTAATTTAACAACGATAATACTGGGTAAAATTACACCATATACGCTTTGGTTTTCTTTAGTTGGACTTATTATGTATTTTAGTATGTTTATTTTTAAAGATTTTCCTTTAAATGGTAATAAAGCTATAGTTTTAGTAGCATTGTTTCTTTTAATTATTTCATCGCAAGCATATGCAATATTATTTTTGTCAATAAGTAAAAGTTTTAGAGAGGCCTTAACTTTTGGTTCTGGGTTTGCAGCTATTAGTTTATCCTTTTCGGGAATTACATTTCCAGTTTTTGGAATGCCAAAAGTATTACAATGGGTAAGTCAAATATTTCCATTTACACATTTTTTTGATTTATTTTTAGATCAAACACAAAGAGGAATTCCAGTTTATTACTCTATGTATGCAATTTTAGTATTAGTGGTATTAACAATTTTACCAATACTACTAAGCTTTAAAAAGCTAAAAAAAATGTTAATAAGGGGTTCTTTTCTTCAACGCATTTAAAAAATGAAAAAATTATATAAAAAATACCATCGATCAAAAATTTCATTCAGAAATACATTTTTTACTGAATGGAATGCTGTGAAATTAGACAAAGCTGTAATCAGTAATTTTTTTTCTGTAGCTTTTGTAATATTAATAATTTATACATACATCTATTCAAAAGAAGTTGTTACAGAGGTTCCTGTTGCTATTGTAAATCAAGACAATTCTAAAACTAGTAGAGATTATATTTCAATGCTTAATGCTTCTGAAGGAATTAAAACAATTTCGTCTTATGCTAATTTAGAAGAAGCAAAAGTCGATTATTATTCAAAAAAAGTAATGGGAATTGTAATAATTCCAAAAAACTTCGGTAAAGACATTAGGAGATCAAGGCAAACAACCTTAGTCACTTTTTCTGATGCTTCAAATATGATTTTTTATAAAAAAGTATTGGTTGATGTATCTGTAGCAACAGGTTATTTTAATGCAGGAATTGTGATAAAAAAAGATATGGCAAAAGGAACTCCAATAGCCATTGCTAAACAAAATTACACGCCAATACAATCTATCTCAATAAGCTTATTTAATATATCATCAGGTTATGCAACTTATATAATACCTATGATAACAGCCTTAATAGTTCAGTTAGTACTATTAATGGGTATTGGAATTTTAAGTGGCTCAAGAAAGGAGGATAAAACAATGCGTTCAGATTTTCCAAGGTTACTACATAAAGGAGGTACAATACCAGTATTATTAGCTAAAGCAAGTTTGTATTCTTTAATATTTGCTGTTATTCTGCCAATTCAGATAGGTGTTATATATACCCTGTTTTCAATTCCAATTCGTTCTTCTTTATTAACGGTATATTTATTTTCAATACCCTATTTAAGTGCGGTTGTTTTTTTAGGTATAGCAATTAGTTCGTTTTTTAAAAGGCGAGAAGACTCTATTGCATTCTTAGTTTTAGTATCCGTTCCGTCATTGATGCTTAGTGGATTATCTTTTCCTATGGAAGGGTTTTCGAGTTTTTATCAGCAATTAGCAAAACTGTTACCATCAACACCTGGTATAACAGGTTTTGTGAAATTAACACAAATGGAATCTTCTTTTTATCAAGTACAAAATGAATGGAATCATTTATGGTTACTCACTTTTGTTTATTTTGCAATAGCAGTCATAGCATTAAAAATTAGAGTTTATAAAGAAAAAAAATTATTACAACTTGAATTCGATATATAAGGTTTTAATAAAAATTAATTGAATTGTATTTTGAGTTTGCAAACTCAGTAAAATCTTTTAAATATAAAACACTTAAAAGTGAAATTATTTATTTTTCTTTTGATGGAGTTAATTTGCTTTAAAACTGAATGTTAGCGTAAAGACCAACTCGGTTATCATTGTAGGTAGGGCTCATAAAAACTTGTGCTTTTTTATTTTTAAAAGGATTCCAGTTTTTAAGAGGTTCTAATCTGTAAACCAAATCAGTAACCATAATTCCTATACCTGCGCCAACCAAAACATCACTTACCCAATGTTTATTGTTCAAAACTCTTAAAATACCAGTAGTAGTTGCAAATAAATATCCGCTATAAGCGAGCCAAGGACTCGAATCAATAAATTCATGATGTAATACAGTTGCCATAACAAAGGCATTGGATGTATGCCCAGAAGGGAAGCTATAATGCTCCCACTCATTGGGTCTTTGTTCTTTTGTGATGTTTTTTAAGCTTATAGTAATGATATTATTTGCAATTCCAGCAATGGCTAAATATTTTGTTTGGGTAAATACATCATTTTTGCTTTTTACTTTAAATATATCAGCAGCATACATGGTTAATGCGGGTACAAAAAGTAAGAAATCATCGACATTGGTTTCAAAATTCGGAAATTTATCTTGAATTTTTTCTTGTAAATTTTCTTTGCTAAAACTTCCGTTAGAATAGTTAATAAATAAGCCTGTGGCAATTAAAGATAAAGGAACAATAGATTGTTTTAAAAACGATTTTTCTGGTTTTGGAGTTATAACGTTTAAGCTGTCTTTTTGCCCAAAGGAGGTGAAATGTAGAAATAATAATAAAACCAAAATAAGTTTTCTCATCTTAATCTTCATTAGTATTTAGTAAATCGGGTCTAATTTTTTTTGTTCTATTTACAGCTTCATCATGTCTCCATTGCTCAATTTTTGGAAAGTTACCTGATAAAAGTATTTCTGGCACTTTCATATTGTCATATTCAGAGGGCCTTGTGTAAACGGGTGGTGCAAGTAAATCATCTTGAAAAGAATCGGTTAAAGCAGAAGTTTCATCGCCTAAAACCCCAGGAATTAATCTAATTATGGCATCGCATAAAACAGCAGCAGCCAATTCTCCTCCTGAGAGCACATAATCGCCAATTGAAATTTCTTTGGTAATAAATTTATCGCGAACTCTTTGGTCAACACCTTTATAATGGCCTGTTAAAATAATAATGTTTTTGGCAGAAGATAATTTATTTGCAGTTTTTTGATTTAATGTTTTGGCATCGGGTGTCATATAAATTACCTCGTCGTATTTTCTTTGCGAAAACAATTGACTTATGCATTTATCAATAGGTTCAATCATTAAAACCATGCCAGCGCCACCACCAAATTGATAATCATCAATTTTGCCGTATTTATTTAAAGCATATTTTCGTAAGTCGTGAAAGTGGACTTCTACCAACTTTTTATCTATAGAACGTTTGATGATTGAGTGTTCAAACGGACTTTTAATTAATTCGGGTGAAACGGTAATGATATCTATTCGCATTTTGCAAAGGTACTTTTTTAAAAACACAAATTTGAAGTTGCGCTTATCGGTTTGGGTATGAAATGTTGGGCATTTAAAAGCATTTCTTTTCGGTTTATTTCTAACTTTATTAAAAGCACTAACTTTAATTTAGAACTAAGTAGCCATTAACTATACAGATTGTTAGGTGCTGGCGGTGTTCATTCTTTGTTGAAATCCATCAATATATGATATAAACTGAAATTTTTTCCATTTCGAGAATGAAAGGTTGTAAATGTATTTTTATTCTCAGCTATTGAATTTAATTTAATCTTTTTATCAATTAATTTTCCATTCATATTTTCACTATAAACGGTCTGTATTTTAGTAGTTAAATCTTTTATTATATCTCCATTTATTCTGCCAACAATAAATCCAAGCATTCCTCCAAAATTAATTTCACAAGCATATTTTTTAGTCATAAAACGATGCATTCCTCCGTCATCTTTATGATTTGAATAAACATATTCATTTAACATTGTCGAATGTTTAGTTGATTTTATTTCACCGATATTTTTTGCTTCAAAAACAAAATATTTATTCCAGTCACTATGTTGAAATTTTAGGTCATAAAAACCTTCAAAATTTTCAGAACTTGGTTCAAGATTTAAAATAATTCCCCATATATCTATTTTGTCTGTTCTCTTGATTCTTTTATACCATTTATAAATATGTTCTTTTAGTATTTTTTCAATTTGTGAATTTTGTTTTAATAATTCATCTTGAATAAGATTAACTACCTCATTATTATTAATTTCTTTGTAATATTTAAGCACAATAAAAAAAATGTAATTTTGCCAAACATCATCTGATAATTGTTGTTTTGCTATGCTACTATCAGAAAGAGGTTTGAGAGGTGGAAGTTTAATATACGATTTCATTAACTTAAATTCTTTAAAATTAACTTGCCGTCTTCATAAGCTTTTGTTTCTGTCCAGTTTTTTAATTGTCTATCTTTAATTATATAAATACAGTCTTTTCCAAACAGAAACCCACTCATTGCAAACAGATTATTATTAGTCTGTTGCATTATTTCATTTATTTTATACTTTAATACTTTTTCACTTGTTGGCATTTTATCTTCTTTATTGAAGAAAATTCCAACAACAAGCATATTAAATCCAAATTCTAAATCAATAGAGTATTCAATCTTTGGTTTATTCTCAAAATACATTTCAAGAGTATAAAGCAATGTTTCTTTATATTTTTCTAAATCATTAGCCTTAATTATTCTTTTTGGAGCAAAAAAATCTTTTATCCTTTGACGTTCTAAATAATTTAAATCATATAAATCGTAGATTAACTCATCTAATTCATCTTTGGTTTCATTCTCATAATTTAATTTACCATTTGTTAATTGCTGACTTAATTTTGATATTTTATTGAATAAATCATCCTCAAATTTAGATGGAATAGGAATGTTTTTTATTGCTTTTGTATCTAAATTTGTGAAATTACCATCAACTCGCATTCTGTATCGTTGAGTTAAAAAGTAATTTATTAAATCAGAATTAAGAATTGCCGTAAATAATAAATAATAATCTTCATTTTGAAGTTTAATCCCATAAATTAGGTTTGAAAAAAACAACTTGTCTTTTGAATAAACTGCATTTATTTCACTTCCAAATCTATTAAATATTATATTCTTCCCTTTGTATATAAATATATTTCTTGGACGTTGAAAGTTTATATTATTTGCATCTTTTTCATTGAGATATCCATCATTATCCAATATTAAGAACTTGGTAATTGTATTTTCTGGTTTATATATATATTGCGTATCATAATAATCTGATTTTTCTTTATTCAGATAATTATTGTTAGCAAATTTATTATGAGCATTAGTTTTATCGCCTTTTGATAATTTTTTAAATTCTAATTCAGAGATATTTAAAAAATTCCTCAATGAATTATTTGAAATGCGTTTTAAACCTTCAATACTACTATAATTCCTGTTTTCTAACAAAAAACCACCTAATTTATAGTGTTCTGACAATTTATTTAATATCAAAATATCAAATTCATTCCCAACAAGTATTTCTCTAAGCGTAATATTTTTATTTAGTAATTTACTTTGCTTGATTTTAATTTTACTATCTTCTTTAATTACAAGTAATTTAAAAGTTTCTGAAAAAAGTTCTAAATCAACAGGGTAATAATTAATTACATTATCATCAACTTGTTTATTGTTAAAAATAGAAACTATAACGCTTTCACCAGCTTTCTTAAATAATATCTTCTTTACTTTCGAAAGCTCATAGAAGTTTTTTATTTGATAATTCTTGAAAAAGAATTCTTGAAAATTAATTGATTTTCCCTCGTTATAAAAGTTTGAGCTGTTCAATACAAAACCAAAATTAGTATCATTATTTGCCCAATCTTTTATTTTAAGCATAAATGCTTGTGAAATTTGTTTACTTCCAATTATATCTTTTGCACAATATTTAACTCCATTAATTGTAGAAAAATATTTAGTTACAAATTCATTTTCTATTTTGTTTTCACTATCTGTAGGTTTAATCTTAGCAAATGGCGGATTACCAATTATATAATCAAAAGTTTTATTTTTAAAATGTAGTTTTTTATCTTCTATTTCAAGAGAATTTCCATTTATTATATTAGCTGAAAAATCCTCAAATATTTTAATATTTCCACTTTTTATTTTCTGTGTTATATATTTCTTTACTTCATATGATTTAATACTATTATCATTAAATATTTCGAGATACAGTGCGAAAATAGTCAGCCTCCAAGCTATATATTGCTTTTCTATTCCAAAAATATTTTCTTTTAATAATTTTATTCTTATTTCTATTTTTTCTGATACTGTGGCGTTTTTAGAATATTCATAATTTTCTAACATTTTCCGAAAAGCCAAAATTAGAAACATTCCAGAACCACAAGCAGGGTCAAGCACTTTGCCTTGTTTTGTGATTGTATCATCAATAATAAGTTGAGCCAGTTTTGGAGGTGTATAATATATTCCTTCATTAGCTTGTTTCTTTTCAAGAAACACTTCGTAAATATGACTAATAAATTCTATTGGAATAACATTAAACTGAAAATCGAATAATGATAATTGCCCTTTTACTTCCCCACTAATTGCATTGTAAATATACTTTGAAGCTTTAAGAATATATTGTTCTTCAATATTAGGTGTCTTAAATAATACATTATCAAAAATCTCATTTATTAATTTGAATAATAAATTTATTTTTCGAAAATCAGGTTTGCCTTCTAATAAATTCTTATATGTTATCTTCTCATCATCAAAGTAATGCTCGTAAAAGAATGAATTAATAATATGATTATCTTCAAGAAATTTAATAAATAATGTTCTGTCAATCAGAGATTGAACTTCCTTTTCTTTATCATTTCCTAAAGCGAACAATAACTCTCTTTTTAAATCAACTAATCTACGTATTAATAATACGTCAATACGTTCATTTTCTGCTACCCCTTTTGCAAACTTTTCATAAGAAAGCCAAAAAGTCCCTGTTTCAAAATTCCACTTCCTTATTTTTTCAATTTCATCATCATTTTGTCCTTCAAAACTATAGATTTCACTTTTTTCTTGGTCTTTTTTGGGATTTAATTTCGCATAATATAAAGAGATTGATTTTTTGCTATTCGGATAAAAATAAAATTCGCATAAATCTTCATTCCAAATATATTTTTTTAATTCAAACAAATCATCTTCATTTAAATCAAATAGGTCGAAAAGATAAAATGATGTATTTACATTTTCAGGAGCATTATAAAAATAAATATTGTTTTTGATTTTTTTCGTAAGAGCCTCATTATTTGAGAAATAAATATCTTTTGGAACAATATCTTGCCCAAAAGAAAAATCTAAATTTTCAAAAATTTTTTTAAATGTACTCATATACAATTAATTACATAATAATACCTTAACATACAAAATTACAAACTATTTTCACACCAATAAATTGTTTTTCAATTAATATTTACGATATTTTTTTAAGTTTTCTATATTAAATTTGTTTTTTTACTTCCAACTAACGTCAAATTTACGTACTGATTTTCAGTTCATTAAAAAATCCAACATCTTCAGGTTTGATGTCAAATTTAACAATTTTAGCCTTAATAC
>JADGEA010000258.1 GCA_016744615.1 Flavobacteriaceae bacterium
CATAGATTATCAACTGCAGATATGGAAGAAATAGTTTCAGGACATGATTCTATTGCAGAATGCGCTGTTATTGGAATCAATAATGATTTAAAAGGGCAGATACCACTGGCATTGGTGGTGACTAAATCAAATAACAGAATTGCAGAATCAGTAATTCAGGAAGAAATTGTTCAGGAAGTTCGTCGTGTCATTGGACCGGTAGCTTCTTTAAAACGGGTTTTATTGGTGCAAAGATTACCAAAAACACGTTCCGGGAAAATTCTTCGTAAATTATTGCGAAATATTGCAGATGAAATTAACTATAATATTCCATCAACAATTGATGATGTTGCAATTGTAAAAGAAATAGAAGAAATCTTTATAACACATAGAATCAAAAATCAATAAAAATTATTAACATGAGTAATTACCACATTAAAAATTTAGAAGAGTATTTTCAGATACATAGAAAATCAGTTAGAAATCCTGAGTTATTTTGGGAAGAAATTGCAGAGGAACACTTTTTATGGCGTAAACGTTGGGATAAGGTGTTGACCTGGGATTTTAAAAAACCAGAGGTAAAATGGTTTGCAGGTGCTAAATTAAATATTACGGAAAATTGTATTGACAGGCATTTACGAATTCGTGGCGATAAAACTGCTATCCTTTTCGAGCCTAATGATCCAAAAGAAGCTGCTGAACATATTAGTTATCAGCAACTTTATGAAAGAGTAAATCAGTTTTCAAATGTATTAAAGGATCAGGGAATTAAAAAAGGGGACAGGGTTTGTATCTATTTGCCAATGATACCTGATCTTGCTATTTCTACTTTGGCATGTGCCCGTATTGGAGCTATTCACTCGGTAGTATTTGCAGGTTTTTCCGCAACAGCTTTATCTACAAGAATCAATGATAGTGATTGTAAAATTGTTATTACGTCTGATGGTTCTTATCGTGGGGCAAAAACTATTGATCTGAAAGGAATTGTTGATGATGCGTTGGAGGAATGTCCCGGAGTAGAAACTGTTTTGGTTGCAAAGCGAATCCATTCTGAAATAGAAATGAAGGATGGTCGCGATAAATGGTTACAGCCATTACTGGATAATGCTTCAATGGAATGTGAACCTGAAATTATGGATGCGGAAGACCCTCTTTTTATTTTATACACTTCCGGTTCAACCGGAAAGCCAAAAGGAATGGTGCATACTACAGCAGGTTATATGGTTTATACCGCGTATACTTTTAAGAATGTATTCAACTACAGAGAAAATGATGTTTACTGGTGTACCGCTGATATTGGGTGGATTACCGGTCATAGTTATATTGTTTATGGTCCGCTGGCAAACGGAGCAACAACTGTGATGTTTGAAGGAGTACCAAATTATCCAGATTGGAGTCGTTTTTGGGAAATTGTTGAAAAACACAAGGTAACACAGTTTTATACTGCACCAACTGCAATAAGAGCTTTGGCAAAAGAAAATATAGAATGCGTTGAAAAACATGATCTGTCTTCTCTAAAAGTATTAGGAACTGTAGGTGAGCCAATTAATGAAGAAGCCTGGCATTGGTATAATGATAATGTTGGTAAAAAGAAAAGTCCGGTTGTTGATACATGGTGGCAAACAGAAACAGGAGGTATTATGATCTCTCCAATTCCTTATTTAACACCAACAAAACCTACTTATGCTACATTTCCTCTGCCTGGAATTCAGCTGGCATTGATGGATGAGGCAGGCAATGAGATCAAAGATAATCAGGTGGATGGTCGTTTATGTATAAAATTCCCATGGCCATCAATGGCAAGAACTATCTGGGGAAATCATAAAAGGTATAAGGAAACTTATTTCTCAGCCTATGAAAATCAATATTTTACCGGAGATGGAGCCTTACGTGATGAGGTTGGGTATTATAGAATTACCGGCAGGGTAGATGATGTGATTATTGTTTCCGGACATAACCTGGGAACGGCTCCAATAGAGGATGCGATCAATGAGCATCAGGCGGTTGCCGAATCTGCTATTGTTGGATTCCCTCATGATATAAAAGGAAATGCACTATATGGTTATGTTATTTTGAAAGAAGCCGGAGAATCAAGGAAACATGAAAATGTGCGTAAGGAAATCAATCAATTGATTACTGAGCATATTGGGCCTATAGCAAAACTGGATAAAATACAATTTGTAAGCGGATTACCTAAAACACGATCTGGTAAGATCATGCGTAGGATTTTACGTAAAATTGCTTGTAATGATACCAGTAATTTAGGAGATACTTCTACATTATTGAATCCGGAGGTTGTTCAGGATATTATGGATAATGTTTTGTAAAATCTAAAAATAAGGGGAAATTTGATGGTGCTCACAAAATAACTTGATGTTGTTTTGTGGGTGCTTTTGTATTGTAGAAGTATCAACCAGCCCCAAAAAAAACAGTGTAATTATTTGGTATTAAAGGTATAATTGAATCAAAGGTTATTCTCTGCAAGTGTACAGCTATTACGCAAAGACTAATCAGAATATAATGAGAATTATAACGAAAAAAATTTACAACAATCCCCTGCGATTAGAATTGAATAATAAATGGTCTAAGGTTAGATTTTCTCTGTCTTTTTTGATTGCAGATAAGATTTTAAAAAAAACAATACCGGTAATATAAGCATCTCCGGCAGCTGTATGCCTGTCATGCATTTCAATATTAAATATTTCACACAGACTATCTAGGCTATATTGTTTTTTAGAGGAATTGTGAAACTTGGTTTTTTTAATCAAAACACCTGTATCTAAAAATTTATTTTTTAGTTTGGGTAATTGCATCCTTTTTAAAGCATTATTGATTATACTGATGTCAAAATCTGCATGATGAGCAATTAATACAGCGTTTTTTATATAATCTAAAAACCGAATTATAGCATCCTCTTCTTTGAATTGTTTTAAATTACCATCCTTTAAAAGTCCGTGAATTTCTACAGTGTCACTATTGAATTTATCTTGTTTTAGATAAATATCAAAGCTGTCTGCAACATCCATTGTGTTTCCGGTTACTGCGATTGCTCCTATGGATAGAATTCTGTCATTTTGAATATCTAAACCAGTAGTTTCCGTATCAAAAACAACAAATCGAGTATATTGTAAATCTGTTTTTTTATAATTTTTAAAGTGATTGCTATATTCCAACCAATATTTCGGATATTTTTTTCTTGAAAACCAGGAGATCATATTACATCATTTGAGCAAGGTTAAAACGAACTCTGATCAGTTCTTGGATATCTTTGATTGGTTTAAAACAGCCTTTAAGCTTCAATCGGTTAACTTTATTTAAGGAGTGGATATCAATATACCTTCCTGAATCTCCGTGTGTTAATCCTTGGGTTGTTCTAAAACGTAGTAGAATTTTAAAAGAATCAATACAAGTTTCATACAAGTCTTTATTCTGAGGTTCCAACGTTGCCAGCTTTTTAAAGCGTAAAACGGTATTATTTATTTTTTTGATCCCTTTTGCCATGGCAAGTAATCTTGCAGCATCAACCAAAGGCATTATTGCTTTTGCTTTTATATCAAACTGATCTTTGTGTTCACCACTGCTTTCCACTAAAAAGTTTCTAAAAAAGCTTAGCGGAGGAGGATTCTTTAAGGCATTAAGTCCCAGGTAATTTAAAAATATTTCATATTTATGTATAGAATGAAAAATACTAGATGTCATGTCACTAACCAGTTGGTCATTTCCATAGATTTTATCAAAGTCGAAAAAAATCGTACAAAGCATGATCTTTTTTTCACTTGGTTTTGTAATCCAGTTGTTAAATTGATTTTTCCATTCGTTTACAGATAGGCACCACTTAGGATTGCTTGCCATCATATCGGCAGGGCAATATTCAAATCCTATCTTATGTAAACTTTTGGTTACCATTTTTGAAAAATTTAAAAAATAATCTTTGGTTGATTGATGATCTTCTTTAGGAACATTTTCAAAAATCAATGCGTTATCTTGATCGGTCAATAGCAGTTGCTCACTTCTTCCCTGGCTACCTAGGGCAAGCCAGGCAAATGAAGTAGGTGAAACCGTTTTTATCTCATTTAAAGTAAATTCAATTACTTTTTGAGTGATGGTTTTGTTAATTGTGGAGATTATTTTTGAAACAAAAAATACAGGTAATTTTTGTTCTAAATAAATTTTTAATAAATGTTGTGTTTTTTTATTGATTGATACGAGATCATTAACGGTTTTGGCTCTCTTGATCTCTTTTAAAATTACGGAAGGATTATTCCCTCTTACAACTATGATATCGTGTTCTGATAAAAGACCTACCAGTTCAGAATCTGGTGTGCCATCCTTTGTGATACATAAATGCGTTACTTTATGTTGTAACATTGCTATTTGGGCTTCTGCAATGGTAATCTTTTCCGGATAAGTAATTACTGGTGATGACATAATCTCAGCAACTTTTTCATTAATCAAATGTCTTCCTGTTGCAATTTTTGTACGTAAGTCCTTATCTGTGATGATACCTAAAGGTTTGTTGTTTTTTGTGATAATTATGGAGCCAACCCGTTTGTCTGTCATTGTTTTGGCGGCTTCTTTTACTGTAGTTTCTGTTTTGCAGGTGATAGGGTTTTTGGAATAATCAGCAGATAGGGCTTCTGTAAAATCAGATTTGTTTTGTTGTAGAACATCAATATTTGCAAAAAGGTTTCCCTTGTTTTTCTTTGAATATGGATTTCTGGTATTGGTAGCGAA
>JADGEA010000043.1 GCA_016744615.1 Flavobacteriaceae bacterium
AGTTGGGATCCTTTAATAGAAATCCATATTCATCCGATAAATTTATTTAGGGGGTAAGCTATCGGATGATTTTTCCTGCAAAATACTTGTTGCGCTAAGACCCTAAAAAAAAATTAGCCTAATCAATTAGACCCATTGAAGTCTAACGATTCTCTAAGGATTCTTGAATTTTACATCAAAAAAGTAAAATGCTTTTTTCATGGTACTTTCTTATCAATTTTTCTTTAAAAAAGTTGTCACATTTTTACTAATCCTATCCAAAATGTTATCTGTATTTGCCTTTTCAAATTTCTTACCAGTAATATTTTCATAAAGCTCAATATATCGGTTAGAAATCTCTTCAATTTTTTGATCATCCATTTCTGGAATTGTTTGTCCGTCCAACCCTTGAAAACCATTTTCGATCAACCACTGTCTAACAAATTCTTTTGACAATTGTTTTTGCTCTTCTCCCTTATCTTGTCTTTCCTGATAACCATTCGCATAAAAATAACGGGAAGAATCTGGTGTATGAATTTCATCGATCAATATGATCTTACCATCATTAGTTTTTCCGAACTCATATTTGGTATCCACCAAAATCAAACCTCTTTTTGCTGCAATTTCAGTTCCTCGTTGAAATAACTTTCTAGTATAATCTTCCAAAACAACATAATCACCTTCGCTAACAATTCCCTGCGCTATGATCTCTTCTCTTGATATATCTTCATCATGATCTCCATCAGATGCTTTTGTAGAAGGTGTTATAATAGGCTCTGGGAATTCATCATTTTCCTTCATCCCTTCGGGCATAGCCACCCCACAAATTTTCCTTTTCCCTTCACGATATTCTCGCCATGCATGTCCGGAAAGATATCCTCTTATCACCATTTCTACTTTAAAAGGAGAGGCTAAATAACCCACAGCAACATTTGCATCGGGGCAACCCAGTAACCAATTCGGAACCAAATCACTTGATTCATTAAGCATATATTCTGCTATCTGATTCAATATCTGACCCTTATAAGGAATTTGCTTTGGCATGATTACATCAAATGCTGATAATCGATCACTTGCGATCATTACAAGCAAATCATCATCAATGTTATAAACTTCTCTCACTTTTCCTTTATAAACAGCTTTTTGTTTAGGAAAGCTAAAATTGGTATCGTTTATTGTATTCATGTGTTTGATATATATTATAAGTTATAAATTTGAATCCAAAATAAAAAAAGCAAATATCACTCTGTTTCTATACTTTTATAAGCATCAATTATTTTTTTTACCAACCTGTGTCTGATCACATCTTTCTCATCCAAATAAACCATTTCAATTCCTTTTAAATTTTTTAGAGTTAAAATAGCTTCTTTTAATCCAGACACTTGTCTTTTAGGTAAATCTGTTTGTCCAGGATCACCAGTTATGATAAACTTTGCATGCTTACCCATACGGGTTAAAAACATTTTCATCTGACTGTGTGTTGTGTTTTGAGCTTCATCTAAAATCACAAAAGCACTATCTAAAGTTCTTCCCCGCATAAAAGCAAGTGGCGCAATTTGAATTACTCCTTTTTCAAGAAAAGATTCTAATTTTTCATGTGGAATCATATCCCGTAAGGCATCATATAAAGGTTGCATATATGGATCCAGCTTATCTTTTAAATCACCTGGTAAAAAACCTAAATTCTCACCTGATTCCACGGCAGGTCTGGTTAAAACAATTTTTCTTACCTGTTTTTCTTTTAAAGCCCTAACTGCAAGTGCGACAGCTGTATAAGTTTTTCCGGTTCCTGCAGGACCTATGGCAAAAAGCATATCATTATCATCTATCAAATCCACCATTTTTCGTTGGTTGATCGTTAGGGCTTTGATAAGCTTACCACCTACTCCATGCACAAGCACATCATCAGATTTTTTTGAATGTTTCTGCTCTTTACTTGTTACCAATATTTGTTCAATAATATTTTTATCTAATTTGTTGTATCGATGAAAATATTTGGTTATTTTTTTAAAGCCTTTTTCAAACTCATTCAAATTGACCTCATCTCCAAATATTCGCAGTTTATCACCACGATCTACAATTTTTAATTTTGGAAATTTCTTTTTGATTAGCTCAATATGGCTATTATGGGGTCCAAAAAAATCATTTGGATCGATATCAACAAGTTCAATTATTCTTTCGTTCAAATGGAAATTATTTAGTTTTAAATTTAGGCCTTTAGAGCTTTAATAGTATATTAATTTGTTTAAATTTGTAGTGCAAAAATAATATATTTAAATATAGGGCTAGCCCAATAATTCATTTCTTTAAAAAAACATGCCGATAATTACTTTAACAACCGATTTTGGTACTAAAGATCACTTTGTTGGTGCAGTTAAAGGTGCTATTTATAGTGAATTACAAGATGTTAAAATTGTTGATATCACACACCAAATCAGTCCATTTAGCATAAATGAAGCTGCCTATATTCTCAAAAACGCCTATCAAAATTATCCTGAAGGAACTATTCATATTATTGGTGTTGATTCAGAGATCAGTATTGAAAACAAACCTATTGCCATTCAATTAGAAAAACAATTTTTTATTTGTTGTGATAACGGTATTCTATCCATGATTACCAACGAGATTAATCCGGAAAAACTGGTTGAAATAACAATTCCTGAATCAAACGAAGCAAAATTACCCATTCTCGATATTTTTATAAAAGTTGCCTGCCATATTGCCCGAGGCGGAATGCTGGAAGTGATTGGCAAAAAAATAGAGGATGTTAAAAAACTTTATGAAATTCAGCCTTTGGTTAACACAGAGCTGAATCAAATTGTTGGCACTGTTGTTTATATTGATAATTTTGGAAATGTAATAAGCAATATCTCCCAAAATATATTTAATAATATTGGCAAAGGACGTGATTTTGAAATAATTGCCAGAAATTATAATTTTACAAAAGTGTATACAAAATATAATGAAATTGTAGATTTCAAAATACCAGCAAATAAAAGGCAAGATGATGGTAAGCGACTGGCTATATTTAACTCTGCAAATTACCTTGAAATTTCATTGTATAGAAGTAATTTAAATACGGTTGGTGGAGCCTCAAGTTTACTGGGCTTAAAATACAGAGATAATATTACCGTTAGATTTAAATAATTTTGAATTTTTATCACTTTTTATTTTAATCTTTTTATTTTGCACTTTTAACTTAAGCATATGTTTGTAAGAATAGTGAAAATGAGTTTTGATGAAAACAAAATTGAAGAATTTTTAGAAAATTTTCACCAAAATAAAGATAAAATCAGAAACATTAAAGGCTGTACTTTTTTAGAATTGTATAGAGATAAAAATCAAGAAAATATTTTTTTTACCTATAGCTATTGGAATACGGAAGAAGATTTGAATAATTACAGAAATTCTGATCTCTTTAAAAGTGTTTGGTCAAAAACCAAAGTTTTATTTAATGATATTCCACAGGCATGGAGTGTGGATAAAATAGCAAGTTTATAATAATTGTAATCTAGGTTTAAAGTCAAAATAAAACTCGAAACCCAAAACCCTAAATAGCATGTTAGCCATTTTAAAAAAGGAATTTAATACATTTTTTGCTTCACCAATCGGCTATTTGGTGATTGCAGTTTTTTTACTGATAAACGGACTCTTTTTATGGGTTTTTAAAGGCGATTTTAACATTCTGAATGCAGGGTTTTCTGATCTAAGTAGTTTCTTTTATTTGGCTCCATGGTTTTTTATGTTTTTAATTCCTGCAATAACAATGCGTAGTTTTTCTGATGAGATCAAATTGGGCACTATTGAAATACTCAAAACCAAACCTTTAAGTAACTGGCAAATTGTTTTAGGAAAATATTTTGGAGCTTTCTTATTAATAATTTTTGCTTTGATTCCCACACTCATCTACGTGTATACAGTAGATCAATTAGGTAACCCGGTTGGAAATTTAGATTTCGGAAGTACTTTAGGTTCTTATTTCGGACTTTTATTCTTAGCTGCTGCATTTACAGCTATCGGTTTATTTACTTCAACACTATCCAATAACCAAATTGTAGCATTTATCTTAGGTGTTACGCTTTCTTTTTTATTGTTTTATGGATTTGACGCTATAGCGGAATTAAATCTCTTCAAAAACTATACAATCCAAAATATTGGAATGAATGAGCACTTTAAGAGTATCAGCCGTGGTGTCATAGACACAAGAGATATTCTTTACTTTGTAAGTATCACTTTTTTCTTTTTATTTCTCACTAAAACGAATTTTGATAAAAAATGAACGTAGGCAATACATACATAAAAATTATTTTGGTTGTAGTGACATTGATCATTTTAAATGTAATTGGTAATTCTTTTTATAAAAGATATGACCTTACCAAAGACAAAAGATATACGCTTTCCAATGCAACCAAAGAAATTATAACTAGAATTGATGAACCACTAACGATCAAGGTTTATTTACAAGGTGATTTTCCTGCTGAATTTAAAAGAATTCAATTAGAAACAAATCAATTTTTAGAAGAGCTCCATGTATTAAATGATAACATCAAATTTCGTTTTGTGAATCCTGTCGGAAACACCAAAGAACTAACTAAAAAAGGGCTGCAACCAAGTAAACTAACTGTAAAAGAAAATGGCAAAGTTTCAGAAGCTGTAATCTTTCCTTGGGCAGTAATTAATTTCAACAACAAAACTGAAAATGTTTCTTTATTGAGCAATGCTATTGCAAAAAATCAGGAAGAACAATTACAAAATTCAATTGAAAACTTAGAATATGAATTTACAAATGCATTACTCAAAATTACAACAGAGAAAAGTAAAAAAATTGCTATTCTAAAAGGAAGTGGAGAACTGGATGATATTTATTTATTTAGTTTTTTAAAAAAATTAGGAGAGTACTATAAACTTGCTGTGTTTACCTTAGATCCAGTTAAAACTAATCCACAAAAAACTTTAAGTGATCTTTCTGATTACGATCTCACCATTATTGCAAAACCAAGCAAACCGTTTTCTGAAAAAGAAAAATTTACTTTAGATCAGTATATCATGAATGGCGGAAAAACGATATGGCTTATAGATAATGTAGTTGCCGAAATGGATAGCTTAATGGCAAGCGGGAAATCCATTACCTTTAATAGAGAATTGAATCTAACCGATTTGTTTTTCAATTATGGCGTAAGAATTAACTATAATATAACCAAAGATCTGTATAGTTCAATCATTAGATTAGCGGCTGGTAATACCGGAAATCAAACACAATATGAAGATTTTATTTGGCATTATTTTCCTCTACTAATTTCAAACAATAACAATCCTATATCCAAGAATTTAGATCCAGTTTTATTAAAATTTCCCAGTAGCATGGATACTTTGAATAACGGAATCAGGAAAACAATTTTACTGCAAAGCTCTCCGTACTCTAAAATTATTGGCACCCCTGTCAATGTATCTCTAAATGAGATAGCTAAGCAACCCAATAAAAAAGAATTTAATGACAGAAATACTTTTTTTGGAGTATTACTGGAAGGGAATTTTAAATCTGCTTATGCTTTAAGAACAAAACCGTTTGATGCTATTAATTACAAAAAACAATGCATTGATAACAAAATGGTTGTCATAAGTGATGGAGATATCATTGCAAATGAAACATTTAACGGAGAACCATTACCTTTAAATATAGACAAATGGACCGGTCAGCCATATGGAAACACTGATTTTTTACTCAATACAGTGCAATATATGCTAGACAATTCTGGCATCATCAATCTCAGATCTAAAAATTTACAAATTCAATTTTTAGATAAAGAAAAGGTATTCCAAGAAAAAAATTATTGGCAAATTATTAATATAGTTTTACCTCTTGCTCTTTTAGGAATGTTTGGATTTATCTTTCAATATTTTCGAAAAAAAAGATATAGTTAATCTTAAATATTTGTTAAAAAATGTTTCATTATTTAGTTTTTATTTAGAATTGATGTAAATTACATCTTATTAATTAAATCCTAATCTTATGAAAATCAAACTACTTACATTATTTTTTATTTTATCGGCCGTTTCATTTCAAGCCCAAATTAAAACCCCACAACCAAGTCCTTCAAGTAAAGTTGAACAAACCATTGGTTTAACTGATGTTACTTTAGAATATTCTCGACCCTCAATGCGAGGAAGAGTTATATATGGAAATTTAGTTCCTTACGGGGAAAAATGGAGAACCGGTGCCAATGCAAACACAAAATTTACCTTTAGTACAGATGTTGAAATAGGCGGAAAAAAACTAAAAAAAGGTACTTATGCTATCTATACAATTCCCAATAAAAGTTCATGGGATGTAATACTTTATTCAGATGCAAGTAATTGGGGACTTCCTCAAAAGTGGGATGATAGTAAAGTTGCAGTAAAGGTTTCAGTTAAACCCGAAGCAATGCCTTTCACATTTGAAACGTTTGAAATGGGATTTGATAATCTAGCTGATCCAAATCATGGTTCCTTATTTATTTTATGGGAAAAGACTTTGATATCTGTTAAAATTACTGTTCCTACTGATAAAATTGCTTTAAAAAGCATTGAAAAAACAATGGCAGGCCCTTCTGCAAATGATTATTTTAATGCAGGAAGATTTTATCACCAAACTGGAAAAAACATGAAGAAATCTTTAGAATATGTTAGCAAGGCTACAGATATGAATCCTGATGCATGGTGGATGTTTAGAGAAAAATCTTTAATCCAAGCTGAAATAGGTGATAAAAAAGGAGCAATTGCCTCGGCTCAAAAATCTCTAGCCGGTGCTCAAAAAGCTGGTAATGCCGACTATGTTAAAATGAATAAAGAGTCAATTGCTGAGTGGAGTAAATAACCTTTTAAAAACAAGAATTAAGAAACAAGGGTCAAAAATGTATTGGCTCTTGTTTTTCTCTTGATCCCATCCTTAATTAGATACAAAAAAATGAAAGTTAATGAACAATCCCGAAACAGAGCTTCGAGGTATTCTCTTGATTAAAGAAACCTAAAAAACAGGTTTCTTTAAAATACTTTCCAAATATCATTACCTAAATCTTGAGTTCCTACATATTTTCCTTTCAAAGCAGCAGTTAAATATACCCAACAATAAGATTTTTACCTAATAGCCTCATTTTACGCTACTTTTAAAACTTTCAAGTTAGCATCATAATCAAATTCTGGTATTTTTTAAGTTGCGTTTTTTCAAAAGTATTGTGTTTTTCTTTGATTGATAGCCCTTATCTGCTTTTAAAGGAATTCTTTTAACAATTCTTCCATCTCACATTAATGCAAACTGCTAATTAAAAATTGCAATATTAACTATTAAATTACCTAAAAACCATTTCAAAAATACCAAAAATCTCTTACAAACCAACCTCCTCTTTGTGTACCTTTGTATGAATTTAAAATTTAAAGAATGATTAAATATCATATTGGTTTTGTATTAGTAGTAATAATTGGGCTTTCGAGCTGTAATAACAATAATAATGGAAATACTGGAACTCAAGATATTGGGATTGACACATTGAAAGAGATAGTACAACCTATTGTAAATAAGAGATTTGGTGTTATTACCAATAATTATACTATTGCAGAGAATACGATTCAGAAAAATGAATTTTTCTCTAATATTCTTCAAAATAATGGTATTTCTTATGCTAGAGTACTTGAGGCTATTGATGTTGGCAAAGAAATTTTTGATGTAAAATATATGCATCAAGGAAATAAATACTATACATTTAACAGAAACGATAGTACCAATAAGACTGATTATATAATTTACCACTTGAATAAGACTAATTACATAAAATTCGATTTTATTGATAGCATAGAAGTTAGTGAACACCAGCTGCCTATTCGTATAGATATTAATATTGCTGAAGGCGAAATAAATAGCTCATTATGGATAAGTTTTAAGAACGCTGGATTTGATCCAATGCTTTCCATGGAATTATCCGACATCTACGCCTGGACCATCGATTTTTATGGTTTACAAAAAGGAGATAGGTTTAAAGTAGTTTATCAAAAACGCTATATCGACAGTACTTACATAGGTCTGGGAAAAGTACTTTCCTGTCAATTTATACATTCTGGTCACGATTATAAAGCATATATTTTTACTCAGGATAGCCTAGAGGATTATTTTGATGAAGAAGGTGGAAGTTTACGCCGTACCTTCTTAAAAGCTCCTTTAAAATTTAGCAGAATTAGCTCTAGATTTAGTCATAGTAGAATGCACCCAATTCTTAAAATTAGAAGACCTCACCACGGTGTTGATTATGCCGCTCCTACTGGTACTCCAGTGCATACTATTGGCGATGGAAAAATTACTTATATTGGTCGCAAAGGGGGTTATGGCAAATATGTAAAAATTAAACATAATGGTACTTATACCTCTGGTTATGCTCACCTTTCTCGATACGGCAAAGGAATGAAAGTTGGCGATTTTGTGAAGCAAGGCATCACAATTGGCTATGTTGGCACTACAGGAAGATCTACTGGCCCTCATCTAGATTTTAGAGTATATAAAGATGGTACTCCTATTGATCCTCTTAAAATGAAATCACCACCAGCAGTACCTATTAAGGATAGCTTAAGAACCAATTTCAATCTTATTATTAAGTATTACGACAATATTATGAAATAATCTGGTTGTATAAAATATGTTGTGAGTATTAGAAATTTAATTAAAAGCAATATCCTGTATTAATAACATTATCAACTATATAATGTATACTACTCCCTCTTTTTAGGACGGTTAAATTTATAAGTTAATTTTTATGCTACATATTTGTGTTCACTAAATGTAGAGTTAGGCATTTTATTTTCCAATTCGGTATGTATTCTTTCATCATTATAAAATTGTATATATTTATGTATGGATTGATATAATTATATACCATATTATTAGGAGGATTCAAATAGGTTTATTCATACTCTATAGATCTCCAGAAACGCTCAATGTATATAATTACTTGTGTATTGAGACCCCTAACCAGAATTTAATATTTCAGGAACTCCATGTTTTTCTATAGTATCGTTTACTAAATCACAAGACCATTCTTTTGTCATGCTATTAGATAAATTCCATCCCATTGTTTTACGACTGTATACATCAATGATTGCTGTTAGATACATGAATCCTTTAGTCATTGGGATGTAAGTGATATCGGGTTACCTAACTTAATTTGATTTTTCAATTTCTAAATTGTGTGACAAATACGGGTATACATATTCAGTCTTATTTCTAATAGTAGTTCTTGCTGCTATGTAAATAGTCTACAAACCCATCTTATTATAGAACCTACGAACTCGCTTTACATTCACATTATACCCTAAATCCATATTTAAATAAGTGATCATTCGTTGAATTCCATAATAAGGATGCTCAAGAAAATATTTGTCTATTTATTTCATTAATTCTTGATTTAACACAGATTCTCCTTTTGGTTGATAATAAATACTAGATCTGTGGATTGATACCAATTCGCATTGTTTTTAGAGACTTAGTCTTAGATGAGTTTTATCTATCTTTTGTCTCTTTCTTTTTACTCTTAAATACAATGTCTGCTTTACTTAAAAACGCTTATTTCATATCGTAATTGAATTAGAATCTCTAAGTATTTCAAATTTTCTAAAAAACAATCATTTCTTTGTTATATGTAACCAGAATTCGGAATCTCCATAATCGATGTTATATTCTGTAATATTTGATTCTTCGGCAGCTTTATCAATTCGTTTAACAATTTTTTTTATGTTTTCTGGTGTTAACATACCTTTACCGTTTTTAAAAAAGCTATCATTTCTTTTTACCACATCTTTAACACAAGATTTCATTAATTCAGCACTTCCAAAGCCTCCACCAATATATGTTTTACCGCCAGGTTTAAGCACCCTTAAGATTTCATTAAATGCTTCAGTTAAATCGTCCCAAAAGAATATTGAGCCTCTGCTGATTATAAGATCTGCAAAATTATCTTCAAAGGGCATTTTTTCAACATGCCCCTTTACTGTAAAAATACGATCTTCTAAACCTTTAATTTCAATATTATTTTTTGCTATTTCAAAACTATATTTCGAAGCATCCATAGCACTAATTTGCAAATTGGTTATACGAGCAAGAGAAATAGAAAGATCTGCTGGTCCGCTTCCAATATCAATACAATTTCCATCTATAATATTAAATTTTCCCTTAATCTGATTTGCAATCACAGGATAAATAGGGGCAAAGACTGTTTTTGAAATTTCACTCATGCTTATAGCAACCTCTAAATCCTTTTTATCGTCCTTATATGGATTCTCTTGTTTGTATGGATTATCTCGTTTCATTTAATTTAATATTAAATTTTATTATTTTTATTAATTGCTTTTTAATTTCCAACCACTTATATTTTGTTGTGTATTCCAGTAGCGGGCATATAATCCGTTGTTTTTTATTAAATGATTATGTTTACCAACTTCAGAAACATTACCATTTTCCAACACTATAATTTTATCGGCATTACGGATTGTTTGTAATTTATGGGCAATAACAACTACTGTTTTTTCTTTTACCAATTCTTGAATTGCCTGTTGTATATAAATTTCATTTTCGGGATCTAGTGATGCAGTTGCTTCATCGAGCAAAACAATTGGTGCATCTTTAAGCATAGCACGAGCAATTGAAATACGCTGTTTTTGTCCTCCCGAAAGATGAGAACCTGCTTCTCCAACTTTGGTGTTAATACCATCGGAAAGCATATCAAGAAATTCTAATACTTGTGCCTTTTCTGCTACTTTTAATATTTCTTCTTTGGTAGCATTAGGGTTTCCAATTTTTATATTGTTGTAAATAGTATCGTCAAAAAGAGAAACATCCTGAAAAACCTCACTAATTAGGCTATAAACAGTTTGTGGAGCCATATCTTTCACATTTTCACCACCTATTTTCACTTCTCCTTTTTCCACATCCCAAAAACGGGCAATAAGGTTGGCAATGGTAGTTTTCCCCGAACCTGAAGCTCCTACCAATGCTGTTAGCCCTTTTTCGGGAATTATAAAACTCATATTGTTTAAAATTACCCTATCAACATAAGAAAAGGTAACATTCTTAAACTCAATATTATAATTTTTAGGAGTAATATCTTTTCCTATATCTTGCAAAGGTGCTTTCAATAATTCTACAATACGAACCATACTCACATTCATATATCGCAACAAGGCATAATCAATCATTAATAGTTTTAAAGGTTGATACAACCTATAACCAACAATTAAGAATGCAATAATTGTAGGGGTAGTAATAGTTGCTTCAGCAATTCTACCAATACCAATATATATCATCAATAAAAAGAACAATTCGAAAAAAACAAAGCCTGTAATTATAAATGGACCAGGGATAACTTCTACTGCAATACTGTTTTTTCTTAAATCATTAAATGCTTTTTCTAGAATGGAAAATTTAATACCTGTTTGATTAAATGCTTTTAAATGGCGTATTCCTTGAATATATTCAATAAAACGGCTACTGGTTTCGTTACGTGAAGCAATATGTTTTTCGCTAAACTTTTCGGCAACTAGAGTTGCTATATAAACAAAAAGGAAAGCGATTGGTATTGCTGCAAGTAGTATAAGGGCTAACTTCCAATCTAATATAAAAAGGAAAATGGATAATATTAATGTCCCAATTATTGAACTGAAAATACTTTGAACAGTATGTACAAATATATGTTCGAAATTGTTTACATCTTGTAATACTACAGAAGCTAAATCTCCTGGGTCTCTTTTTTTATAAAAACCTAACGATAGTTTTTGTAGATGATCTCCTAATTGTATTCTTAGTCTTGATGCTATAGTATAAATTACACCATATGAATTAGCCATAACCTTACGGGCAACCCATAATTGAACAACAAACATCACTGTCATTGCTATAACCATACTCCAAATTAACTGTGTATCAGGATTTTCTTTAAATAACTCCCAAATAATAAATAAGAGTATTCCTGTTGGAGCTTCAAGAAATAAAGTGTGCAGAAATTCTCCCCATGCGATTTTAGATATTCGCATATTGGTTTTCTTAAAAATGTATAATATATTTTTCAACATAACGATTAAGCTTTGGTAATGGATTCTTCAATGTTTATAAGTTCAAACTCTTTTGCCCTAGTATGTGCATTCCACATTTTATTGTAAAGCTTACAATTTTGTAATAGATGACTATGAGTTCCTTTCCCTTCTACTATTCCATTATTAAATACTACAATTTGGTCAACCTCGGCAATGGTAGAAAGTCTGTGGGCTATAATAATTACAGTTTTATCTTTAATAATTTCTCCGAAAGCTTCCATTATAAGATGTTCGTTTTCAGGATCACTAAAAGCTGTTGCTTCATCAAGAATAAGTATTGGAGCATCCTTTAGCACTACTCTAGCCAATTGTATGCGTTGCTGTTCTCCTCCACTCAAATGGATGCCTTCTCCTCCAAAAAGGGTATCATATCCATTGGGTAATTCCGTAATAAAATCGTGACAACGGGCAATTTTTGCAGCTGCAATTACCTCTGCTTTGGTTTTATCCATCCCCATTAATATATTGTCATAAAAACTTTGATAAAACATCATACTATCTTGAAATACAAAACCTATATTTTGCATTAAATCCTCCGTTTTTAAGTTATTTATATTTATACCTCCAATATTTATACTTCCTGATTTTACATCATAAAATCGTGCAACTAACTGTGCAGCAGTTGATTTTCCAGATCCTGAAGGCCCAACTAAAGCAGTAATACTCCCTTGAGGTACCGAAAAACTTATATCTTTTAAAACATCAATTTCAGCAGTATAGGAAAATTCTACATTTTTAAAATTTACTGAGAAATCAGAAGGGCTAAACGGTAAAGAACCATCCTTTTGTTCTTCTACTTCAAAAAGAATTTCATCCATTCGCTTCACTCCTTGATCTATCATTGTAATCTGAGTACTTAAAGCTGTTAATGCAAATAATGGACGAACATATCCTGCTCCTAAAAGCAAGAATAAAAATAAAACAGATGAACTAACCCCATTTTGAAAATATAGATACAGACCTAAAGCAAGAACAGGTAAAACTGCATTATTAAGATAACTCATAATTGTTCCCCAAACTTTAGACGATATTTTAACCCATTCTATAATTATAA
Organism: Flavobacteriaceae bacterium; assembly: GCA_016744615.1. Lineage (GTDB taxonomy): Bacteria > Bacteroidota > Bacteroidia > Flavobacteriales > Flavobacteriaceae > Lutimonas. The sequence continues at coordinate 13,139 of JADGEA010000043.1, forward strand.
TATCATAACGTTTTACAGTTTCGCTATATTTAGAAAAAGAAGAAGCTGATTGTCCAAAAATTTTCATCACAGGTATTGCTCTTACATACTCTACAATTCCCGCATTCATTTCTTCAAGAGAAGTATGCCATTCTGCCGTTACCTCTCTGGCTCTTTTAGAACCCATCATAAAAGGAATGATAAAAGATAAAAGGATTAAAGGAATAAAACTCACTAATGCCAAACGCCAATCAACAACAAACAAATAAGTAAGAATTGTTATTGGTAGTACTATTGCTTTTATGGTATCGGGGATACCATGAGCTATAAATGCCTCTATTCGTTCTACATCGTCAGAAAGAATTTTCTTTAATGCACCAGAACTGCGACTTCCTATATAACCCATAGGTAATTTTCCTAGTTTCGATGCTATTTTACAACGTAATTTGTAAAGAATATTAAAAGCGGCGATGTGCGAAGCTACCCCCGAAGCATACATCAATACAAAAGAAAGTACTACGGCTGCAAATGCCCATATCAAATAAGTATTTATATCGCTACCAGATACCTTATTTCCTAATAATTTCTCTATTATGTAATAGATAAGAACATATGGAACCATAGACAATACAACATGTATTACTGATAAAATTCCCGATAAAATTAAAAGCCCTTTGCGTTCTCCTGCTATTTCCAGCAACCGAGCTATTCCTGATTTTTGTTTTTTCTTTGTTGTCATATTTTAAATTTTGAACGATTTAATGGAGTATCTATTTTTTTAATATTTATTTTTTTTAACTATTTGTTCTGTGTTATGTATACTAAAATACTCTACTCTCTTTTATTTATATCTAAAACTGAAAGGTTGCATATGAAAGCGACAATTATATATTGATTTTCAGAAATAAATATCTTCTGTACTATCCCCTGACATTTTAATATCGGCCATATTTATTGTGATGAAAAAAAAATTTAGTTTCTGTAATAAAATTTCGATAAAGGCCCCAGATCTTTGACTATTCTGCTCGTTACAATTACTTGTATTCACACTACAATCAGGAGAATCTTTTATTCCAATAAGTCCTACAACTTGAATTCCTTGTTTTTTATATTCCTTAATTTCGGAAATAATCGGGCTTAAGATTTTTTCATACAATTTCGTATGATCTCCTTCCTTATGTTTTTCATCAACAGAGTTGTTCTCTTTGGTTGCTGAATATATTTTACTATCACTTTCACTTATTTTTAAAAAAAGATGCGGACAAGGTAATTGTATTATTCCTGTCTGCGCATCTAGTAATACTTTTATTATTTCTTCTATTTCATTCCGATGAGTGGTAGTATTGTTATTAAACCCTTTTGTTAATACACAATGGGGAATAAGTATTACTTTTTTGTTTTCTGCCATAATATTTTATTTTAATCCCTCTTTATTTTTCCAGAGAACCATATTTTTCTAAGTATACCACATTTTATATCTGTTAAACTTCTAATTATTAATGATTGTATTTCAAAATATCCCTATTAAATGGGATTGATTAACACGTTGTTTTTCTTATTTTTGTAGTGTTATCTTTAATTGAATTTGTATGTAACAAAGATATAAGAAGCCAATTGTTATTTTGTTTCGCTAAACGGCTATATTCTTTAATCTCAGGGCATATATTAAAATAGAGAGCATGAACTATTCAATCAATTCATCTGAAATTCAGGATTTTTACAGTAAGGAATATCTAGAAATAGATACGCCAATACCTTTCTCAATCAAAGCTGATGAAATAGATATGGGACCGTTAAAAATGTCGATTAAAGAATGGAGAACACCAAAATTATGGGCTCATTTGGTACATTCAAAAGCAGATAGGAATATGCAATTTACAGGGAAAATACTTCCAGATGTGGCAATTCTTCATTTTGTATGTAAGGGTAAAACACATATAAATAATAAGCCTTTTTACTCTTCCCAAATGAATACTAATACAAATAATTTTTTTTGTGCTATGGGTGATGAAATTACCCACCAATTAATACAGAACCAACAAGACGAATACTTCAAAATATTTCTTCCTTACAGCTATATTCATTCTATTACTACTCAATACCCAGATATTTTTGGGGCATTATCGCAATTGATAGAACACCAATGCCCCATTTTACGAGATGGCAATTTGACAACTACAATGGAAATGAACCATGTTATTGAGCAAATAAAAAATTGTCAAGATATGGGGTCTTTGGCATCTTTTTATTTTGAAACAAAAGTGCATGAACTGTTAATTCTGCAAATACATCAGATTAGTAAACAAGAATGTTCTAACTGTAGTTGCCATATTCACTACCGCAAACAAATTAATGAAGCACGAAATATTATCGAAAATCAATACCAAAATCCACCATCAATTAGTGAACTTGCTTTAACGGCAGGAATGAGTGAAACCGTTTTGAAAACAAGTTTTAAATTATTCTTTGAAACTACTATTTATGGCTATTTGTTTAACTTTAGAATGAATATTGCTCATAAATTATTATTAGATACAACTCTTACTATAGCTGAAATAGCTATGAAATCGGGTTATGAATATCCTTCACATTTTGCAACTGCATTTAAACGGAGATATGGGGTTGCTCCGAATGCGTTTAGAAAAAATAGCGTATATTTAGTTGGAAAAACATTTCCAAAAATAGGTTAAATAAATAGCTAATAACATAATGAATCAAGAAAACAAACAAAGGGCAGTATCAATAGTGTCACCATTTCTATAGATTACGGTTCTCCATACGTGAAAAATAGAATGATTTGGGGCAAACTGGAAAAATACAACAAGGTCTGGAGAGCTGGAGCTAATGAGAATACAACAATTTCTTTTGACAAAGATGTAAAAATCCAAGGCAAGAACTTATCTGCCGGCAAATATGGTTTTTTATCATCCCTAAAGAAAATAGTACATGGACAATTATTTTCAACAAGGAAAATAGTAACTGGGGATCATCTAAATACAAAGAGAAAGAAGATGCTTTACGAGTTGAATTACAACCTATATTTGTAAATGAAAACCAGGAACAACTTATGTATTCCGTAGGTGGTAATTCCAGTTGAGTAAAAATCTAAACTTAATTAAAAAACCTGTTATTTAATTAAATAGCAGGTTTTTTGTTGATATTCTATTCAGATTTCAAAATAGAACTACTTGTAAATTGTTGTATGATTATCGCAATTCCCATCACCAAAACGCAGCCTAGTAAATTGAGCCATAAATAGGGTAACACATCCAGAATATAAACTGCTATAATGATAGCCTGTGTAATGATTGCAGCTATAAATACCGCATTCCCTTTTACTTTTTTAATGAAAAATGCCAAAAGGAAAATCCCCAAAATATTGCCATAAAAAATAGAACCAATAATATTTACCAACTGAATTAAATTATCAAATAAATTCGCCACACTTGCCACTGATATGGCAATTATTCCCCAACCTAATGTAAACCACTTTGTTACATTTACATAATGCTTACCATCTCTTTTTGATTCCTCATTTCTTTTGTATAGATCCATTGTAGTTGTCGAAGCCAAAGCATTTAGTTCAGAGGCAGTAGATGACATTGCCGCTGATAAAATAACAGCCAGTAATAATCCAATCAAACCTCGGGGTAAATTATTCAAAATAAAATGAATAAAAACATAATCCTTGTCATTAGTCTCCTGCGTATCATCTGCCTTTGAAATTAGTTTCTTTGCTTTTTCTCTGTTTTCGACCTCAGCAGTATTTAATTCTTTGATCTTTTCTTTTATACTTTCCTTATAAACACTTTCAACCAATTCAAATTGAGCTGATTTTTTCTCATTTTCAATTTCCTGATGTTTTTGTTCCAAGGTTTTATACTCTTCAGCAAAAGCAGAATTCTTCACTGCCTTGGTCGCTGCCGGATTAAAATTCAAAGGCGATGCATTAAACTGATAAAAAACAAAAACCATCACACCTACCAATAAAATAAAGAATTGCATAGGGACTTTTAGAAACCCGTTGAACAGCAAACCCAACTGACTTTCACGAATAGATTTACCCGACAAATATCTTTGTACTTGTGATTGATCTGTACCAAAATAGGAAAGCATTAAAAAAGTTCCACCCAAAAAACCGGTCCAGATAGTGTAACGGTTACTAAGATCAAATGAAAAATCTAAAACTTCCATTTTACCACTTGCACCTGCAATCTGTAATGCCTTACTAAACGTTATATCTTGTGGTAAATAACTAATAATAATAAAAAATACAGTAAACATTCCAATAAAAATAATGGCCATTTGCTGCTTCTGGGTAACATTAACAGCTTTAGTACCACCACTTACCGTATAAATGATAACCAAAACTCCGATAAGGAAATTAAGAGTAAGCAAATCCCAGCCAAGAACTGCCGATAAAATAATAGCAGGTGCAAAAATTGTAATTCCGGCCTGTAAACCTCTTTGCACTAAAAATAAAATTGCAGCCAAAGTTCTGGTTTTAAGATCAAATCTACTTTCTAAATATTCATAAGCTGTATAAACTTTTAACTTGTGATAAATTGGTATAAAAACCAGTGAAATAATCACCATGGCAATAGGTAAACCAAAATAAAATTGCACAAAACCCATCCCACTGTGAAATGCCTGACCCGGAGTTGACAAAAAAGTAATAGCACTTGCCTGGGTTGCCATAACTGATAATCCTACAGTCCACCATTTAGCCTCATTACCTCCTTTGATAAAATCGTTAACATTTTGACTTCCTCTGGTTTTCCATGAACCGTAAATCACTATAAATAGCAAAGTTCCCGATAAAATAATCCAATCAAGATTTGCCATATTCTAGGAGAAGTTTTGCATTAAAAGGTAAAAAATGATGATATAAACAAGGTTTGCTACTAAGACAGTAGTGTATTGCTTTTTCCATTTTCTGGAAACGTTTTGTTGTTGATTCTTCATATTTTCTTATTCTTTTACCTCTTTTTCAAAATCATTTTTCCCAATGGAAATCATATTTGTGAGCAATTTATATGCACCAGGAACTCCTGCAGGCAGTTCTCTAAAGAATGACAACCCAGTGTACATATAATAACCTTTACCATATTTTGCAATTAATAAACTTCCTTTTTTTGCTGACTCCCCTTTATCTTTCATGGATAAGATTGGTGTAAATTCTTTCGCCCATTTATCCGGAAAATACAATCCCCTCTCCTGTACCCATCCGTCAAAATCATTTTTAGTAATCTTATTCGGATAATTCATCACTTCGCTATTTGGTGCTAAAAACTCAACTTTTGAATGTTCATCTGTCACACGATCACGTGACAATCTTAATGCATAAGGAGCCAAATTTTCTTTCACCAATAAACGATGACTTGTATTATACTGTACGATTACATTCCCTCCTTTTTTTACATAATTTAAAATGTATTTTTGTTTCTGTTTTAATACTTCTATCGTATTATAAGCTCTAATCCCTATCATTACAGCATCATATTTATGCAATAACTCATCTGAAATACTTGCAGGATCAATAATTGTTACTTTGTATCCTATTTGCTGTAAATACCTAGGAACCTCATCACCGGCACCTTTTATATAACCAATTGCATTTCCTTTTTTTATTAAATTCAATCGCACCACTTTAGATTCTGATGGAATCAAAACTGATTGTCTAGGGATATGATCATAATCAATTTCAACAAGCGATTTTGTGTATGTATGATCTCCACTCACTATTTTAGTTTGGATCACTCCTTCGCTTTGTTCTTTAGTAGGTGTAACAACAAATATCACCTTTTTTTCTTCGCCTTTTTTCATTATTGCTATTGGAATTTCTACAGGGCTTACTTTCCATCCGTTAGGAATATTCAACCTTACCTTAGCTTTAATATCATCTTTATGTGCAAATATTTTTACAGGTATTTCTTTGGGTTGATCTTCATTAAAGATAATTACATTTGATGCTATTTGGGAAGTGATTTTTGGAAATATTTCAAATGACTGATACACTTCTCCTTTTACAGGATCATTATATTTATATTTAATAACTCTTTCAAAGGGAATGACAGTTCCATTTATATCTATGCTAAAAATCACAAAATTATCTGAAGATACTATTGGCATTCCTATCCTATCTGGATCTGTAACCTTATACATTCCCAAAGTCCCTTTTTCATTCAACCAATAAGCTGATGAATACGGGGCTGTTTCAGAAATTGATAAATAGTCTTTCAAATTTACCTTTAAATTATATTCTAGGTTTTTATTTTGATGCACTAAAGCATTACCAAACCCATTATTGATCGTGTAGGAATTCAAATGCATTTTTTGCAGACTTCTATTGATCAATTCTATTTTTAATTTTATTTTATCACCGGATATTGCATTTGGGCTATCAGAAATTACTTCAAGATATAATCCGGCACAATCAGCAATAATTTCTTTTATCTGCTTTTCCTTAATTTTCCTCCAATAATCATCTTCTATATCCATAATAAGACTATAAGCCTTAACTAGGTCTGGTATATTAGCTGACGGATTTTTAAAATCAAAATTCTTCTCAACACTGTCTAATATTTCTTTAATCTTATTCCCTCCTTTTACTCTTGTCCATGTAGTATTAATTCCCTCAAAAATATTGACCTTATCTCCTGGCATTTCGCCTTTGATCAATTTAAGATATTCCATTTCACTTCCCCGGGAACCCGTACTGCCAAATCCTTGTGATTTATGCATACTTCTGCTTAAAGACGCTATTTCGGTATTGGATAATCCGCTTGACGGGAAATAAACCCCGGTATCAAATGACATCATTTTAGATTTATCAGCTTTTTCAAACTTCTCTTTTGATCCGTAAAACCACCAGGAAGTATTAAAAAACATCCTTTTGATCTCCCAAGGGTTTGTATTATTTATATGATAATTTTTATCTGCTGACAAATCAAAGGCATTTACGCTTAACATAGCCGAAGAAGTATGATGACCATGTGTTTTTCCGGCACCTTCTTCATTAAATCTATTGATAATAATATCTGGTTGAAAATTTCTTATTATTCTAACAACATCACTTAATACCTCTTTTTTGTTCCAAATCTCTAAAGTTTCATCCGGATGTTTGGAGTATCCAAAATCATTGGCTCTTGTAAAAAATTGCTCACCTCCATCAATCCTTCTTGCCTGTAATAGCTCATTGGTTCGAATAACTCCAAGTAGCTCTCTTATCTCAGGCCCTATCAAATTCTGACCTCCATCACCACGGGTCAATGACAGGTAAGCCGTACGTGCATGCATATGGTTTGAAAAATACGAAATCATTCTAGTATTCTCATCATCAGGATGCGCTGCCAGATATAAAACTGTTCCTAAAAAATTTAATTTTTGAATAGATTGAAATATTTCACCCGAGTTTTTCTTTTTGGGTGCTTGCGCATTTATCACTGAAAATCCAAAAACAAAAAGAATAAATAGAATACGTTTCATATGTATTATTGTAATAAAATTAAAACAAAAATTATATACTTATTGATAAAATAAGAAGACTAATTATGGTCTGTTTAATTTAATTATATAGTAGCTATATTAACAAATCTAAAAAAATAATCCTTAATATTATTGTATTAAGAAAATCTTAACACTTAAATAATAAATTTCCGCATCAATTATTCTTTTGAATTCTAGTTTAAAATAATATATTTGTAACTTATACTTTAAAATAAGATATCCATTAGCAACTAACATTTATATAGATGAAATTCATTGTATCTAGTTCTCAGTTATTAAAACAAATTCAAATATTAGGAGGAGTTATTAATACCAATAATACATTACCAATTCTCGATAATTTCTTATTCGAATTAAGTGATAATCAATTGAAGATTTCAGCATCTGATCTGGAAACAACAATGAGTACAACTATTGATGTGGAGGCAAATGAAACTGGTGCTATTGCTGTACCTGCCAGATTGCTTTTAGATATTTTAAAAACATTCCCAGATCAACCTTTAACTTTTAAGGTTGAAGATAACAATACTATTGAAATTAGTTCTGATAGTGGTAAATATGCTCTCGCTTACGCGGATGGAGCTGAGTTCCCAAAATCAGTTGAATTAGAATCACCTAGTTCTACAATTTTAAAAGGAAATATATTAGCAACTGCTATTTCAAAAACAATATTCGCTTCCGGTAACGATGATCTTCGTCCGGTTATGAGTGGTGTTTTCTTTCAATTTTCACCTGAAAATCTAATTTTTGTTGCAACTGATGCCCATAAATTAGTAAAATACACAAGAACAGATGTTAGTGCCAATGAGGTTGCGGAATTCATCATGCCAAAAAAACCTTTAACATTATTAAAGAATATTCTATCGGGAAGTGAAGATGATGTAAGCATAGAATATAATGACACCAATGCCAAATTTATTTTTGGTGGAAGTATTTTGGTTTGCAGACTAATAGACGGAAAATACCCTAATTACGAAGCAGTTATACCAAAAGAAAATCCAAATAAATTAACTTTAGAAAGAAATTCATTTTCTAATTCAGTTCGCAGAGTTTCTATATTTTCAAGTAAAACCACCCATCAAATACGTTTAAAAATGGCTGGAACCGAATTAAAAATTTCTGCGGAAGATTTAGATTTCTCTAATAAAGCAGATGAAAGATTACAGTGCAGCTATGAAGGTGACGATATGCAAATTGGATTCAATTCGCGTTTTTTATTGGAAATGTTGAACCATTTAAGTTCAAATGAAATTCTGTTGGAAATGTCATTACCGAACAGAGCAGGAATTTTAACTCCAATTGATGGTTTAGAAGAAGGAGAAGAAATCACCATGTTGGTAATGCCGGTTATGCTGAGTAATTAAATTTGGGCTACTAATACTCTGGGAAAAATTAATTCTAGACAATTTCTCCATACTTATTTAATACTGAAAAAATTGTATTTTAATGCCGTTGAGTATATATTTTTTGTAAAATTCTAACAATTACCATATTATCTTTTGCTTAATTCATAAAATATTTGTAATTTGTACTCTGAAATATAGTTGATTCCCCTAAGAAATCAATTTAATTTTAGACTAACTTGACCCCGTTTGATCATCTCAGATATTTGATTGTCAAATTAATAAATTGCTATATTAAAGTTTAACTAAAGTAAATATATGATTAAAAAACTACTCTCCCTCATTATTTTTATTGCTATAAATTCATTTACATTTGGACAAACTGACTATTCAAATATTGAATTTAGGAGTTATATTTATAAATACAAAGAGGATGCCCCGCGAACTACAGATATAGGCATTGAAAAAGAAATGTTAGCAGATATTGTTAGTGTTTTGAGTGCCAAAAATTACTCTAAATCTGAACAAAAAGAAATTGTTGACAAAATCTGGTTAGCTTTAGAAAATCCAAAGACATTTGATTATGTTTTTAAAGATTTTGCCGTCACCTCAAACAAAAACTGGGGAACCAGAAATACCAAGGGTGAGATTGTTTTAGAACCAAATCCATATTTAACAGACTGGACAGTTAGCGACGATGAATATCCTTATTTTCAACTGACCTTAAATAAAATTTTAGATTATTTTCAATTGATGACCTATGGAGATGATGCAGATAGTGTAGCTTCTTCCTTTAGTGAATTACTTGTAACAAAAGATATTGATTTTTCACCACCAAAGGATGATGATTGGGCTTATTCCTATATAGAGACAGTTAATACGGAATTAGAAAAGAAAGGATTAGTCGCACTTGTAACCAAAGGATATTACAATATTGTTGTTTGCGATTTGGAAAATAAAGATAAATTAACAGCTTTATTTGAAAATTTTAAATGGGAATTGGTTCAACCATAATTCACATTATATTATATTCCCTTATTAATATCTGCTTTTTGCATAAAAAAGCAGATATTTTTTTATATTTACTCAATAAAAAAGGACTCAATTCGTTAGAATCCTGATGCATTAATATTTACAAATAATTGAAAGTGAAAAAAGCACTACCCTTATTATATCTTCTACTTTTAAGTTGTTTTTTAATAGCACAGCAAAAAGACTACACCAATATCAAGTTTAAGAGTAAGTTACGCAGTTATACGAAAATAAAGCCCAAGGTTAAAGAATTGGGTATAGATAAAAAGGTATTTACTGAACTTGCAGATTTATTGACTCTAGATTCCTTTACTGAAAGAGAAAAGAAAGATCTAGCTAATAAGTTGTGGCTTGCAGTACATGATCCAAAAAAATTTGATTTTGTTTACAAAGATTTCTCACTAAAAACGATTAAAAACTGGGGAGTAAAAATTAAATTTGAAGATATAAATTTTGAACCAAACCCTTATTTAGCAGAATGGACCAATAATGGCGATGATTTCCTTTATATACAATGGGCTGTAAATCAAATCTTAACTTATGTCCAATTAATGACCTATAGTGAAAAAGCTAAAGTTGCCCAAAAAAATATTCATGACCTCATACTACTTAAGAATATAAAATTTCACTCGGCTAGATCTAATGAATTTGCATACGACTATTTACATAGAAATAATGAAATCTTAAGAAAGAAAGGTCTTACCATTTTAATCTATAACAATAATTTTGATTATACCGTTTGTAGAATTGAAGATAAAGAGAAAGTAATCAAACTATTCGCTATGCTAAAATGGGAATTTGTAGTTCCTTAATTTCTGATTACTACTGTTATTTTAATGGAATGACTATTATTTGTCCTTATGCCGGTCAGGGCAAACTCACACTTTAATATTTAAGACTTTTAATAGATACGCTTGATTCCAACCTGCTTTAAGTCTTTTTCCGGCAATACCTTGTTTCTCTGTT
>JADGEA010000505.1 GCA_016744615.1 Flavobacteriaceae bacterium
ACCTAAAAATATTGAGGCCGTTTTCGCTCCGATTCTAAATCCTGCTAATTAGTAAAACTTTTCCTTATGAAAACGGATCTAAAACTATTAAAGCTAACGTTTTAGGCTATGGTTAGTACGGGAATTCAGAGAACTGAACTTTCGGACTTACACTTAGCCAAATTTTTAATTTTTTCTTTATTTTAATTGGCACGCAAAATTGAAAATTTTGCGGATCTTATTCAAGGTACTTCACTTTGGGTTAAGCACCAAAACCCGTATTAACTATAGCCATTGTTGTGCGTTCGGCTTTTTATTTTTTTTAATGTTGTTTATCGTGACAAGGTTTACAAACTGAAACGAGCCATTTGATTGGTTCTTTTCCGATATTCTTTTTTGCATATCTTTTGTGATGAACTTGCGTTGCACGTGCACCACAATAGACACATTTCCAATTATCTCGTTTGAGAACTACGTATCGTTTTCTTTGCCATTCATCTGATTTGAGATATACGTTTCTATAGTAATCTCGTCTTCGTTTACGCTTTATATTAAAAATCCAACGTTTAAATAACCATACGGATAATGCAACAAATAGTAAAACTAAAACCTGATAATCCATACTTTTTATTATTCACACAATATGGTGTCAAATTCTACTTGAAGTTGAGTTGAGCCATTATGGTCAACTGTAACCCATTTATAATTTCTCAACACATAAGAGTTTCCACCATCTAATTTTACCCATTCATCTATACCTTTTGCGGCATTTTTTAAATCGTTTTTTGTTGTCAGACCTATGGGTGCAGTATAACTTCTTCCCTTGACGAGATACTTACATCTATTCGATATTATAACTTCTTCTGCTTCTGTCTGCGACAAGAATTTTGATTCGGTAAGGTCAGGTAAAGTACTGTTAACTTTCACTGGTGTCATTGAAGTCGCACAAGAGTTCAAAAACAGAAGTGTCCCGATTATCATAATAAACAGCCTATTTATTTTCATTTGTTGTTTTTTTAATATTCAAATCTCTGTTCGTTTTGCTGACGCACAACGGTTTGGTTAAGATTTTGTAACGGATAAAAAGACGGATATTTTCCGCAGGAATAATATCCATCATAAAAATACACAAACCATTGAATTAAAGCCGAAAACCGTTATAAATTTTAACCGTTGTTGAACTAAATCCCTACCGGGATAGCTTATTTACCAAATATTTCTTAACATAATACTGAAACGGAATCTCGACATCCCGTTAGATTAATAATAAC
>JADGEA010000044.1:0-22512 GCA_016744615.1 Flavobacteriaceae bacterium
TCTTCAACAAAGTTCTTTGTCATCTTAAAAAATTTTGGCAAATATAATCATTCCTATTTTCAGAACCTGATTTCGACTTAAGATTTAATTCACAGAAATCAAAGAAACGGTAAAATTTGAAAAAATATTAGATCTAATTCAGATTTAGACATAAAATTTACTTATAAAAAAAATCAGGTATCCAATTCTATTTTTTATTTTCGCTAAATGATTTTAGTTACCGGAGGTACAGGATTGGTTGGTTCGCATTTATTATATCATTTATTGCTTAAAAATGATTCCGTAAAGGCCATACATCAAAGTACAAGTGATTTACTTGCTGTAAAAAAAGTGTTTTCATATTATACTTCTGATGTGGATACACTTTATAACAGAATTGTTTGGGTTGAAGCAGACTTGAATGACATACCCGAACTCGAAATAGCTTTTAAAGATATAACTCATGTATATCACTGTGCTGCATTTATTTCCTTTGACCCAAAGGATTATAAAAAAATGAGGAAAATAAATATTGACGGTACTGCCAATATTGTAAACCAATGTATTTTAAAATCCGTTAACAAACTTTGTTTTGTGAGTTCTATTGCAACTTTAGAAAAAGATATCAAAAAAGATGTTATAGATGAATCAGAAAATTGGGAAAATACCAAAGATAAAAGTGGTTATGCCATCACAAAATATGGTGCAGAAAAAGAGATTTGGAGGGCATCACAGGAAAATGTGGATATGGTAATTGTAAATCCAGGAGTAATACTTGGATCTGGTTTTTGGAATAAAGGTAGCAGTTCTTTATTTTCAAAAGTAAAAAATGGATTTCCGTTTTATACGGAAGGAGTCACGGGTTTTGTAGATGTAATCGATGTAGTTCAAATCATGCAAAAACTAATGCTCAGTGAAATAAAGAACGAACGTTTTGTACTCGTTTCAGAGAATATTTCTTATAAAGATCTGTTCTTTCAAATTGCAGATGCACTAAAGGTAAAGCGTCCGGCATTGCGGGTTTCAAAAACATGGAGTGAAATAATATGGAGATTTGATAAAGTGAAAAGTACTATTTTTAGATCTTCACCAGTAATAACAAAATACTCATCAAGATCTTCACAGTCAAAAAAAATCTATTCTTCTAACAAGATCCAATCTGTATTGGATGTAACTTTTATAAAAATTACTAAAACTATTCAAAGAGTTTCTAAAGATCTTATTTCAAAATAGCATCTTTATTTCTTTTTTTTATATCGGGCCGTCTTAATTCTTTCCCTTGTGGATCCATCAGCATTAAGGAATCCTCTTCAAATAAAGTCCTTTGCCCTTCTATTCTTTTTTTAACCTCCTTAAACATTTTTTCATACTCGGATATTTTAGAGGTATAGTATAAATTACTAGATGCAAAACGGGTACTATCTATTTGGTATTTTTCATAAAGTAATGATATATAATTGTTTGCTTTTAAACCATCTTTATTCTTAATTCCGGTAACCCCATTTATGATATGCATATCTGTCAACAAATCGATCATTTGATCTTTTGGGATTAGATCTTTAGGCTTTTCATACTTCGTTCTGCTTTCACAGGAAAGAAATACTATAAAAATAACTATAAAAAATATTTTATTCATTATCTGTTAAATATCAATCGTTTACCTTTAATTTTATTATTAAATTTACCTTGATCATACATTAAATTACCATTGACAAAAGTTTGTGATACTGTAGTATGAAATTGTGTTCCTTCAAATGGTGACCAACCACATTTATATAAAATATTTTCCTTTTCAACTACTTGATCTTTATTTGCATCGATTAAAACCAGGTCTGCAAAATAACCTTCTTTGATAAAACCTCGTTTTTCAATTTTAAATAAAATAGCAGGATTATGACACATCTTTTCTACCATCTTTTCAATAGTGATCTTTTTATTTCTAACCATTTCCATCATGGCCAAAAGGGCATGTTGAACTAAAGGTCCACCACTCGGTGCTTTGGTATAAACCTGTTTTTTTTCTTCCAGAGTATGTGGAGCATGATCTGTAGCAATTACATCTAACCTGTCATCTAACAATGCATCCCATAAACCAAGCCTGTCTTTTTCTCTTTTTATTGCTGGATTCCATTTGATAAATGTTCCTTTTTCAACATAATCTTTGTCACTGAACCATAAATGATGTACACATATTTCAGCCGTGATCATTTTTTCTTCCAATGGAATTTCATTAGTGAAAAGTTCTGTTTCTTTAGCTGTTGAAAGATGAAAAACATGCAGCCTTGCTCCAGTTTTTTTTGCAAGTGCAACTGCTTTGGAAGAGGATAAATAACAAGCCTCTTCACTTCTGATCACAGGATGCAATTCTATGGGAATATCATCACCATATATACTTTTTTGCTTGTCTAAATTATTTTTTACAGTTGCCTCGTCCTCACAGTGAACAGCGATTAGCATCTTTGTTGATGAAAATATTTTTTCCAGAACCTCTTCATCATCCACCAACATATTCCCAGTTGAAGAGCCCAAAAACAACTTAATTGCAGCAACATTTTTTGGGTCTGTTTTTAAGAGTTCTTCTAAATTATCATTGGTTCCACCAATCATAAATGAATAGTTTGCATAAGAACTTTTTGCAGCTGTTTTGAACTTCTCTTCCAGTATCTCCTGGGTAGTTGCCTGGGGAACTGTATTTGGCATTTCAATAAAAGATGTGATTCCACCTGCAACCGCAGCACGAGATTCTGAAGCAATAGTTGCTTTACGTGTAAGACCCGGCTCTCTAAAATGCACCTGATCGTCAATTATTCCCGGTAATAAATATTTACCTTCTGCATCAATAACCAAAGTATTTGTAGGATATTCTTTAATGTTCTTCTTAATTTTTGAAATGATTTCACCTTCAATAAGAATATCTAAAACGGTTGTTTTTCCTTCATTAACAACTTTGGCATTTTTTACTAAAATGGAATTCATTTTTATATATTTTATTATAGTCTAAACTTTATACTTTTATTCTTTAAATTTATTTCGGTAATCCGTTAAATCGCATTTTAATAATTCCGAAAACTGCTTCTGTGATGATGGTTTTACTCATTTTTGATTCACCCAAAGTTCTATCGGTAAAAATTACCGAAACCTCCTTGATGTTAAATTCGTGTTTCCATGCCTTGAATTTCATTTCAATTTGAAAAGCATAACCAACAAACTTTATCTTATCTAATTTAATTGTTTCTAATACCTTTCTTTTATAACAAACAAAACCTGCTGTTGAGTCGTGAATAGGTAAGCCTGTTACAAATTTCACATAAATAGAGGCAAAATAGGAAAGTAATACTCTTTTCATTGGCCAGTTCACCACATTCACTCCCTGTGAATATCTTGAGCCTATAGACAAATCTGCTCCATCTACAGCACAAGCATTATACAATCTTACCAGATCTTTTGGGTTATGCGAAAAATCTGCATCCATTTCAATGATATAATTGTACTTACGTTTTAGTGCCCATTTAAATCCATGAATATAAGCAGCACCTAAACCATTCTTTTCTTTACGAGTCTCTAAAAAAACTCTTTCCGGAAACTCTTTTACTAATACTTTAACAATATTTGCTGTACCATCAGGTGAACTGTCATCAACAACTAAAATATCAAAATCTTTTTCTTGAGAAAGTGTTGCTCTAATAATATTCTCAATATTTTCTTTTTCATTAAATGTTGGTATAATAACCAGAGTGTCTTGCATAATTCTTTTTTTACTTTTGCAAAGATAAAATAAATAATTGCTAAATTTGTGTTAAGAATTTTCTATATGACTCTATTAAAAAAACCAAAATACCAATTCATTGTTTTTCTTCTTATTTTTTTAATCATAAACCTGTTGCAAAGCAATTATACTGACTTATTTGAAGATGAGGCATATTATTGGGTTTGGTCAAAAAATTTAGCTTTTGGCTATTTTGATCATCCTCCTTTGGTAGCCCTTTGGATAAAAATTGGAACTTTTTTCTTTAATGATGAATTAGGACTTCGTTTTTTTTCAACCATTAGTTTTTCTTTAATGCTCGTTATTATTTGGTTAACCATCGATCATAAAGAAAAATGGAAATATGTTTGGTTGTATTTTTTATTGATCTCATCTGTGGCATTACTTCAGGTATTTAGTTTTGTTACCACACCTGACACTCCTTTATTTTTATTTGCTGCCGTATTTTTATATGCCTATAAACAATTTTTAAAAGACAATAACTGGTTTAATACTTTGATTTTAGGGTTTGCCATGGCAGGGTTGTTATACAGCAAGTACCATGGAATATTAATTATATTATTTACTCTTTTATCTAATTTAAAACTACTTAAAAACAATAAGTTCTGGTTTGCAAGTATATTTGGATTTTTATTATTTTTACCTCATTTATATTGGCAATACATCAATGATTATCCAACTTTTATTTATCACTTAAAAGAACGAAATAACAGAGCATATAAATTTGAATATACACTAATGCATTTTGTTAATCAAATTGCCATTGTTGGAATTACTTTTCCAATAATTTATAAAGCGTTTTACAAACAACAGGTTACTTCTTTATTTGATAGATCTCTAAAATTTATAGTTTATGGTTTTATCATTTTTTTCTTTTTTGGTTCCTTTAAAACAAGAACACAAGCACAATGGACAGGTTTAATTCTTATTCCGTTAGTTATTTTAACTTTCCAGTATTTTATACAGCATCAAAATGCACGAAAATGGTTAATTAGATTAGGTACTGCTCAATTGATTATCATATTGATAGCAAGAATGTTTTTGGCAAATGAAAATATATCTCCAGTTAAACTAGAGCCACATATTGCAAAAACATGGATTCATGAGTTAAAAGAAAAAACCAACAGTAAACCAATTATTTTTGTGGACTCCTACCAAAATGCTTCACTATATGCTTTTTATACAGGTATTAAAACACATTCATATAGTATTTTAAAAAGTAGAAAAAGTCAGTATGACCTTGTTGATTTTGAAAATAATATGCAAAACAAAAATCTTTATGTAGTTGGAAAATTATTAAAAAATTTCCCTTTTTTAATAAAACAAAAGAATCGATCACATAGTAGGCCTTTTACAGATCTTTATGGTTTCCCTGTTCAAAATTACACTACGTTTCAAAAAGTGAAATGTATCATTGAAACTGATGAAATTATGATGAATGAGGGTGAAAAAATAAGTTTTCAATTTAAGTTTAGTAACACTTATTCTAAAAATATTAATTTTGACCACGTGAAATTTATTGGGGTATTTCAAGGACATAAAAATAAAATATTAACTAAGATTCCTATACATATTTCTAATTTAAAACCTTTACTTTCAGATGAAGAAATTCTCTTTGATGCTACAATTACAGTTCCTAAATTAGATAAAGAAGAAAATATCTCGTTTAGGGTTGCATTGGAATTTTATGATATGCTTGAAGGCTATCAAGGCAATAAAATATCTGTCGGATATATCAATAAATCTTCATCTCAATAATATTAATAATGTTTGAAGGTATAGAAAGAATCATATTATCACAAGACTGGATTACAATTGTATTTTTATTGGTTTTAACTGTAATTACTGTTATAAAATATAATTTTAGTGAACGGTTTGCAAAACTTTTTTCGCTCTCTTATTCTGATAAATACTATACAGATTACGTAAAAACCAATCCTTTAATATTGAGTAAATTCCATTTCCTTTTCTTTATCGTGATTTTTTTTAACATTTCAATGTTAATTTATTTTGCTTTTCAGGTTATAGATCCTCCATTTTTTCATAATAACTTTTATTCTTTCACTCAAATATTTACCATCGTAGTTTTTTATATAGTTTTACGTTATCTCCTTGGTTATATTATAGGCAATATTTTTGATCTAGATGATCAACAAAAACAATTTACTTTCCTGAAATTAAGTAATTTATCTTTATTATCGCTATTGTTGTTTCCTCTGTTATTATTTTTAAATTACAGTATTGGTTCTTATCATAATATTGTAATTACAATAGGTATTATTTTGGTTGTGATTATGTTCTTGATTCATTACTACAACCTCATGAAAAAGGATAAGATACATTTTAACAATTTATTTTATTTATTTTTGTACCTTTGCGCCCTTGAAATAGCACCCCTTATAGTTATTTATAAAATGTTTGTTGACTAAACCAAAAAGATTGGATGTAACTTAAAATCATGATTTTGCTATTTTAATTTAAGTTACACCATTAAGGAAAAAGATAAATATAAGCACATGAAAGTCAAAACTATTTTGGTATCACAACCTGCACCCAAGGCTAAACAATCTCCTTATTTCGACTTAATGGATAAGCAAAAAGTGAAGATCGATTTTAGATCTTTTATTCATGTGGAAGGAGAGTCTGCAAGAAATGTCAGAAATCAAAGAGTTGATTTCTTAGAATTTTCAGCCGTTATTTTTACTAGTAGAACTGCTATTGATAACTATTTCAGAATCGCTGATGAAATGCGCATCACAATTCCAGATGCTATGAAATATTTCTGCTTATCAGAAGCCGTTGCATACTATTTACAAAAATATGTAGTTTATCGCAAGCGTAAAATTTATGTAGGTACAAGAACTTTTGAAGATCTATTGCCTTTGATCAAAAAACATAAAGACGAAAAATATTTATTGCCCTGTTCAGATAAGGTAAAGCCTTCCATGCTTAGACAATTAAATGATGTAGGTGTTGAGTGGAAAAGAGCTATTTTATATAAAACTGTTGTGAGTGATCTTTCTGATCTGCAAGATATTTTTTATGACATATTGGTGTTTTTTAGCCCAAGTGGAATTAAATCTTTATTTGAGAATTTTCCAGAATACAAACAAAACGGTACAAGAATAGCTGTTTTTGGAAATTCAACCGTAAAAGCAGCTGAAGATGCTGGATTAAATATTGATATAGCAGCACCTTCAAAAGAAAATCCTTCTATGACCATGGCTTTGGAAAGATATATCAAAAAGGCAAATAGATAATATTTAAAATTTATTTAAAAAGCATTCTCTATCTTGAGAATGTTTTTTTTGGTTGTTGATTAAAAAAAAGCTCACCAAAATTGGTGAGCTTTTTTTTATATTTATAAAGAAGGTCTTAATCTTCACCGTTAATTTTATCAACTATCTTAGCTTCCAGTTCATCTGCAAGTTCTGGGTTATCAACAATTAAACCTTTAACCGCATCTCTTCCCTGTCCTAATTTGGTATCACCATAACTAAACCATGAACCACTTTTTTTGATAATTCCGTACTCTACTCCAAGATCTAAGATTTCACCTACTTTCGAGATCCCTTCCCCATACATAATATCAAACTCTGCTATTTGAAAAGGAGGCGCTACTTTGTTCTTTACTATTTTAACTTTGGTTCGGTTACCAATCACCCTATCACCATCTTTGATTTGCGTTCTTCTTCTTATATCAATTCTAACAGATGCATAAAATTTTAGTGCATTACCTCCTGTAGTTACTTCAGGGTTACCAAACATTACACCAATTTTTTCACGTAACTGATTGATAAATACAACTGTACAATTTGTTTTATTAATCGTAGCAGTTAATTTTCTTAGTGCTTGAGACATCAAACGAGCATGTAATCCCATTTTTGAATCACCCATTTCTCCTTCTATTTCACTTTTTGGAGTCAAAGCTGCAACTGAATCTATAACAATGATATCAATCGCACCAGAACTAATTAAATTATCGGCAATTTCTAAAGCCTGCTCACCATAATCGGGCTGTGAAATAATTAAGTTATCAATATCTACTCCTAAATTTGCAGCATAAAAACGGTCAAATGCATGCTCTGCATCAATAAATGCAGCAATACCACCTGCTTTTTGGGCTTCTGCCATAGCATGAATTGCTAAAGTAGTTTTACCAGAAGATTCTGGGCCAAAAATTTCAATCACTCTTCCTCTTGGATATCCTCCTACTCCCAATGCAATATCCACACCTAAAGAACCAGATGGAATTGTTGGTACATCATCATAAATTACATCCCCCATTTTCATGACAGCGCCTTTACCATATGTTTTATCTAGTTTATCAAGTGTAAGTTGTAATGCTTTTAATTTTGCTGCTTTTTCTTTGTCTTCTGCCATAATCGTGCTTAATTTTTTTGATTTTTTCCTAATAATTATCGGGTAGCTAAAATAGGAAAAATTATGTGGTTATTTATTTATATCAGATTATAATTACAAAATGAGAGCTACTTTATATTTTTATGTTTAATCACAAAATTAAAATCTTTATAACACAGCTTTTATAAAATAATGAGACCAATGTCACAACAATATATTTTTATAAAAAGGGTAATTAACATATATTTGTCATGTCAAATATTAACAGATTATGAAAAAAAGTATTAGAGATAAATCTATTGGAGCACAAATGGCAATCGCATTACAATTAATGAAAAGAAAAAATCATCAAGCAATTGCAAAATCAGGACATAAAATCACAATGGAACAATTAGTAGTTTTAGAAATACTAAAAACGAATGGTGATATGAATATGACTGAATTATCTAAAACCGTTTGGAAACAAAATGCCAATATTACAAGAATTGTTGATAAACTTGAAAAACGACAATTGGTTGTAAGAAAAGCTGTTGAAGGTGATAGACGTGCATATTTGGTGAGCATAACTGATGAAGGTAAACTGCTTTTTAAAAATGTAATTCCTATTGTTATAAAAGTTTATAAGGGTTTTACTTCAGGTATTTCGAAGGAAGAAGAAGTTATTACCCTTAGGGTGCTAAACAAAATAATTTCTCATTTAAGCTAATAATTGGTTTTTTTATCAATATATTTGTCATGTTAAATATATATATGACTAATTTAAATGTATTAAATATGAAAAAAATAATCCTCTTTGTAGTTGCGATATTGATTTTATCTTGCAACAACCAGCCAAAAGAAATAATAGAATCAACTAAAATCAATTCTCAAAACACTTCAGAAAAAAAAGATTTGGAATTGGCAAGAAACAATTATGCTGTGGTGTGGAATTGGACAACAACTGAGAAACAGCTGGTATCTGATAATGCTCCTACAATTTCAAAAGAGTTAACAAAGCTTTGGAAAGATAAAATTGTTGAAAATGCATATTTTGATTCTGATGGAGAATTTGAAAAATTTGAAGGCTTTCCTAATATTTCTTTTTTCTTAAAAACATCATCCATTTCTGAAGCCGAAAACATTCTAAATGAACTAACTGTTGTAAAAAAAGGTATCGCAAAATATACAATTTACTCGGTTGGAACAAAATGGTTGGGTAGAAATAGTGAAGCGATTGTAAAGAAAAGTATGGTAACCAAAGCTTATGTTGCTGTTTGGAATACTGTAACAAAACATGATAACACAAATGCTAAAGGTTTAATCAAAAAAAATGCTAAAAATCAGTCAGATGCTATCTTAAAATTATGGAATGAAGGTATCGTTGAAAATGTTTATTTTGATATTGAAGGTACAGCTAGCAATAATATGACAACCGATTTTGTGTTTTTTATCAATGCAGATTCAAAAGCCGAAGCAAAAAAAATATGTGATAATCTTCCGTTTGCTAAAAAACATTTAGCATCCTACAAAATAAGTCCCGTTGGTGTTTATTGGTTAAGATAATTAACAGGGATAGAAAAGGAAAACTAACAAACATCTGTAGCAAATATTAATACAAGGATTTATCCAACATTAATCCCTGTATTTTGATTACCTGTTTGTTCGTTTCCTTTTTAATAAATATTATTTTCAGTTTAATGATGAAAAATTAACAACTCAAAACAAAACTATATGCGAACAATAAAACAAGAACATTACTTCCCGTTAATCATTGGTATTCATTTTATATTATGGGCAGTTGATCTTTATTTCTATCAAGGAATTACAAAAGAAGTGCACTCAGACACCTTGTTCTTTGGAGAAATGAAAGGGGATTTATGGAGTAATACCCATAGAATTATGGGGGAAGTATTCTCATCATGGGCTGTTACTGTTTTTGCAGCTAATTTTTTAATGGCAACCCGTGCTAAATGGGTAGAAAAATTATTCGGTGGTTTAGACAAAATGTATATGATCCATCGGCGATCTGGTGTGATCGCTGTAGTACTATTGCTCTTACATTTTCTTTTTGTTCCAAGAGATCTAACCGAGTTCACCATTGGAAAACCATTAGGATTTTATGCATTGGTATTAATCTTAGTCGGTGTAGTTCTATCTGCAGCACCCGTTTTTATACAAAAGATAAAATACCATAAATGGATAAAATTTCATAAACTAATGGGTGTGTTTTATATTATGGGAATTGTACATTCACTAAAAGTTCCAACACTTACAAGCGAACTTCCATTGGTTAGAACCTATGTGTATGGTATGGCGCTTTTTGGAATACTTGCGTGGATATACAAAGCGTTTTTATACAATGTTTTTAATAAAAAATTAGAATATACGTTAAGCTCCATTCAACATTTTGAAAATGATACAACAGAAATACAACTGGTCCCAATAAATAAAAGTTTAACTTTTGAAGCCGGACAATTTACCTTTGTTTCTTTTGATGGATTAAATAAAAATGAAGCGCATCCATTTACAATTAGTAATCATCCTTCCAATAATTATTTACGCCTGACCATAAGAGCTCTTGGTGATTATACAGCTGATTTACAAAGCTCTATAAAAGAGGGAGTAAAAGCTAAAATTCAAGGAGCTTTTGGTCAATTCAATTTTAAAAAATCAAAATATAAAGATCAAATTTGGCTTGCTGGAGGAATTGGAATTACACCTTTTCTATCCTTTTTAAAGGAAGTAAACGCTAATTATAAAATATCATTAGTTTGGAGCGTAAATACAGTAGATCAGGCAAACTATAAAGATGAAATTGAAAAAGCGGCTTCTCAAAACCCTAATTTAAATTTTATACTTTGGGATAGTGAAACCAAAGGGTATTTTACAATTGGCAAACAATATAAAAGCAATACTCTAAAAAACAAATCTGTTTTTATTTGTGGCCCTGAGGTAATGAGAGAAAGCTATATAAAACAATTAATGGAAAAAGGAGTATCAATAAACGACATTCACTATGAAGAATTTAGTTTTAGGTAAAACGTTAAAATAGATGCGTAAAGTATTAAATTTTATACAAGAAATAGGAACGATAATGTATGTTGGGGGAATTCTCTCACATATTGTAATTGGCATCATATTCAAAGATGCTGAACCAAGCACAATTTACGACGTTTATATTTATAAAGAAAAAAGTGCAGCTATATTAATTCTTTCAGGTTTGGCACTTAAAATAATTTCAGATTTAATACTTTTCTTTTCGTATAAACAAAAACCAAATTGGTTAAAATTAAAATTAGTACTGGTTACTTTCTTAACTATAAATGCCTTTGTTTTTTTAGTTCCTATGATGCCTGAACTGGTTCAGTTGGCAAAAGATTCAATTCCTGCAGGAAAATTAAGTCAGGAGTTTTTAAATAAAGAACATACAGAACAATTGGTTGGACAATCTAATGTAATTCCGTTAGTTTTAGAATTATTTTTTGGTTCATTTAAACCAAAGTTAGGTAAAGAGCGAAAAAATAAAACCATAAAACAATCTCAATATGACTAAAGTACAAAACGACTTAACTAAAAAGTTTAGCAAAACGACAAGAGTAACACACGGTATTACAGCCTTACTTATTTTAACTCTTTTTCCAATGGGAAAATATATGGAAGGACTTGAAATATCTGAAAAAATGGGATTGATAAAAGTTCACGCAATTTTGGGGATTATAGTTTTAACCCTTACAATTATTAGAACAATTTCCTTTTTTAAACACGAAAGACCAGAAGATTTAAAAACAGGTTCAAAATTCAACGATAAATTAGCAGTTTGGATACACAACATATTCTATTTCTTATTATTTGGTATTGCTATTTCAGGATTAGCAACAATGATTTTAGGTGGTTATGGTGAAGCACTAAAAACAGGAACTATTGATATGATAAAATCACATAGCGAAATTCCACCATTAAAACCTCACGGAATTATGGCAACAATAATGATGATATCGTTGGTTATGCACGTAGTTGGTTTTATCAAACACTTAATTTTAAAGAAAGAAAATACCTTAAAAAGAATACTCTAAAAAACAAATTATGACTGACTTATTAATCTTACTTATCCTATTACTAATGGGAGCACAATTTGGAATTGCTTTAACTGCCACCGTAATAGTTCATCCTATTTTAGTAATGGCAAAAAAAACAACTGCAATTGAAGTATTTAAACCCTTTTTTGACAAAACCCATATTTGGGTTCTTGTACTTTCAATAATTGTAACACTTTTGGCATTAGCATATTCTTTAATGACAGGAAATTGGTGGTGGTTTGGAATTTCTATAATCATGCACTTAAATGGCCCATATACCATATTTTTTATGATGCCACTTAATAGACGATTAATGGACAAAAATGTTAACCCATTATCTGAACAAACAGCATCTGATATTCAAAAATGGGGTGGACTGCATTTGGTTAGAACAGTCTTAAATGGTTTAGTATTTGTTGTATTTATATTACTAACAATCAGTGGTATATAATAAAAAACACTATGTAACAAATGTATTAGTAATGGCTAATAAAGTACAAATTTCAAGCATTTGTACTTTTTTTATATTTTTGTATTTAACTGAAAAGTAGTGCATTTTATCGCCACTATTCATACATAAACCGTTGATAACAAGAGTCGAAATAGTATATAGTAGGGTGTTATAAATTAAAAATAAAAGAGATATTATGAAAAAATCAAAAAGTCTAATAGTAATAATATTGTTTTCAGTACTGGGATTAACCTTTTCATCTTGTAGTGAACCTATAAAACCTATTCAAGAAGTTGAGAAACGACCAAATTTTTTATTAATAGTTGCAGATGATATGGGTTGGACTGATCTAGGGTCTTTTGGGAGTGAGATAAATACCCCAAATATTGATAAACTTGCAAATAACGGAGTTAAATTTACTGATTTTCATGTCTCTGTTAGTTGTTCGCCTACCCGTTCTATGTTATTAACAGGTACCGACAATCATATAGCAGGCTTAGGTATTATGGCTGAGTTCTTAGACCCTAATGAAAAAATTAAACCAGGATATGAAGGACATATAAACAACAGCGTAGTAACACTTGCCGAGGTTCTACGTGATGGTGGCTACCATACTTACTTATCGGGAAAATGGCATTTAGGGCATGAACCGGAACAATATCCAAGTGCTCGTGGTTTTGAACAATCTTTTAGTATGCTTTATGGAGGAGCAAGTTATTGGAGCGATAAGTCAGGGGTTTTAGCCAATGTACAAGAAGTTGCAAAATATGTTGAAGGTGATAAGGAAATAGACGAATTACCAAAAGATTTTTATGCTTCACGAAACTACACCGATTACCTAATGAATTCAATACGTAGTAACAAAGCAGATGACAAACCTTTTTTAGCTTATTTATCTTATACAGCAGTTCACGACCCTATTCAAGTACCCGAACCATGGAGAAGTAAATACAAAGGACAATACGATAATGGATATGGTGAGTTAAAAGCAAGAAGATCTGAAGCAGCAAAAAACATTGGAGTATTTCCAATAGAAGCTCAAGCACAGGAGCTTAATCATTTAGCAAAACCATGGGAATCTTTAAGTGCTGAAGAAAAAGCTAAAGAAGCAAAAGCTATGGAAGTGTATGCTGGTTTGCTAAGTAATATGGATTATCATATTGGTAGAGTAATTGATTTTTTAAAGGACATTGGTGAATACGACAATACAGTAATCATATTTTTAAGTGACAATGGCTCAAATCCGTGGTACAGCGAAGATTACCCAGGGAATAGAGGAAGTGATTTTATGGCTTCATTTGATAATAGTGTAGAGAATTTGGGTGCACCTAATTCGCACTACGCTTATGGTATGGGTTGGGGGTCTGCTTCTTCTGGCCCTTTGCATTTATTTAAAGCCGCCGTAGGAGAAGGAGGAATCCGTAGTCCATTAATTATCGCAGGGCCAGGAATTAAAGGTAAACGTAAAGTAGAAGCATTTTCATATGTAACTGATATTATGCCAACGATATTAGAGATGGCAAATATTACCCATCCAAATGAATTTAATGGGCATAAAGTTGCGAGAATGCGAGGAAAATCAATCACTAAGGTGTTATCTGGCAAACAAGAAAAAGTATATGACAATACTGAAATTATTGCTGGGGAAATGGCAAATGGCAGATGGGCTCGATTAGGAGATTATAAAGCTTCGTTTGTTCCTGAACCTTATGGTGAAGCTAAATGGAAATTATTTAACCTGAAAACAGACCCTGGAGAAACAACAGATTTATCTGCTAATAATCCAGAGTTACTTAAAAAAATTATAGAAGGTTGGAATCAATATGCTAGTGAAGTGGGTGTTCTAGAGAATGATTTTAATTTTTAACTATCCATGAAATGATATATTTACTGCTGCTAATCGAGTAGATAATTCTGATTGAAATAGCCAATCAACATAAATGCATAAGGTTATTATAATGCGGTAAAACCGGATGGTTGGGGTGATTGGCAAATGAGATTACAAGTACAATTATTATTTTCGGTACTATCACGAATTTAATGGTAAATGAATGAAATAATCAGCATTAATAACTCTAAATTGAATAACAATAGAACAATAAATTATAAAAAAAATGAAAAATTTAAAAATATTATTTACACTTACTATGATTGTTGCTGGGATTAATTTTGCAGCAGCTCAAGATAATGGAATTGCAAAAAGTTTAGGACTTTATATTTTCCCTTCCAATGATCAAGACAAAGCAACCCAAGAAACCGATGAAATGGCATGTTTTAAATGGGCAAAAGAACAAACCGGTTATGACCCTTTGAACCCAACGCAAGTAGTTGGCGCAACTGTAGATAAATCTGCAGATGGAACTGCAATAAAGGGGTCTGCAAAAGGAGCAGCGGGAGGTGCTGCCATTGGTGCCATTGCAGGTGATACAGGTAAAGGTGCGGCTATTGGTGCTACCGTTGGTGCAGTAAGAGGAAGGCGTGCCAAAGTTGGTGGTGATGCCAAACAACAACAAGCTAATGATCAGGATGCTGCCACCAAAAGCAAAGAACTTGAAAATGATTATAAAAAAGCTTTTTCCGTTTGTATGGAAGGAAAAGGATATACAATTAAATAATTAAAATTTTATCAAATGAGCAAATCACTTCATTTAAGTCTGCTACTTTTTATAGTATCATTAAAATATAAATAGAACCATAAATATTTGATGTGCATGTTAAAATAAATTATTTTTTTAATTCTGATTGGTTTTCTGTTTTTTACTGGTAACACTCAAGAAAAAGAGGTAGATTCAATATTTGACGAATCATCAAAAACTTTTTTACCAATTCCTATTGTTATGAATAACCCAACCATAAAAACTGGTTTTGGAGGTGTTGGTATGTATTTTTTTAAATTTTAAAGAATGGTAAAGCATTTCCTATTTGTCAAATTCTAAACACAATATTATGAAAAATTTATATGCATTAGTTTTCTTGTTAATTATAACTCATTCTTCTACTTTATTTTCTCAAGAAACCGAAAAAAAACACCCAATTCTAATCGATAAATATCAATTTGGTATAGGAATGTTTTATCCTTCAAAATCAATAGAAATTGGAGTAGATGGCTCTGTACCAAATGAGGATATTGAATTTGGAAAAGACTTCGGTTTTAACAATACTGAATTAACTCTTTTTTTAGGTTTTGACTGGCATTTTTCAAAAAAATGGAAACTATCCTTTGAATATTTTAGTTTAAATAATTCAAATAAAAGAGTATTAGAAGAAGATATTATGTGGGATGATTTTATTTTTGAGAAAGGATCTAATGTAAAAGGTGGAATAAATTTTAAGATGTACCGCACTTACGTTGGAAGGATTTTTACTAAAGGACAAAAACATGAATTTGGAGGCGGTATTGGTATTCATGCAATGAATGTTAGTGCTTTTTTAGAAGGGGATGTATTAACCAGTGAAGGGGATCATTCTTTTGAAAAAAGTCGTAAAACTATTACTATTCCCTTACCTAATTTAGGACTATGGTATTTTTATACACCAAATAAGAAACTGGCATTAACTGCTAGATTTGATGTCTTTGCAATTTCAATAGGAGAATATTCTGGTAGCTTATGGGATATTACTCCCGGTATAAGTTATCAAGTTTTTAAACATGTTGGAGTAGCTTTAAATTACAGATATCTTAATATTGGGGCGAAATTTGATTCAACAGACTGGAAAGGAAATGTTGATATTATTTTTCAAGGACCATCATTTACAATTACAGGAAATTTTTGATGTTAGTGTAATACATCCAGTAAATTGAATACTTCACAATTAAATTTACTGAGTTATACACTTAAACAAAGACGTGTATAATACATAGCAAGTAAAGGCTTTCCGATAGGTTTGTGTTTATTTACAAAGACCGCCAAATTTTTAATTTGTCTTTTAAAATAAAAACAAAATATAAAAATTTGGCTCTGTGCTAAACCCAAAATTTATCGTATTTTTGTGCGCTACGTTTCATAGTCAAACCGTCAGACTGTCTAACCATGCTCAAAGAAGGAAGTATTTGGGTAGGAGTCTTTGATAATTTTCAAATATGCGATTCTCAAACACAACAATATTCTAGTTTTTTAAATGAAATTTTTAGCTAATTACGGGAAAAAATATTTAAGTGAAAATTGAAAAGCAAAGCAGACTAAAAAAGAAAGTAAAACGAAAAATGCACTAAAACCTAACAAAGGTTAAAATTTATAACGGGTTTTAGCTTTAATTCAATAGTTTGTGTATTTTTATGGCTGATATTTTTCCTGCGGAAAATATCAGCCCTTTAACCGTTAAAAAATCTTAACCAAACTGTCTAACAACTAAATTTAGTAACTTTGATATTCGAGGAGCTGTCTTGAAAAAAGTCATATACTCGATTATAAGAGGGTGTATTTTAAGTTGTTAGATAGTCTGCCGTTACCAAACA
The DNA here is from genome assembly GCA_016744615.1 of Flavobacteriaceae bacterium. GTDB lineage: Bacteria > Bacteroidota > Bacteroidia > Flavobacteriales > Flavobacteriaceae > Lutimonas. The sequence goes on from JADGEA010000044.1 coordinate 17,070, forward strand.
TAAAAAACAAGGTGCCTGAATTCAAGACATAGTATAAAATGGATAATAAACTTGAAAATATAAAGAAAGTAATTTCAAATTATATCGAAATAAGCGATGAAGAATGGATTTACTATTCTTCAAAATTTCGAGAAAAAGAAATCGAGAAAAAGGAAATAATACTTGCCGAAGGAAGTATTTGCCGTGATGTTTTTTTTGTGGTAAACGGACTATTAAGGGTGTTTTTCGTTGATAACGATGGAGAAGAAAAGACTTTTCACTTCTCACTTGAAAATACTTTTTCAGCAGATTATGAAAGTTTTTTAAAGAAAATACCATCAAACTATTCTATTCAAGCATTGGAAGATACAACTGTTGTTTTAATGTCGTTTGAAATGTTGCACGATGGATATAACAAACTTAGGAATGGAGAGAAACTTGGCAGATTACTTGCCGAAGAATATTTCTTTATTTTCAATGACAAAATTCAATCAATATATACCAAAACACCGATTGAAAGATATAATAACCTAAATAAAAAATTCCCAAATATTCTACAAAGAATCCCACAGCATTACATTGCTTCTTATCTTAATATCAGTTCAGTGCATCTCAGCCGATTAAAAAATCCTTAACGTTAAAAATGATAACATTTGTTATTGCTGAAAAATGTTTTACCCCATAATTTTGCCCCAGTATTAATAATTAAAATCTTAGAAAATGAAAAGATTAGAAAGTAAAATAGTTTTAATTACAGGCGGAGCATCTGGTATTGGTAAAATAATGGTTCGTTTAATGTTAGAACGCAAAGCCAAAGTGATAATTTGGGATATTAATCAAGAAAAAATTGATGAAGCAGTATCCGAATTTTCTAATAAAGGAGATGTTTTTGGTTTCCATATAGATGTATCTAATGTTGAACAAATACTAGAAACTGCAAAAAAAATTAAACAGGAAATTGGTGTAGTTGACGTGCTGATAAATAATGCAGGAATAGTTATTGGCAAATTCTTTAACGAGCATTCAGCGGCAGAAATTACAAAAACAATGGAAATCAATGCAAATGCACCAATGTTTATAACAAAGCAATTTCTGAATGATATGTTAAATCAAAATTCAGGACATATTTGCAATATTGCTTCATCTGGCGGAATAGTTTCAAATCCTAAAATGTCTGTTTACGCAGCAAGTAAATGGTCGGTAATTGGTTGGTCGGATAGTTTGCGTTTGGAGATGAAACAAATGAATAAAAAGGTTAATGTTACCACAATAATGCCTTACTACATAAATACAGGAATGTTTGATGGTGTAAAATCGAGAATACCTATTCTTGAACCTGAAGCAACAGCACTTACAATTGTTAAAGCCATTGAGAAAAACAAAAAAATGTTAAGCATCCCAGGGTACATTTACAGATTTACACGCTTAGGTCAGGCAATAATGTCAGTAAATATTTTTGATTGGTTCGCAGGAGATGTTCTTGGAATTTACAAAACAATGGAGCATTTCACAGGTCGTAAAAAGTAGTAACATAACAAAAAGCATAGAAATGGAAGATACATCAAAAGATATTATTGTTCAGCGTATTAAAAACCAAAGAGATTTTTTCTCTACAAACAAAACAAATGATATTAATTTCAGGTTAGAACAACTTCACAAACTAAAAAAGACAATTCTAAAAAATCAGAAAAAAATTGAAGATGCCTTATGGAAAGATTTACACAAATCGCCCGAAGAATCTTACCTAACCGAAATAAGTATTGTAACAGGCGAGATTAATAATCATATAAAGCATTTGAAAAAGTGGGCAAAACCCAAAAAGGTGTCAACACCTTTGCATTTATTGCCTTCTTCAAGTAAAATTATTTATGAACCACTTGGATTATCACTTATTGTAGCACCTTGGAATTATCCTTTTCAGCTATTAATTAATTCTTTGGTTGGTTCAATTTCGGCAGGTTGTTGTAGTATGCTAAAACCTTCACCTTACACACCAACAATTGCAAAAGTAATGGAAAACATGATTGCAGAAACTTTTGACTCTAACTATATTGCAACTGTTCAAGGAGGTAGGAAAACTAATAAAAACCTATTTGATCAACGTTTTGATATTATATTTTTAACAGGAAGCCCTACATTGGGTAAAATTGCTATGAAAGCAGCAGCTGAATATTTAACACCTATCGTATTAGAGTTGGGTGGAAAAAGTCCTTGTATTGTTGATGCTAATGCAAATATCAATATTGCAGCAAAACGTATTGCTTGGGGAAAATTGATTAATGCAGGTCAAACTTGTATTGCACCAGATTACCTTTTTGCTCATCATTCTATTAAAGATGAATTGTTGGACAAAATTGCCAAGAGTATTAAAGAAATGTACGGTAACGATATAAAAACAAGTCGTTTTTATCCACGTATTGTAAACCAACAAGCAATAGATAGGTTAGAAACATTATTAAATCAAGGAGAAATACACTCAGGTGGAGAAATTGACGAAAAAGAAAGATATATTGCACCTACAATTATTGACAACGTAAATCCTGATTTTTTGATAATGCAAGAAGAAATATTTGGACCTATTTTACCTGTAATGACTTTTAAGCATATTGATGAAACTATTGAATATATTAATAAAAATGAAAAACCATTAGCATTTTACTATTTTGGGAAAAACAAAAATGCAAAGGAAGTTTTAGCAAGAACAACTTCAGGTGGTGCTTGTATTAACGATACCCTGATGCACATTACAAACCATAATTTACCTTTTGGTGGTGTTGGAAATAGTGGAATGGGAAAATATCACGGACAGGAAAGTTTTTTAGCATTTAGCAACAAAAGAGCAATTGTAACGACACCTACTTGGATTGATTTACCTTTGAAATATGCACCATTTAAATATTTCAAATTGATTAAAAGAATAGTCTGATTATGAATAAACTACAGGCACCAACAAAGACGCACATAGTTTATGGAGTATGAAGTACTAAATATGAGCCATTTAATAATAATTAAATATCAGTGTAAGTTGAAAGGTTTGTATTTAAAAACCGATTCAAAACCATATGCTTAACGTTACTAGTCAGGAGTGATTGAGAGCCAAATGAATAATAGAAATAAGAAAATGAATTTAACATTACCAAAATCAATAAGTTCAAGAATTGAATATAAGCGTACGTTTAGTCTATGGGAGATGTATCGTGCGGTTGTTTTTGTCCCAAGGGCGATGTCAAAGCTAATTGGAAATAAAAAAAGTAAATTAGTTGACAAAAATTTTGTAAAACGTTTACAATTAGCCGTAACCGAAGTAAACGGTTGTGTAATGTGCTCATATGGTCATGCTAAAATGGCTTTGCGCCAAGGTATGAGTAATGAAGAAATAAGCAGCCTTTTAAGTGGAGGAGATAGTTTCATTAGGAATGAAGAAGCAAAAGCAATAATGTTTGTTCAACATTTTTCCGATTCTAGAGGATACCCTAAGAAATATGCTTATAATTCTATTGTAAAAGAATATGGTGAAAAAGAGGCCGGTATTATTCTTTCAGCAGCTCAAATGATGATTACAGGAAATATGTACGGAATTCCGTTAAGTGCCTTCCAATCCAGACTTAAAGGAAAACCCTATAAAGACAGTTCATTATTTTACGAATTAGGAATAATAATAGCAGGAATTCTTTGTTTGCCAATTGCAATTGTTCATGGTTTCCTTAGAGGTTTAATAGGTTTACCGAACGAAAGACTTGACAAAAGTACTGATGATGAATAGTGCAAAGTCCGTTCTTTAGCTTTTGTAAAATAGGTCTCTCAAGGAATAGACCAAAACAATAATTAAAACTAAAAAAATGACAAAAAAAATCATAGAATTTATTAAACAAGTAATTGAAGAAAGCATTCTAATTCATAAATTTTTAGGACTAAAATTATTAGTTATAGAAAAAGGGGTTGTAAAGGTTAGTGTTCCTTTTAGAGATGAAGTTGTTGGATATATAAGGAAAAACAGATGGCATGGTAGAATTATTGCAACAATAATGGATTCTGTTAGTGGAATTGCTGGTGGAACTCATTTTACATCTTTTGATGATAAATTAGCAACCATCGATTTAAGAATAGATTATTTAAAAGGAGTAGAAGCGTCATCAATAATTGTAGAAGGAAAGGGTGTATATAATTTTATACGAATTGGTAATTCAACAAAAAAGTAAAAATGAAAAATCCAATTTATATTTTACTATTACTGTCTTTATTTGGATGCAATAAAGACACTATCAATGAACCTGATAATGGACTTTATGGACTAAATAATTATGTAAGAGAATTTGATTTTAGTAATTCAGCCCAATTAATAGATTTGCCTTCATTTGGAGGTGACCCTTCTTATATTGAAAATGAGCAATTAAAATCACCTATTAAAACAAATGAGTACAAAGGATTAGGTCGAAAATTTTGGTTTGATGACAATGGTGGAGAACCAAATGAGGCAGAAATTGAGTTTGCAATTTGGTTGGCTGATAATTTCCAAAAAAATGGAGAAGAAAATGAAGTAGGAAAATTTTCTGGCTTTGAAGGCATTTATGATAATAGTGCCGGTTGGGGTGGTAAAAAAGTGACAAATCAAAATAGTTGGTCAGTTAGAATAGGTCATACTGGTGAAAACAATGATGGAAAAATTCCAATAGGATTATATGTATATCATCCAGGAATGGTCGATAATTTTGGAACAGTTGTGAATCCAATATTTTCATTAAACAAAGAACAGACCTATACCATAAAACTCCATATTAAAATGAATGATATAGGTGAAGAAAATGGAATATTAATATTATCTGTTGATGGAAATGAAATATCAAACACCAATACTTGGAGGTTTAGAAATGAAAACACTGTTCATATTAAATCTGTATGGTTAGATACATATATAGGGGGAACAACACCTTCCCTTTTTGACACTTATACAATGATGGATGATTTAAAAATTAAATGGTAAAATATATGAGAAAGAAGGTGATATTAGTGGCCTGTTTGATTTTTTTGAAACTTTTCTCCCAATCAAAAATGGAGCATCTAAAGTAATTGATCAGAAGTTGATTTGCAATCCTTATATCCAAAAAGTAAAGACTTTTATTCTTATAATGGTTCTTTAACTACTCCACCTTGTACCGAAGGTGTAAACTGGGTTATTTTTAAAGATCAGATTGTATTATCTTATGCTCAGGTACTTAAATTAAAAAACAATATGCCTCTCAACAACTATAGAAATGAACAACCATTAAATGGTAGAAACGTATATTTAAATTTTAAAAAAAATCCTATTTGTCAAATTCTAAACACAATATTATGAAAAATTTATATGCATTAGTTTTCTTGTTAGTTATAACTCATTCTTCTACTTTATTTTCTCAAGAAACCGAAAAAAAACACCCAATTCTAATCGATAAATATCAATTTGGTATAGGAATGTTTTATCCTT
>JADGEA010000044.1:22612-23782 GCA_016744615.1 Flavobacteriaceae bacterium
TAATATTGGGGCGAAATTTGATTCAACAGACTGGAAAGGAAATGTTGATATTATTTTTCAAGGACCATCATTTACAATTACAGGAAATTTTTGATGTTATTATTAGTAAAGGTGTGTATTTTGGTATTATAAAAACTTTTAAATTATTATTTAATCATATAAATATGAGGTATACCATCTTCTAAATAATCTGTTCCAATTTTTTTAAATCCTAAAGATTCATAAAACTTTTTAAGATGTGTTTGCGCTCCAATCTTAATTGTATTGGTTTGAAAAAAATCTTCTATTTGATTGATTGATCTTTTCATTAATTGATAACCTAATCCATATTTTCTAAAATCAGGATGTACCACTACCCTACCAATTGCAGCTTCTTTATAATAATCACCAGGTTTAAATATTCGGGTATAGGCTATAATTTGTGAAGGATTATCTTCCGCAAAAGCGAAAAAATGATAAGCTAATTTATCCTTTCCATCTAACTCGGAATACGGACAATCTTGTTCTACAACAAATATATTGATTCGCAACTTTAAAATATCATGAAATTCATCTAAAGTCAACTCCTTATATTTTTTTAAAGTCCAATTCATTTGGAATAGTTAAGCAAAAAATTAGCAATCTTTTGAATTGATTTTATTCACTCTTTTTAAATGCCGTCCACCTTCAAAATTGGTACTTAAAAATATATTTACAAAATCTAATGCCTGTGATAAAGAAACATATCTTGCCGGAATACTTAAAATGTTCGCATCATTATGCTGACGAGCTAAAGCAACCAGTTCATTATTCCAACACAAAGCAGCCCTTATATTTTTATGATGATTAGCAGTCATGGCAGCACCGTTACCACTTCCGCAAAGGATAATACCAAAATCAACTGTTTTAGATGTAACAGCATTAGCTACCGGATGGATAGCATCAGGATAATCCATACTATCATTAGTATCTGTACCAAAATTAATAACTTCAATACCTTTTTCTTTTAAAAGATCTATTATTTTAAATTTGTAAGAAGTACCGGCATGGTCATTTCCGATGGCAATTTTCATAATTTATAAGATTAAATTCATACAAATTTACATTTTTATACTTATAAACATAAAAATAATAAATTGTTAATACAATTTTAAAATTTACTTAAAATGAATGGTTTATAAATTACTTGAT
>JADGEA010000506.1 GCA_016744615.1 Flavobacteriaceae bacterium
TATGGCAATATTAAATTTTCAAAAACCAGACAAAGTATTAATGATCGAATCAACTGATTTTGATGGTAGATTTGAATTCAAACCATTGGAACCAGGTTACGGTTTAACAATAGGTAACGCTTTAAGAAGAGTTCTTTTATCTTCATTAGACGGTTATGCAATAACTTCTTTAAGAATTGAAGGTGTAGAGCATGAATTTTCAACTATTAAAGGTGTTGTTGAGGATGTTACAGAAATCATTTTGAACTTAAAGCAAATGCGTTTTAAGCAGCAAATTGATGAAACTGATAATGAAACAGTTGTTATTTCAGCTAAAGGTCAGGAACAATTAACCGCAGGTGATTTCCAAAACTTTATTTCAGGTTTTCAGGTTTTGAATCCTGAATTGATAATTTGTAATATGGAATCTTCTGTTAAGTTGGATATGGAAATTACTATTGAGAAAGGTAGAGGTTTTGTATTGGCTGAAGAAAATAAAAAGGTTACAGCACCACTTGGAACTATTTTTATTGATTCTATTTACACTCCTATAAAGAATGTAAAATATGCCATTGAAAACTATCGTGTTGAACAAAAAACAGATTATGAAAAATTAGTTTTTGATATCATTACAGATGGTTCTATCACACCAAAAGATGCATTGACTGAAGCTGCAAAAATATTAATCCACCACTTTATGTTATTCTCTGATGAGCGTATCACTTTAGAGGCAGATGAAATTGCAAAAACTGAGACTTATGATGAAGAATCACTTCATATGAGACAGTTATTGAAAACCAGATTAATAGATATGGATCTTTCAGTAAGAGCATTAAATTGTTTAAAAGCTGCTGAAGTAGATACTTTAGGAGATTTAGTTTCATTTAATAAAAGTGATTTGATGAAATTTAGAAATTTCGGAAAGAAATCATTAACTGAATTAGATGAATTGGTAAACAACAAAGGATTAGTCTTTGGAATGGACCTAGCGAAGTATAAATTAGATAAAGAGTAATTTTGTTATTACGATAACAAATATAAAATAGTCAATTGAAAGATGAGACACGGAAAGAAATTTAATCACTTAAGTAGAAAAACAGCGCATAGAAAAGCTATGTTAGCAAATATGGCTTGTTCATTAATTGAACATAAGCGCATCAATACTACTGTAGCAAAAGCAAAAGCTTTACGTCAATATGTAGAGCCGTTAATTACCAAATCAAAAAATGATTCTACACATAACAGAAGAATTGTTTTTAGT
>JADGEA010000045.1 GCA_016744615.1 Flavobacteriaceae bacterium
CAACCATGACCAAATCTAATTAAATTGAATAATTTAGCACCAATTATAAGTTTTGAAAATTATATTTTACAAGGCTTGTGGAAGTGCGAAACTTGAGTATATAATTCAGCATAAACTTTACATTTGGATTAAAATAATAGTTTAATCCTAACGAGTAGCCTTCAGCTGAACCACCATAGATTTCTGCATCAAAATCATTTGCATCTATATAATCATATCTAATAGCAACTTCTAGTTCACCATTATCTCTACCTCTAGTTAATCTAGTAAATTCACCATCGGCCTTGTTATAGTTATAACGTCCTCCAAATAATAAATACCCAGCTTGTATATATAACCCATTGATATTAACAGACTCTAAATTATCCATTCTATTAACATTAAAGCTCTTGTACTCTCCTTGAAACATAAAGTTTTTATACGCTCCTGCCAATTCAAAATCAACACCTACTACATTTTCAACTCCTTTAATATCATCTGTGTCAATATATTTTTTTCTATTGATTGAAGTATGTGAACGAGTACTAAATCTATACGTATTTGGTTCTTCTAAATGAGTTTTTGGAGTTCTATATGTACCTGCAACACCTAAATGCAATACTTTTTCCTCATCTATAATTGGTCTAAAAACCGCTCTACCAGTTAATGAATATCCTTCATCTATACCAAAATCTTTATTTTGATCTTGCGAGAATTCAACCTCTTCATATTCCCCTTGTGTATTAAAATGAACACCTCCTATAAGCACATATCTATCTGCCCAATGCTGCGCCTGAAATCCTAAATGACGTGATGCATCTAGTTTAGAAGCAAATGAACGTTCCATAAAAGTTAGATATCTTGAAGTTGTAACAGTTTCCATACCAAAATTCTCTCTAAAGTGACCAGTTTTAAAAATTAAATTATGTTCAGGAATTATATATCCAATGATCATATCTTTCATTTCAATTGCCGAACCTGCAAAATCAAGATCTAATTCAGCATACCAATGATTCCATAAAACTGCTTTAAAAGCAATTCTTGCTCTACGAATAGTTACTCCGTTACCAATTTCATTATAAGTATCGGTCCCAAATACCGCTCCATCAAATTGAACTCGGTTATCCATCCAAAATCTATAATTACCATCATCCGAAGTGAAATTAAGAATACCTTCTTGTGCTTCAGGATTTAGACTAAGCCAACTAACTTGTTGTCCGTATTGATTCATACGTACTGAGTCTATTCTTTCAGTTGTTTTTTGTGCATGAGCTCCAATACTGTAAAGGAACAATGCCAATGCCAATGTGTGAAATTTGTTTTTCATTATTAATTAATCTATATATACTTGATTTAATACTATTCGTGTTTATAATTTTCTTATTACTTTGGGAAGCTTTTCATCTTTACCAATATTCATCTTTTTTCGTAACCGATATCTGTTTACTTCAACACTTTTAGGAGTGATATTTAAAATGGATGCAATCTCTTTTGATGATAATTTGAGCCTTAATAACGAACAAAGTTTTTTCTCATTATTGGTTAATCCAGGGTATTTTCTTTCTAGATTTTGAAAAAATGAATTGTTCAATTCTTTGATATAAATATCTAATGATTTTCTTTCTTTTTCTAGGTTTAAATTATCTAGTATCAAAACCTTTAATGTATTTAGATCACTGAATTTTAATGATTTCTCAGGTTTTGATTTTATCCTTTCTATTTCCATTTTCAGCTTAGAAAGAATCTCGTTTTTCCGAATAATACTCAAAGCTATTTTCTTTTGCTCCTTCTCCTTAAATTCAATTTCCTTTTCCAGTTCTGCTTTAGCATTATTGGTTATTTTTAACTCATTTTCAAGTAAAATCTGTTGAGCATTATATTTGATAACATGTTCTTCCTGTTCTTCAATTATGTTCTTCTCCTTTATATTTAAAATAATATAAAATTGATAAACCAATAAAATCAATAAAATCACAAGTACCACTACTACTGCAGGTTTATACAATTCAATAATTGCAGGTTCAACTTTATCAAAATCATGGCTATTGATAATTTTTGTTTTATTATCGATTTGGAGTTTATTATTATCCTCTACAAAAACATCACCTTTAACAAATTTTGAAGGGTTTTGCGATACCTGCAGGTTAAACAAATTGCTCATAAAGAATAATGCAAAAAAGGATATCAATCCTGCAATTACAGGAGTAATTATCCAGCCAACAGCAATTTTACCAATCACTTTCATATGAATATTTCCTCCTCCTTTTAAAATACCAATACCTAATATGGCACCTACTATTGCCTGAGAACTGGAAACTGGAACCATAGGAATAGCAGGTAAACCTATGTTTACAAAAAGATTTGACAGGCTTTGTGAAGAAAATACAAACAAGACCAATGAATGTGCCAACACAACCACTATAGCAGTTTCTGCATTTAATTTCATCAATGAATTTCCGACAGTCAACATAACTTTTCTCGAATAAGTCATAATTCCAACTGCAATTGAAATTCCACCTGCTAAAAACAACAATTGGGTACCATCTAAAGTGAAAAAGCCGAAATTTAAAGTAATATCGGGTGCTGATGGAATAAAAACTCCAACAACATTAGCAATATTATTTGCCCCTAAACTATAAGAACCAAATGCCCCAACAATTAAAAGTGAATATTTAATATAAGCATCTAGTTTAATCAAATGAGTCTTACTTCTCTTTAAAACAAACTGAAGTAATTTAAAAAGTAATATTGCAAATATTCCACCCAATATTGGTCCAGAAATCCATGTAGTAACAATTTTAGTCAGGGAACTCATATCCGTTGGATTGTGTGTAAAGAAGTTCCACCCTATAATGGCACCAACTACAGCTTGTGAAGTTGAAACAGGTAGCTTTAACTTGGTCATCCAAAAAACAGAAATTCCAGCTGCAAGTGCTACGGTAAATGCACCACCTAAAGCATCAACTGATCCAAGTTTTCCCAAAGTATCTGATCCTCCAGCTCCTTGAAGTACAGCTCCTAGTATTACAAAAATAGATGCAATAATAGCAGCCTGTTTAAATTTTATCATTTTAGAGCCAACGGCTGAACCAAAAACATTAGAGGCATCATTGGCTCCTAATGTCCATCCTAAAAATAAACCGCTAGTTAGAAAAAATAAAAACATAATTGTTTATTTTCTATGTATTACATTTTGATTTTAATGACTAGTGAAGATAACTGATGCGCAATATTCTTAGCAACATCAGAAATTTGTTCAATATGAAGTGCAAAATATCTCAGATGTAATTTTTCACTTAAAATGAGTGAGTCAATATCTTGAAATATTTTTCGCTTTAAATTTGTTGAAAGGTTATGTGTTTCTCTATGGTAAAATAACACTTTTTGAATACTATCTTTCACATTATCAGGCTGTGTAAAAAATATTCTGGATGCTGGTAATACATTTTTAACTGATTTTGAAGAGGCATTTACCAATTCACTAAAATCTTTTTTAATAGCTTCGGGTATATGAGGAGTTTCAACATCAAACTGACTTAATAAATCTTTAGACATGTCTATTATATCATCAACCATTTCTAATAAATTCAAAATATCACTTGAATAATTTGGCATTAAAGAGTGTAAATAAAAGTCATTTCCAATTTTTCTCTGTATCGTGTCAGCCTCTTGCTCTAATACAGTAATAGAATTTAAATTTTGAGCAAACTCAATGGAATTGCCATTAATGTAATTATTAACTCCTTTTTTAAAATTTAATGTTCCCAGATCTACTTTATCAAAGAATTCATCTATACTGATTGCAACAGATTTTGATCTTTTAAAAATACTAATCATATCCTCAAATTTTTTTATTGAATAAGCAAATTTACATCAATAATACGCACCACAAAGGTGATAAATATCATACCGTAATTTCATGTAAGATCCCGTAGGGTTATATTTTTTATTATTTACTTAATTTAAAGTGCTTTATATATTTTTTGTAGAGGTTTTCAAAAAGCACAAAGAAGATTTGTAGTGGTTGTGTTTGGGTTTTATGCAATTTATAAATCACATTATCAATATTTGTAGTGTTAAAATCATTTAATTTTAATTTTAAACATCTTTTCCCCTTCTAACTTTCCAGATAAAATATCATTAGGTTCAACCTTACCAACACCTGCTGGTGTACCTGTAAAGATTACATCACCAATCTTTAATGTAAAGAATTGCGATACATAAGCAATAAGCTCATCAATTTTCCACAACATATTTGCAGTATTTCCATTTTGAACAACACTATCGTTCTTAAATAATTTAAAGTTCAAATTGTTTAGATCAAAATCTTCTTTGGATATAAAATTCCCAATAACAGCACTTCCATCAAAAGCTTTCGCCTTTTCCCATGGAAGGCCTTTTGACTTTAAATCACTTTGCAGATCACGGGCTGTAAAATCAATACCTAAGCCTATTTCATCATAGTATTTATAGGCGAATTGCTCCTGAATATGTTTGCCCAACCTATTGATCTTTACCAAAACCTCCACTTCATAATGTACATCATTTGAGAAAGACGGAATTACAAATGGATTATTTTTTAACAAAATAGCAGAATCAGGTTTCATAAAAATTACTGGATTCTCAGGCTTTTCATTAGCTAATTCTTCAATATGTTTGGTATAATTTCTACCAATACAAATTATTTTCATATAAGTTGGTTGTTGGTTATTGGTTGTTGGTATCCTACTACTGAAAACTACGAATAAGCAGCAACCAACATTTTTTTTGCTTTACCCTTTTTTAAGGTAACCACTTTTTCTCAAAATTGGGTTTTCTCTTTTCTAAAAAGGCATTTCTACCTTCTTTTGCTTCTTCTGTCATGTAAGCCAAACGAGTTGCCTCACCTGCAAAAACCTGCTGCCCCACCATCCCATCATCTGTCAAATTCATGGCAAATTTCAACATTTTAATAGATGTTGGTGATTTAGCTAGTATTTCCTGCGCCCATTCATAGGCTGTATCTTCCAACTCATCATGTGGAACAACTGCATTGACCATTCCCATATCATAAGCCTCCTGTGCCGAATAATTTCTTCCCAAAAAGAAAATCTCACGTGCCTTTTTTTGCCCTACCATTTTTGCCAGATAAGCCGAGCCGTATCCACCATCAAAACTGGTAACGTCCGCATCTGTTTGTTTAAAAATAGCATGTTCTTTACTTGCCAAGGTTATATCACAAACAACATGCAAACTATGACCGCCACCAACTGCCCAACCAGGAACAACCGCAATAACAGCTTTTGGCATAAAACGGATCATTCGTTGTACCTCTAAAATATTTAACCTGTGTTGTCCGTCTTTACCAACATACCCCTGATGTCCACGTGCTTTTTGATCCCCGCCACTACAAAAGGAATACACACCATCTTTTGCAGATGGCCCTTCTGCAGAAAGCAATACTACACCAATGGAAGTATCTTCTTGCGCATCATAAAACGCCTTAATTAACTCAGAAGTCGTATTAGGCCGAAAGGCATTTCTAACATCTGGTCTATTAAAAGCAATTCTTGCAACACCATTGCATTTTCTATAGGTTATGTCTTCAAATTCTATTACGGTCTTCCAAACAGGTTTTGTCATTTGTTAAGTTTTTAATATTAGACTTGATTGTTTTTTGGAATTTATATAATAATTTATATATTATCCCGTTTGATTTTTTTAACGATATAGCGAAAATAATACTTTTTCTAAAAAAGTATTCATTTTAACGATTTAAATGTATTTAATCTCTTTGAAAACATATAATAAATGAAAAATATAGTTTTAGCTCTTTTTTTTATATCCACAGCTGCATTTGCACAAGACAACATAATTCTGAAAAATTTTGATTCTTTTGAATTGAACACAAATCGCATCGTCAAGATTTATTTACCTCCTTCATATGAAGAAAACAAGGAAAACACCTACCCGGTCACTTTGGTATTTGATGCAGAATATTTATTTGACCTATACGTAGCCAATTCAAAATTATTTGCTTCTAAAAATAAAGCTCCTGAGCAAATCATTGTTGGTGTTTATCAAAATCAGAAAGACGAAAGGTATGTGGATTGTGATTACAGTGTTGACACAGGTTTACCAAATAAAGAAAGTATAAAATTTTATGGCTTTATTCAAAATGAATTGATAGGCTATATTGAAGATAATTATAGGACTTCTTTATTTAAAACTATTGTAGGGAACACCATTACAGCAAATTTCATCAATTACTTTTTTCTTGATAAAGACCCAGTTTTCAATGCATATATTAACATTAACCCTAGTTATGCCCCAAATTTAAACGAACGATTAGAATTAAAAAGTCAATCGCTTGAATCTAATTTTTACTACTATTTATGTTCCGGTAGTTACAATAAAGAAAAAAGACGTAAACCAATTAATGAAGTTCATAATCTTTTAAAATTATCTGACAATGAACATTTCAATTATAGATTTGATGATTTTTCAAATTCTACCAAAACTGCTTCTATAGGGCAGGCAATACCCAGTGCAATGGATCTAATTTTTGGATTATATGCAGCTATCTCACAAAAAGAATTTGATGAAGTAATTGCAGGTTTTTCCCCTGCTGAAGCCATTGAATTTTTAGAAAAAAAATATGTTGAAATCGAGTATTTATATGGATCTAATTTAAAGATACGCGAAAGCGACATCTATAAAATTGAGTCCATCATTCTGGATAAGGAAGATGGAAATTATCTGGAAGAATTTGGTGAAATGATCAATCGATTATACCCTGATTCTCCTCTTGGTGATTATTATATTGGCAGATATTATGAAACAGGTTATGACTACCGAAAGGCTTTAAAGTATTATAAGAATGGTTATGCCAAAATTGGATCAGATAATCCAAATTCAGATGATTATTACGCAAATATTGAACGTGTATTGGATAAAAAAAGAATGGAAAAACTAGGATACCCAGTTGAAGAAGAAAATAATGAAGAAGATAATCAAGAAGAAAGTAATAACTAAATTCACTATATTTTATCATCTAAAAAGCCTGAAATAGTAAAACTATTTCAGGCTTTTTTTTTAATAATCTTATTTTTATATCATCTCTCAAAAAATTCAACTAGCCCGTTAGATACATCATATAAAGCGCCTACTATTTCTATCTCACCCCTCTTTTCCATTTCAGATAGTATAGGACTCTCCTTTCTTATCCTTTCAATTGATAGTCTTACATTTTGAACCGCAACCTCCTCTATTGAATGCTCATTTATTACATCATCTACTCCCAAAAAACCTTGAGATTTTTTAATAACATCAACTGCTGGTTTAATTTTACTTAGTAAAGATGTTACATTACCTAACTCAATATTTTCACATGCAGCAGTAACAGCTCCACATTTTGTGTGCCCCATTACAACTACAATTTTAGAACCTGCTACTTTACAAGCGTACTCCATAGAGCCCAAAACATCTTCATTAATAATATTACCAGCTACTCTTACACTAAAAATATCTCCTATTCCCTGATCAAAAACCAATTCGGCAGGAACTCTAGAATCAATACAGCTTAAGATTACAGCAAAAGGAAATTGCCCTTTGCTAGTTTCTAAAACTTGTTCTTTTAAATTTCTTTGTGCTTTTAGGTTTTGAGCAAATCTTCCATTACCTTCTACTAACATTTTATGTGCATCCTCCGCTGTAAGGTTCTCTTGTATAATCTTTGTTTGCGTTCTCATTTTTTTATATTTTTTTACTTTAAATAATTCTAGATTTGATACCAGAATTTCTAAGCTTAATTCATATTACCATTTTCCACATTCTCTTTAACCCACACCAAGCAATCTTTAAAATTACTAAATACCTGGTCTTCAGGTATCAAATCTGGAATTATATCTATACTTTCCATCAGATACAGTGGTTGTTCAATAATTTTAACTAATAACACTTTTTTACCTTCTTTAACTAAATCTACTAAAACATCTTCTAATGCATATAAACCTGACTGATCTATGTATTCCATTCTTCCCATTCTAATAATGATAGTAGATGCTGTATCGGGTATTTGTTTAACTAATTGTTGAAAATAGCTTGTAGAACCAAAGAATAATGGACCTCTAATATGTTTAATGAAAACTTTATCTTTTAAGTCTTTAGGAAAATCAACCTCGTCGGGCCAAGCCTTTGATCTATCAAATGACTCTATACTTGACCTATCTTCTGTTACATCGCCAATTTTTTTCATAAACATCAATGATGCTATTACCAAACCTATTCCTACAGCATAAACAAGGTTCCAAACCGACGACAATACCAAAACTATTATCATAATTACAACTTCTGCACGAGGCATTTTAGGTATCGCTTTCAATCCTTTGTAATCCATTACGCCAATTCCCACCGTAATCAATATTCCAGCCAAAACAGCAGCGGGTATTTGAGATGCTACAGGCCCTAAAGCCAATAAGATAAACAAGAGCAAAACACCCGTCACCATTCCGGATAATCTAGTTTTACCTCCTGCATTAATATTAACTACGGTTCTAATTGTAGCACCTGCTCCAGGTATACCTCCAAAAATTGCAGCAATACTATTTCCAATTCCCTGACCTATAAGTTCTTTATTGGGTTTATGCTTTGTTTTTGTCATATTATCAGCAACAACAGAAGTTAATAAAGAGTCTATTGCACCTAAAAGCGCGAGTGTTAATGCGGTAAAAATATACGGAGTCACGCTTCCTAAATCAAAACTGGTAAAAATATCTAGGTTTGGTATCGGCAACCCACTTGGTATTTCTTCAATGGGTCTATAATCTAATTTAAAACCTATTGCAATTCCTGACATGGCTAAAAGGGCTACTAAAGTACTCGGCACTTTAGTAGTTATTTGTTTAAAACCATAAATAATTAATATAGTTCCTAAAGCTAATAAGAGCTCTAACCAATTAGTATTATTCAATGCTCTAGGCAATATTTTAATGGCTCCTATTACTCCTGAAGCCTCTTTACTTGCTAGTGTTTGAGATTCTTTTAATATTTGTTCTTGTGAAATATGCTCTGCTCTATTTACAGTTTCTTTAAAGTTTTCTAAAACCAAAATCCCTTCTCCTGCTTCTTCTTTTAAAATATTATTTAAGATAATTTCTTCAGCATGTGGTTTAAATTGATTCACAAAACTTATATCTTCTTTGGGATAATAACCTACAGAAGGCAATATTTGTGTAACTAGAATAATGACTCCAATTGCCGTCATAAATCCAGAAACAACAGGATAAGGTATGTATTTAATATATTTTCCTAAACCTATCAACCCTAGACCTACTTGCATTAAACCTGCCAATAAGAATACGGTTAATATTGCTGGTAATGCTTTAGATACATCGCCATCAAAGGCTGCAACTATTCCTGCAATAACTACCATACTTACAGCTGTCATAGGTGCTGTAGGCCCTGATATTTGTGTATTTGTTCCACCAAAAAGTGCAGCAAAGAAACTTACAAAAATAGCTCCATAAAGACCTGCACTTGGACCAAGACCAGAACTCACACCAAAGGCTAATGCCAAAGGCAGAGCAACGATACCAGCAGTTATTCCACCGAACATATCACCCTTGAAATGTTTAAAATTAAATAGGTTTTTCATTCTTTTACGTTTTATAATTTTTAAATATTATTTTAATATTTAAAGTTTTTATTAATTTGAAAATGGTACTTTTAAAATTGATTTATATCAACTCTTTTCTCATTTACACTACTTTATTTAACATTGTAGCACATTTTACACACCAAAAAATGGTATAAAAAAAAGAAAAAAATTATTATATTTTATATTTTAGGAGGTGGTAAATGAATATTAGCATTGAAATCCAAAATATTTATTTGACTATTATTATAGTTTTTAATTTGATTAGAACTCAATTCTACTTCACGAAAACAGATATAGAAAATAGATTGTTCTTCTTGTTCTAATTCACTTTTAGCTTCTTTACTTGTTGACTCATTCTTTTCAAAATCATCAACAAGTTCAAAACTAAAATCTGCCATTTGCAAAATAAAAGTAAAAACTGGTTTTATTAAAACTGATAGTACAAGACTCATAATAATTAAGCTCCTTAAAAAAGAAATGACACTATTTCTATAGCCTTGTGTTTTCATTATTTTATAGTTTTAAATACTAGTTGACTATAAAATTCCAAAATAGTATCGTGACTATCTTGCTTTATATCAGTTAAATCTGGTAAATGCTCTGCATAATACTTTTGCTGCATAGCACCTTCGATTATTGTAGATATTAGCATATGAGGAAATTCAAAAGTTGGACTGACCTCTAACACCATTTCGCTAACTCTATGAACTACTCGCTTATATATTTCAAAATATCCTTTCGCATTTTCCTCATCAACCTCTTTAATATGATATGTTTTTACTCCTTCATTCATAATCACTCTATTCAAAACAATTTCATTTATATGAGAGAACAAGCTATCTTCTTTTACCGATTCTATTAAAACCTCTAAAGCTTTGGTCAGTTTTTCTTTTGGCGATTTTAAATTGGTAATAGCAAATACTAATTTATATTCAATCAAACTCCAATGCCAATAAGTAAGATAAATTAAAAGCATGTGTTTACTTTCAAAATACCTATAAATTGAACTTTCTGGTGAACCGATTTTATTTCCTAGCTTTTTAAATGTAAAAGCTTCAAATCCCAACTCATCAATTAGTTCAATACTATTTGAAACTATCATACGCCCAAGCTCAGAAGCGTTTGGGTCTTTTAAATAAGTTTTTGAACTTACATCAATATGAATTTGTAGATTTTTCACTTAAAATAATATCAATCGCAAAGATAATAGTATTACTATCATATTTGCAAGTTATTTTTTTCTTTTAGCAATTATTTAAGAGAAACTTAAAAAATTAGAATTTAAAATCTACTTTTGTTTGCAATAATTATATATTAAATTAAAATATGAAAAAAATAATCTTATTTACATTAGCAATTATAAGCTACAATTTCGCAACTGCTCAAAAATATGAATTTACACCAGTAACAGATATAGAAGCATCATCTGTTAAAAGTCAAGGAAACACTGGTACTTGTTGGAGTTTTTCTTCGTCTTCTTTTCTTGAATCTGAAATTGAAAGAATATCTGGTCAAAAAATTGACATTTCAGAAATGTATTCTGTAAGAACTACTTATGATGACAAAGCATGGAATTATGTGATGCGTCAAGGCAAAGCTCAATTTAGTGAAGGTGGCTTGGCACACGATGTAATGAATGCCATAAACAAAAACGGATTAGTACCTGAAGCAGCTTTTACGGGTTTATTTGGACAAGCAGTGAGCTATAATCACTCAAAAATAGTTCCTGAACTAAAATTAGTTTTAGATAAGTTTATTAAAGAAGACTCTACAATAACCAATTGGGAAACACCTACTAAAACAATTTTAGACGAAAATATTGGGGTCTACATAAATCAATTTGAATACAACGGAAAATCTTACACTCCGCAAAGTTTTTTAGCAATGACCAAGTTAAATCCAAATGATTATATCACACTAACTACGTTTACGCATAAACCTGAGTATTCAAAATTTATTTTAGATATTCCTGATAACTTTTCTTACGGTAGTTTTTATAACTTATCACTTAACACATACATGGAAGTTATTGATAATGCTTTAAAAAATGGCTATACAATTGAGCTAGATATTGATGTTTCTGAACCAACATTTTCATCTAAAAACGGTGTTGCATTTATTCCTAAAAACAAAGAAGATAATAAAAAAGGTATGACTGAGATTGTTGATGAAATGGTTATTACTTCTACCTTCCGTCAAGCGGAATTTGAAAACTATAACACTACGGATGATCATTTAATGCATATCACAGGTATTATGAAAGATCAAAAAGGCAATAAATACTACAAAGTAAAAAACTCTTGGGGAACATCTTTGGCAAACGGAGGGTATATTTATGTTTCTGAAGCTTTTATGCAATTAAAATCCATTTCGATTATGATTCATAAAGACGCTATTTCAAAAGAGATTAAGAAAAATCTACATATTTAAAACTTATATCTACAAAAAAATGCTCCAATTTCTTGGAGCATTTTTTAATTTTTAAAAACTGTTTTTTTAATAAACAGATTCCTTACCAAATTCTACACATAGCAAGTAATAGAACATCGCTCTGTATTTATTTCTATTAGAAGAACCTAATTTTTCACAAACTTTTTTAATAGCTGCATCCAATTCTGGACCATCTTTTAATCCTAATTTTTTGATTAAATAATTATTTTTTACAGTATCTAATTCTGAACTATCTGTACACGAAACCGTTGAAGAGTCTTTATTATAAATTGAAGGACCACAGCCAATGGTTACTTTAGTTAATAAATCTACATTTGCAGATACATTACATTTTTCTTTAAGTTCACTTACATACATTGTAATTAGCTCGTCTCTTTTGCTCATAATTTTTTTATTTTATTTGATTATTATAATTTACATTTCAAATTTAAGAAATAAATCATTCAAAATCAATAGCTTTAAATTAAATTTAAAAAGTAATTTTTTAGCACTTTTGCATTTTCATTGGCAGGAGTAAAAACCTCTAATAATTTAGGCTTACTAGACGTTTTATAAAAAGTTACTAGTTCATTTATTAATTCCGTTTTATTTTTAGCAGAAAAATAATCTAATGTATGCATTTCACACAAATGTGATGCATTCAAATGGTGTGGCGTTTCAAAATACTCCAATACATTTGTAGATTTTGGTCCTGGAATAAACCTAAAAATACCTCCCCCAGAATTATTGACCAAAATAATACGAAGATCATTTTTAAGATAATTATTCCACAATGCATTGCTATCATAAAGAAAACTAACATCACCAGTTAAAAAAACTGTTTGCCTTTCCTGCACAAGAGCTGCCCCAATTGCAGTTGATGTACTACCATCAATACCACTTGTGCCCCTATTACAGAACACTTCAGTTGATAAAGGAATATCAAACAACTGTGAATACCTAATAACCGAACTATTTGATAATTGTAAATGAACATGATCTGGCAAAGCTTTAAAGATCACCTCAAATGTTTGCAAGTCTGAAAATTCAGCAGTTCTTAAAAAATTATTATGTTTGATTAATCTTTCATTTTTAATATCGATCCACTTTTTTTGATATCCACTATCCTTTTGTTTTGTTAAAAAGAAAAACTGACTAAAGAATAATTGTGGTGAAACTTCAAAGTGTCTCGATAAGCAATGGTACGTATCAGGAGCATTAAATTTATCAATATGCCAGTGATGGTCGGGTTTTAGTTTTCTAAGAAATTGTTTGATTTTCTTGGATACAACCATTCCTCCAAAAGTGACTAAAATATCGGGTTGCAGGTCTTTTAATCCTTCCTCATTCAAAGGAATAATCAACTGATCAATACTATTAATAAATCTATCATGATACACATTGGAAGTTGTTTCTGTCAAAACCAATACAGACGGATCTTTAACAATATGGCTCAACTGTGTTTGGATCATCTTATCAGGAAGATAGCTTCCCAACAGTACCATTTTCTTTGTTGACGTATTCCATAAATCGGCAAATTTTTGTAATGCATCAACTTCAAGCGGTATTTCATCCAAAAGACTATCTTTTATAGGTTGCTCCACTTCTTTAACCTTAACGGAAAGTTCATTTGTAACATCATATAAAGGCTCATCAAATGGCACATTAATATGTACCGGACCTTTTTTTTCTTTTGCTATCTGCAAAGCCTTCTCTAATTTTATTTCATTATCACCAAAATCAGAGGATTCAGTCTTTTTCTCCTCTAAATTTGCATTGTATAAAATATGATTTGCAAATACATTCTCCTGCCGGATGGTTTGCCCATCACCAATATCAATCAAATGTTTAGGCCTATCAGCCGAAATTACCACCAATGGAATATTACTATAAAATGCTTCCGCAACAGCGGGATAATAATTCAATAAAGCAGAACCCGAACTACATAATAAAGCAACCGGTTTTTGTAATTGCTGCGCCATACCCAAAGCAAAAAAAGCTGCACTTCGTTCGTCAACAATGCTTAATGCCTTAATTTTAGAGTGATTAACAAATCCAATGGTAAGAGGTGCGTTGCGTGAACCAGGTGAAATCACCACATTTTCAATTTCATTTACAACACATTGCTGTAAAACTAATTGTGCAAGTTCCTGTTTGGGATATTGTGGCATTAGATAAGTTTATAATTCATTACAAAAATAGAAATGAAATCCACATATTTACCTCAATTTAAATATTTTTATCAAAGTGCTTAAAATAAAACTCTTTTCATCACTTCACTTTTGGAAACAGTTTCTTCCCATTCATTTTCAGGGTCGCTATCTTTTGTAATTCCTCCACCAATATATAAGCTCGAATTTTGACCAACTATTTGCATGCAACGTAAATTTACATAAAGATCACTTTCATTTTTAATATTTAATTCTCCCAAAAACCCAGCGTAAAACAAACGTTTATAATTTTCATTCTTTAAAATAAATAATTTAGCTTTTTCTTTTGGGAAACCACAAACTGCAGGTGTTGGGTGTAATTTACGGATCAGTATTTCTATTTGATCATTAGAGCTTAATTTTCCATTAATTTCAGTACAAATATGCAGTAAATTTCCAGCTTTTTTAGTGAAAGGTTTTGAAACTTCCAGATTAAAATCTTTCAATTGTTTTACAATAAAATCTGTTACAATTTGTTGTTCTTCTATTTCTTTTTCTCCCCACTTTACCTTTTCTTTTCCTTCATTATTTTGCGATCCGGCTAAAGCCATAGTTTTAAAACCATTTTCCTTTATGCTTATTAACGTTTCAGGAGTTGCCCCAATCCATAATCCTACCTTTGGATGAAAATATATAGAGACAAAAGCCTGTGGATAACACTGTATCAATCGATCAAAAATTTCACTTTTCAAAATTTGACCAATTGGAATGGTTTCTTTTCTTGACAAAACTACTTTTCTAACTTTTTCTTTTTTTAGAAAACCAATTCCTTTATTAACTAGCTTAACGTGACTCTTTTTGGCTTTTTTATCTAAATTCAAAATTTTATTTTCTGTTTTTTCAATTGTCAAATTATTTTGCAAATAAGAAATTGAAGCAGAAGAAATTTTACATTTTTCAAGAGGAAATAGTATTGCTTTCTCCTGATCATCAAAAGGAGCAAAAACAAAACCTTTTTGTTTGTAGTTTTTTAAAGAATAGAGCAAATTATTTTGCTGGATCATTAGAGTCACAGAATTATCCAATGGTTTTCTGTAGGATACGAATGGTGTTCCTGATTCCAGCAATTGATCTATTTTATCAAGTATTGATCTAAAAACAATTTGATTATTCATTGATGTCTTTTATTATTTCTCTTTTGATCAAATCAAACTGATTCCACAACAAACCATGATTTCCACCCGGAATTGTAATTAATTCAAATTGATCTTTATCAAATTTACTCCTTAAATAAAGAGAATTCTGATAAGGTACGATCCTGTCCTTATCGCCATGAATGGATTTAACTTGTGCAGAACTATTTGCCCACTTATTTTCATAAGCAGAAAGCTCCGTTAAATGATATCTTTTCTCTTTTGCTGCATTATTAAAAAGATGAGGCATAAAAGATTTTGTGATTTCCCAATTAAACAAATTCATAAGCCAAAACCTTGGTTCAAACTCTCCTTTTATTGCTGGTGCCAAAAGAATTTTTGATCTAAAATTTTCAGGTGTAGCCGCAACAATAGTCCCTCCATAAGAATATCCAATTAAAATAACTTTCGCTATATCTTTTACAGGAATTACCTGTCGCAAAACCTCTAATTCTTGTTCTAAATCACTCAATACCTCTTCCGTTTCATTTGTGCTATATCCCACTCTGTCATAAGTAATTAAATTAGAATTTATATTTAATTCACTATCTGCTAAATACCTTTTAAAATCCATTCCTGAACCCGGTGAACCATGCACAAATATCAATATTGGCAAAGTAGTATCTATAGCTTTTTGCATAGAAAAAACTCTTACCAAATAATCTTTATATTGAATTCTTGAAATATAGGGTTTATAAATCTCATCCTCAAATTTTTTGTGAATACTAGCATCTGTTTTAGGTATGGTAAAACGATAAACAAAAATGGCTATCACTATAAAAACAATTGCTAACAAAATAGCAGCTATTCTTAAAACAATTCTTTTCCAATTTCTTTTTTTTGACATTGAATACTATCTCCTTGGAATAACAATATTGGTAAGTTTACACAAGGAAACAAGATTCCCTTTCTCATCAGTAATTCTAATTTCCCACAAATGGGTCATAGTTCCCTTATGGATAATTTTAGCTGTAGCGGTAACAACCCCATTTCTTTTGGTTCTTAAATGATTTGCAGATATCTCAATTCCTCTTATTTCATATTTTTCAGGATCCACAAAAAGAAGAGAAGCCGGACTACCAACACTTTCTGCCAAAGCAACACTTGCACCACCATGCAACAAACCCATTGGCTGATGTACTCTTTCATTCACTGGCATCGTAGCTACTAAATAATCTGAGCCAATTTCTATATATTGAATATTTAAGGTTTCCATGAGCGTATTCTTTGTCATGGAATTTAATTTTTCTAATTTTTCTTTATCCGTCATTTTAATAGTTAATTAACAAAGTAAAAGTAACACATTTAAATGAAAGTATTATTTTTGCAAAAAAATCAATAGAAGGCTTATGACATATAAAATTCGTATTATTCTTAATGCAGATGAGGATGTGATTAGAGATATCATTATTCAAAAATCAGCAACTTTAGAAGAACTTCACAATACGATCAATAAAGCCTTTGATTTTTCAGGAAGTGAAATGGCTTCCTTTTACCGGTCTGATGATGACTGGAGTCAAGGAGAAGAATTCCCCTTATTTGACATGAGTGAAGGGCTTGATTCTAAAACCCAAATGCAGGATATTACTGTCGAAAATATACTGAAAAATAAAAATGACAAGCTAATCTATATCTATGACTTTTTAAATATGTGGTCATTTTATGTAGAAGTTATTGATGAGCATTTTAGACAACAAGAACCCATTTTAACAGATGTTCTATTTGCTTTAGGTACTATTCCGAAAACTGCGCCAGATATTCAATTTGAAAGTGAAGATCTATCCATAGATGAATTTGATAAGGAGGAAGATGATGAGATGGATGAGTTTGATTTTGATGCGTATATGGATTAGCCCTAAACTTTTCTTTTCAAGATTTTTTATTCTTATTTATTTATTATATTTTTGTAACCAATGTGTAAGGTTGTGTAATATGGTTACTAAAAATTATTATTCCCTCGCTGAAGCTGCCGAAGCCTTGGGAAAAAGCAAAGAAACTCTTAGAAGGTGGGATAGAGAAGGAAAACTTCCTGC
Source organism: Flavobacteriaceae bacterium (assembly GCA_016744615.1). Classification (GTDB taxonomy): domain Bacteria; phylum Bacteroidota; class Bacteroidia; order Flavobacteriales; family Flavobacteriaceae; genus Lutimonas. The sequence goes on from JADGEA010000045.1 coordinate 17,423, forward strand.
TCTAAGAGAACCTATTAGTAATTATAGAATATATAAAAAAGAGCAATTAAATTTATTCAAAGATATTCTATCTAATAATATAGATGACCTAGTCAATAATTTTGTAAAACCATATAATGAATACAATATTTTAGAACTTTTTGCTGGAGCAGGAGGTTTAGCAATTGGACTAGAAAAAGCTGGTCTAAACTGTATCGCATTAAATGAAATTGACAAATGGGCTTGTAAAACTTTAAGAAAAAATAGACCAAAATGGAATGTCTTAGAAGGAGATATTAAGTCATTTGATTTTAACAAATATAAAAATAAAGTAGATGTTGTTACAGGTGGATTTCCTTGTCAGGCTTTTAGTTATGCTGGAAAAAAATTAGGTTTAAAAGACGCTAGAGGAACGCTGTTTTATGAATTTGCAAGAGTTGTAAAAGAGGTAAATCCACCAATATGTATTGGTGAAAATGTTAAAGGATTGCTTTCACATGAAAAAGGAAAAACAATAGAAGGCATGATGTCAATTTTAGATGAAATTGGATATAACGTTGTTCCTGTCCAAGTATTAAAAGCAATAAACTATAAGGTTCCTCAAAAAAGAGAAAGAGTTATTTTAGTTGGTATTAGAAAAGATATAGAAACAGAATATGAATATCCTAAAAAACATTCAACTATTTATAATTTATCCGATGCTCTAAAAAAAGGTTTATTATATAATTGTGATGTCCCAAAATCAAGTGGTTCAAAATATCCAGATTATAAAAAAGAAATATTAGATTTAGTACCACCAAAAGGATATTGGAGGAATTTACCTATAGATTTACAAAAAGAATATATGGGGAAAAGTTTTTATTTGGGTGGTGGCAAAACAGGAATTGCAAGAAGAATTGGATGGGATGAACCTAGTTTAACTCTTACATGTAGTCCAGCTCAAAAACAAACAGAAAGATGTCACCCTGATGAAACCAGACCTTTTACAATTAGAGAATATGCAAGAATACAAACATTTCCAGATGATTGGAAATTTGAAGGATCTGTTTCTCAGCAATACAAACAAATAGGAAATGCTGTTCCTTGTAATTTAGGGAAAGAAATTGGTTACTCTATTGTTAGATTTTTGAATGAATACTATTTGAAATTGAACAAATCCGAAGTTTCTATTTCTTTAGCCAAAGCCATATAGCCTTTTCTTACAAAATCCTCTGTATCCAGATTTAGTATCATTATGTCTAAATTTGAAACTAATTTACTGTAAAAGTCTGAATGCCCTGTTATTCTATACCAAAACTCTTCACCAATAATAACAGGAAATTGTTTATCAATTTTTTTATAATGTTGACTTAATTGTGATTCCTCACCGTAAAGAACACCAAGAATTAAATCTGAATTATTCAAATTGATTGAGTTAGTTCTTGCCAAATTTGTAACCCTAGTGAATTTATTTAGTAAAGGACTAACATCTTCTGAGTTAATGGTATTTGGACCAGATTTTAATTGACACCATTTTTTACGGTTATCCTTTTTATCAATAAATTCAATATCCATCCCTTTAATTAAAGATCCTTGAGCTAAATTCAATTCAACAAACATATTTTGAATTCTTGTACCAAAGGAGGTATTAATTGATGTTCCTAATATTCTGGGAAGATATAAAGCTTTTGCAATTCCGATAGGAGAATAATCATTCTCCAAAATTTTTGATAAATACTTTACAATAATAGGGTTTATCTTGTATGACTTAAGCTTAGAATGTCTAGTTAAAGAACTGATTTTGTGATTATCAAATATTTTTCCCTTAAAGTAATTCGTAACTATTTCTAAAAGTTGAGATTCATTCATTACACAAAAATAATTTATTTTATTTTAAAATATAAGCATTTACACCTTCAAAATTTCTTACTACAAAATCAAAAATTACCTGAATAATTTCACCCATATTTTTACAATTTTTAAAATTCTTATCATGGGTATATTCAACAAGCTCTGATTTTAGCTGCTTAATGTTTTCTGGTGTTGAAATATGATCATTTTTCATACACTTAAGTAAATTATTAATCCTATTATGCGAACTCCTTAACCTTTTTGCCAAAGCAGACCTTTCTTCTTTTTTATACTGTTCAATAGAATGTTCGCCTAAATTTTCCTGAACCATTTTCACGAAAGCCAAATTGTCACTAAAAAACTGAGGACGATAAACTTTTAGTTTCCCCTCATAACTTTGCTGATCAAAATCCATAGCTCTGATTCTGTATTGCACCTGATCAAAATCATGTGTTGGAACAATAACATAATTATAAGCACGCATATCACCTAGTAATCGCAAAGTTGATCTCTCATTAAATTTCACAAACTCTTTTGATAATCTTTGTTTTTCAACTTTAGGCATCTTCTCTAAATTTTCATCCATAAACATATCACCAGGAATTCCCATCACATGCTCTTCTATCAAAGTATCCTTATAAATTAAAAAATGTATTCTGTTAGGCGATAAAATATCTTCAAACTCTAATCCATAAACACGTGATGCATCAGCTTTTTTAACATAAATATAGGCATAATTATCATTCAGAATATTTCGTATTTTAATCCGAAAAGGCTTTGAATTACCAAATGTACAATAGTCAATTTCATCTACCATCAAATAGTCCAGCTCTTCTTCTGTACCATCACCATGCAAAATATTATACATTTGTTTTAAACTCAGATCTATCTCTTTTTGCTCAAATTCAGGATAATATACCCTAATCCATAATGTATCATTGTCATATTTATCATAAACTGTTATGGAACCTGAAAAACGCAATAGATCATCGTAAAAAATAGGAATTTTAATATTCCTATTATACATAGTCAGATAATCAAACAATTCATCATTTATTGGGTAGGTTGGTTTCTTTCTTGATATTAATTTTTCATCCATAATATGCAATCCTAAATTCTTTTTTTTGGCAAACGAATATACTAAACTTTAAATCGTCCTCCTAAAATATGCCATCTGTTCGTAACAATATCTATATTTACTCGTCTAATATTTGAATAAATTCAAAAAAAATTGGAAACAATCTTATCAATAAAAAACCTGAATAAAAAGTTTGGCAAAATTCATGCGGTAAACAATCTTTCTTTTGATATTCAAAAAGGAAATGTTTACGGAATTTTAGGCCCGAATGGAAGTGGAAAATCAACTACACTTGGCATCATTTTAAATGTTGTAAATAAAACCTCCGGATCCTTTAGCTGGTTTGGTGGAGCATTAACAACACACAATGCTTTAAAAAAAGTTGGTGCAATCATTGAAAGACCCAATTTTTATCCATACATGACAGCCTTTCAGAATTTAAAACTGGTTTGTAAAATAAAAAATATTTCAGAAGGTATTATAGAAGAAAAACTAAAACAAGTCCATCTTTTTGACAGACGTGATAGCAAGTTTAAAACATTTTCTTTAGGTATGAAGCAACGCTTGGCAATTGCTTCTGCTTTGCTAAACAATCCTGAAATCTTAATTTTAGATGAACCCACAAATGGTTTGGACCCTCAAGGAATTCATGAAATAAGAAGTATTATCAAAGATATTGCTACCAAAGGAACTACCATTCTTCTTGCCTCTCATCTTTTAGATGAAGTTGAAAAAGTTTGTACGCATGTTATTGTTATTAGAAATGGAATAAAACTGTATTCTGGTAGAGTTGATGAAATGAGTGCTTCATTTGGCTTGATAGAGTTAAATACAACATCACTAAAAAATGAACTTTTCTCAGTTCTTAAAAATTATGATGGTATTGAATCTGTTAAAGAAGAAAACGAATTGATCTACCTCAAACTGAACAAGGATATTTCATCTGCTGAATTAAATGTTTTTTTGATGAAAAAAAATATTATTCTTTCTCATTTGGTAAAACGCAAACCAACTTTAGAGCAAAAATTTTTAAATCTAACCAACAACAAAAATTAACCAAAGATGTTTAGATTACTTCAAATAGAATTTTACAAATTAAAACACAATAGAGCCAGTAAAGTATTATCAATTATATATTTTGCATTGCTCACTTCCATCGCATTTATAGCAGCTATAAAATTTGATGTTGGTCCGGTGAAATTTCATCTAGCCGAACAAGGAATTTTTAATTTCCCATATATATGGCATTTTAACACTTATATTGCTTCTACCTTTAAATTTTTCCTGCTTCTTGTTATCGTCTCCATGATGGCTAATGAATACAGTAACAAAACATTAAAACAAAATCTTATCGATGGTTTAAGTAAAAAAGAATTTATTTTAAGCAAATTTTATACGGTTATTATATTTGCACTTATATCTACAATTTTTGTTTTTGTGGTTTCCATGATACTTGGACTAATCTATTCTGATTATAACGAAATCCCAATTATTTTTTCTGATCTGGAATACCTTTTTGCTTTTTTCATTAAACTAATTGCCTTTTTTTCTTTAGGTCTCCTTATGGGAATATTAATTAAACGATCGGCTTTTGCAGTTGGAGCCATTTTGGTTTGGTTTTTTGCCGAGAGTTTTTTTAAGGGGTTTTTATATTGGAAATTTAAAGATGCTGATCATGTTTCTGACAAGGTAAATGAATTTATGCAATTCCTTCCTTTAGAATCAATAACTAATTTAATTAAAGAACCTTTTTCACGTTTAAATGCGGTGCAAAGTATTGCTAATCAGGTTGGTGAAAATTTTAAATTTGATTACGAAGTACATTGGTATCAAATTTTAATTGTTTTGATGTGGACTTTTATTTTTATTTACTTCTCCTATTATGTTTTAAAGAAGAGAGATTTATAAAATTCTATTCTTGCTTAAGAACCTGTTTCAACTTTAAGCAAATAAAATACCATTGAATAATAGGCGTTTATTAACGAAATACTCTCCAAAATCATCAAAATTTAAAAAGAAAATTTTAAATTTGCATTCTTAATGAATAAAAACCAAGTATTGTATGACATATGATTTAATCATAGTGGGAGGCGGACCAGGAGGTATTGCTTCGGCAGTAGAAGCTTATATATTTAAATTAAAAAACATATTACTCATAGAAAAAGGAGACAACCATTCCCAAACCATAAGAATGTATTATAAAGACTCTAAAAGAGTTGATAAAGTATATAGAAAACAGGAAATTGATTTAAAAGGAAATGTTGCGTTTTTTGACGGAACAAAAGAAAGTACATTAGATTATTTCGAAGAAATTATTGATAATGAAGTTATAAATACTTTGTACAATACAGAAGTGGAGAGGGTGTTAAAAGAGAATGATATTTTTAAAGTTGTAACTCCAAATGATGCTTTCTATGCAAAAAATGTAATCATAAGTATCGGTCGCATGGGAAGACCCAACAAACCATCTTATAAAATTCCCAATTCAATAAGAAAAATTATTAATCACAACGCCTATGACTGCCGTGGAAATGAAAAAATATTAGTTGTGGGAGGTGGTGATTCTGGTGTTGAATATGCCTGTCAATTAACAACTGAAAATAATGTCACCTTATCTATCAGAGAAGATCGATTTGTTGATGCTAACGAAATAAATGAGGAAATGATTGTTCGCTATGATCAGGAAGAGCGATTACGAGTGCGCTATGGTGTTGACATTGAGTATATTGAAAAAGCTGAAGAAAAAGGTGTAAAGGTACATTACAAAAATGGTTATGATACAATTTATGACCGTACAATATATGCAATAGGAGGAACAACACCCGTAGATTTTCTAACCAGATCTAACATTGAAATGGATGAAAATAAAAGACCTCTATATTCAGAAAATTACGAAACAAGTGTTAAAGGTTTGTATTTAGCCGGAGATATCATTTATGAAAAAGGAGGTTCTATCGCTATGGCAATTAACCATGCATATGATGTTTTAGCAGATATCGTAAATAAAAATAATACAGATCAATAGATAGTTACCTGTTTAAAATTTATTACCTCGATTTATGTTAGATTGAAATTGGGCGTTTTATCATCTCTAGTCTAATTGTGGATATCTACTGAAAACAAATAATATCTTATACCACATGTCAGGGCAAACGCACACTTTTTTTAAGTTAATTTCTTTGAATTTAAGTTGTTTTATTATTAATTATTCGTATATTATATTGATAATCAGATAAATAAAA
>JADGEA010000507.1 GCA_016744615.1 Flavobacteriaceae bacterium
CATAATGTTATTGATTCTTGCTGCAGAGAAATCCCAACCACTTGCTCAGATTGTTTTTTTGAAAAAATATTATTTACCTGTGTTAATAAAGACATGTATCAGTGCTATATTATTTTGAATTTTAGTATAAAAACAATATACTAAAAAAAGTATTTAAAAGAAGTACTTCTAACATTATCCTTTATTAGCCTATGCCTGCAAGGTTTTTTGCTGATTTATTAACTTTTCTAAAAATACAATTTACCTGCAATGACTATTTTATCTGAACTTCAGCCACTACATCACCCATTATTTACTCAGCATAACGTGCGAGTTCAAGTAAAGCGTGATGATATTATTCATCCCATTATTTCAGGAAATAAGTGGCGTAAACTTAAATATAATTTAGCGCATATTTTACAAAATAAAAACAGTAACGGTGTGCTCAGCTTTGGTGGTAGCTATTCTAATCATATTCATGCATTAGCATTTGCTTGTTATCAGCAGAAAATCCCTTGTGTTGGCATTATTCGTGGCGAAGAAGATTATGCCAATAACTTTACCTTATCGTGGGCTAGGCACTGGGGGATGATATTACATTTTGTTGATAGAAAAACCTATCGCCGTAGGCATGACACAGATTATTTACTGCAATTACAACAAAAATTTCCCACTTACTTTATTGTGCCTGAAGGTGGCAGCAATGCATTCGCTATTACGGGTGTTGCAGAAATAATAAAAGAATTAAACCAACAAACTACCTTTGATACATTAATAGCCCCTACAGGCAGTGGTGGCACTTTAGCAGGGCTTATCGCGGGAGATTACCAATCAAAAGGCAGTCTACATAAAATTTTAGGCATTGCCGTATTAAAAGAAGCTGAATACTTAGTAAATGATATACATAAACTACTGTCTAACACGGCAAAACACCATAACAATTGGGCACTACTTACCGAGTTTCATCGGGGTGGTTATGCCAAATTTAGTCAATTTGATGCAAACCGCATACTTGAATTCAACCATGTTACAGGCGTTAATTTTGAACCCGTTTATTCAGGAAAAATGATCTTAGCTTTTCTTGATTTGCTTGAACAGGGTTACTTCTCAAAGGGAGAGCGCATCGTTTTATTACATACAGGTGGCATGCAAGGCATTGGTGGCATGATTGAACGTGGAATTTTAAAAGCGGATCAATGGGGTATGCCTAAACAGGTTAACTCACTTTAAAAGCAAAAAAAAACGTAGCAACTTAAGTTG
>JADGEA010000046.1 GCA_016744615.1 Flavobacteriaceae bacterium
TATTGATGAAATTCATCGATTGAGTCCGGTTATTGAAGAATATTTGTATTCTGCAATGGAAGATTATAAAATTGATATCATGATCGAGTCCGGGCCAAACGCTCGTACTGTTCAAATTAATTTAGAACCTTTTACTTTAATAGGCGCCACTACCCGATCGGGTTTATTAACAGCACCAATGCGAGCTCGATTTGGAATTAGCAGTAGGTTACAATATTACAATACCGAATTACTTACACATATTGTTCAAAGAAGCGCAGGTATTTTAAACACTCCTATTAATATGGAAGCTGCTATTGAAATTGCTGGCCGAAGTAGAGGAACTCCTCGTATTGCTAATGCCTTATTAAGAAGAGTTCGTGATTTTGCACAAATAAAAGGAAATGGAAACATCGATATCAAAATTGCCGAATTTGCACTAAATGCACTAAGTGTTGACACCCATGGTTTGGATGAAATGGACAACAAAATATTGATAACTATTATTGATAAATTTAAAGGTGGACCGGTAGGTATAACTACTATTGCAACTGCCGTTGGAGAAAATGTAGAAACAATTGAAGAGGTTTATGAACCTTTTTTGATTCAAGAAGGTTTTATTATGCGAACTCCAAGAGGAAGAGAAGTAACTGAATTGGCTTATAAACATTTGGGTAAAATAAAAGGAAGTGTTCAAGGAGGATTGTTTTAACCTCTCTAATTCTTAAAAAGCACAACAATGGGTTTCTTTTTTAAAGAAAAATCAGCAAAACAAATATTTGTAAAAGGTAAAAAATTAAAATGTGATATTTGCGAACATGATAAATTTATTCATCGCGAAGCGCAGTTAAATACTAAAGCCTTCAGCATGATGAATATTGATTGGGCTAATAAATCGGCCAATTGTTATGTTTGTGACAATTGCAGCAATATAAAATGGTTTTTGGAAAAATTATAAAGCCTGAATAATAAAGAAAAACATACCTCATTAATCAAAACCGAAGCCAATCGCCTCGGTTTTTTTTCCTGTGGAATTGCCAAAGCTGAATTTTTAGAAGAAGAAGCTCCAAGATTAGAAAAATGGTTGCACAATGGTTTTCATGGAGAAATGAGCTATATGGAAAATCATTTTGATAAAAGGTTAGATCCAACACTTTTGGTTCCCGGAGCAAAATCGGTTATTAGTCTACAGTATAATTACTTCCCTAAAAAAAAACAGAATGACCATACATATAAAATTTCAAAATATGCTTATGGTGAAGACTACCATCATATTATAAAAGAAAAACTTTATGAACTTTTAAATTTTATTACTACAAATATAGGTGAAGTAGATGCCCGGGTTTTCACTGATTCTGCACCAGTTTTAGAACGGGCATGGGCAAAAAAAAGCGGATTGGGCTGGATTGGTAAGCACTCCTTGCTAATTACAAAACAAAAAGGTTCTTTCTCCTTTTTAGCAGAAATAATTCTGGATCTTGAACTGGTTTATGACAATGCATTTAAAACGGATCATTGTGGTAATTGCACGAAATGTGTTGATGCCTGTCCAACAGAAGCAATCTTACCAAATAATACCATTGATGGAAGTAAATGTATATCCTACTTAACAATCGAATTGAAAAATGAAATTCCATCATCCATGAAAGGAAAATTTGATAACTGGATTTTCGGTTGTGATATTTGCCAGAATGTTTGCCCGTGGAATCGATTCTCAACACCACATAACGAACCGAAATTTGAACCGCACCCAGATCTATTAGAAATGACAACATCTGACTGGGAGGAGATCACTGATGATATCTTTAAAAGAATCTTCAAGAAATCTGCCGTAAAACGAACCAAATTAACTGGTCTAAAACGTAACATTTGTTTCCTTAGAAACTGACATTTGTTGGCTTTCTTCATGATTAAACAACTAATTTTGCATAGCATTTTTAATCTATTTAGAATGAATAAAAAAATAAACAAAAAAGACGCATTAGATTATCACGAATTTCCAACTCCAGGTAAAATTCAGGTTGTACCAACAAAAAAACATGCAACCCAACGTGATTTGGGTTTGGCTTATACCCCAGGTGTAGCTGATCCTTGCTTAGAAATTGAAAAAAATCTTGAAAACAGTTATAAATATACTTCAAAAGGTAATTTAGTAGCTGTTATTTCAAACGGAACAGCTGTATTAGGTTTGGGAGACATTGGACCAGATGCCTCAAAGCCAGTTATGGAGGGTAAAGGTTTATTATTTAAAATCTTTGCTGATATTGATGTATTCGATATTGAAGTTGACGAAAAAGATATTGATAAGTTCATTGCGACTGTTAAAGCTATTGCTCCAACTTTTGGTGGAATTAATTTAGAAGATATTAAAGCTCCGGAAGCCTTTGAAATAGAAAGAAGATTAAAGGAAGAACTGGATATTCCTGTTATGCATGATGACCAACATGGTACAGCAATTATTTCTACAGCTGCATTAAAAAATGCTTTAGAACTCGTTAAAAAAGATCCTGCAGAAGTAAAACTTGTTGTAAGTGGAGCTGGAGCTGCTGCAATTTCATGTACAAGGTTGTACAAAAAAATAGGTGTGAAAAGTGAAAATATTATCATGTGTGATAGCAAAGGTGTTATCAGAAAAGATATAGATAATTTATCTTCTCAAAAAGCAGAATTTGCAACAGATCGTGATATCCATACCCTTCAAGAGGCTATGGTAGATTCTGATGTGTTTATTGGTCTCTCCAAAGGTAATATTGTGAGTCCGGAAATGTTGTTAACCATGGCAAAAGATCCTATTGTTTTTGCAATGGCAAATCCTACCGCAGAAATTGATTACGATCTGGCTGTAAAAACAAGAAATGATATTATCATGGCTACGGGCAGATCTGATTTCCCAAATCAGGTAAACAATGTGTTAGGTTTTCCTTTTATTTTTAGAGGTGCTTTAGATGTAAGAGCTACTAAAATAAATGAAGAAATGAAGATGGCAGCTGTTCATGCCTTAGCAGATCTTGCAAAAGAAATTGTACCTGAGCAAGTGAATATTGCTTATCATGAAAAAAATATCCATTTTGGTAAAGAATATATCATTCCAAAACCATTTGATATGCGTTTGATTGCTACAATTCCACCGGCAGTTGCAAAAGCTGCAATGGAATCTGGTGTGGCAAAAAAACCGATTAAAGACTGGGATGCATATAAGGAAGAATTGGAAGAGCGCTTGGGCTCTGGTAATAAATTATTACGAACCATCACTACCCGTGCGAAATCAAATCCCAAAAAGGTAATTTTTGCAGAAGCAGACCACTTAAATGTCTTAAAAGCAGCGCAAATTGTTCATGAAGAAGGAGTTGCAATTCCAATATTATTGGGAAACAAGAAAGAAATTACCAAATTGATGAAAGAAATTCAATTTGATGCTAAAATTCAAATTGTTGATCCTACTTCAAAATCAGAAGAGGAAAGAAGAAACAGGTTTGCAAAAATTTATTGGAAAAAACAACAACGTAATGGTTTAAATTTACTTACCTCCCATAAGTTAATGCATAATCGTGATTATTTTGCAGCCATGATGGTTAACGAAAATTGTTATGGTGCTGAAGCATTAGTTACGGGATATACCAAAAGCTATCCAACTGTTGCAAAACCAATTATTGAATTGATTGGAAAAATGGAAGGAATCAATAGAGTTTCTGCAACCAATATCATGTTAACTTCCAGGGGACCTTTATTTTTATCAGATACGGCTTTGAATATAAATCCGGATAGTATGGAAATGGCAGAAATTGCAAAGATGACTCATAATACAATGAAAATGTTTGGATTAACACCTAATATTGCCATGATTTCATATTCTAATTTTGGTTCAGCAAAATCGGAGTCAAGTGAAAAAATCGCAAAAGCTATTGCTTATTTACATAAAAATTCACCGGAAATTACAATTGATGGAGAATTGCAAGTTGATTTTGCTTTGAATTCCAAAATGAGATCAGAAAAATTTCCTTTTTCAAAATTAGAAGGCAAAAAAGTAAATGGCTTAATTTATCCAAATTTAGAATCTGCAAATATTAGCTATAAACTCTTAAAGGAATTAAACAAGGCGGAATCTATTGGTCCTTTGATTATGGGATTAAACAAACCCGTACATTTAATTCAATTAGGAGCCAGTGTTGATGAAATTGTCAATATGGTAAGTGTTGCCGTTGTGGATGCACAATGGAAATCAAAAAATTTACCTATATAATTTAGTATATACTTCAAATTTTAAACGGATTTTAATCTATTTTATTCTTAGAATATGATAGGTTAAAATTCGTGTTTTTTTTACAATTTATCATTACATTTGGCGAACTTTATCAACTAAATCAAATGATTACACATATTTCAGGCAAACTAATTGAGAAGAATCCATCAAATGTTGTTGTTGAATGTAATGGATTAGGCTATTATTTACCTATTTCACTGCAAACATTTTCCAAAATACCGGATAATGAAAGTGTAAAACTGTATACCTACTTGAACATTAGAGATGATGCTCATATTCTTTTTGGTTTTGCAGACAAAACAGAAAGGGAGATCTTCAAATTTTTAATATCCGTTTCCGGAGTTGGACCAAGTATAGCAATTACTATGTTATCTTCAATGGATTCTGAAGAAATTCAACAGGCGATAGCTTCTGGAGATGTTGAAAAAATAAAATCAGTAAAAGGAATTGGAATCAAAACTGCCCAAAGAGTAATTGTTGACCTCAAAGATAAGATCTTAAAAACCTATGAATTATCAGAAGGTATTGCAGTTACAAACAATACAATAAAAAACGAAGCGTTATCAGCATTAGAAGTGCTAGGATTTTCGAGAAAAAAAGTGGAATCAGCAATACAAGTTATTTTACAGGATTCTCCCGATATTAGTTTGGAAGGCTTAATCAAAAAAGCACTTAAAAACTTGTAAAAATTTGATAAAAAAAAATCAGTTTAAATATAATCTCGCCTTTATATTTATTGTGCTTTTATTTAGTGCAAGTGTAATTTTTGCTCAAAAATCAACTACTAATAATCAACTAAACAATAGCAAATCAACTATTTCCGAAATAAAAGATACTATTTCTCCTTTACCCTACTCTTTTAAAAATTCACAAAAAGGAAATCTTTTTTTAAATATTAAATCTGAATCTGAGGTTATTTATGATCCGCAAAGTGGTACTTATATATTTTACGAAAAAATTGGTGATTATTATTTAAAGCACCCTACTTACATGACGGCCAAAGAGTATAAGGAATACCGTCTTCAAAGGGATATGCTAGAATATTCAAAGGAAAAAATAAGTGCAGTTGATGGCAAGACAAAAAACAGTGCTGATGCACAAAAAAATCTGTTACCAACATACTATGTAAACTCTAACTTTTTTGAAAGTATTTTTGGTGGAAATACTATTGAGGTTAATCCACAAGGTTCTATACTTATCAAAATGGGATTAATTCACCAAAAGGTTGAAAATCCACAATTGTCTGAACAAAACAGACAAAGTACTACTTTTGATTTTGACCAAGAGATCAGCGCCAGTTTAAATGCCAAAATTGGTGACAGACTGAGAATATCAGCAAATTTTGATACACAATCTACTTTCAATTTCCAAAATATGGTGAAATTGGAATATACGCCAACCGAAGATGATATTATTAGAAAAATTGAAGTAGGAAATGTTTCTATGCCTATCAGAAATTCTTTGGTAACAGGTGCTCAAAACCTTTTTGGAGCCAAAACCGAATTGCAATTTGGCAATACAATGGTAACTGCTATATTTTCACAGCAACGATCTCAGGTTCAATCTGTTTCAGCTCAAGGAGGCTCAGTCATCAATGAATTTGATTTTAAAGTAAGTAACTACGATACCAACCGTCACTTTTTTGTAGCACATAATTTTAGAGATCAATATAATTCTGCTCTTATCAATTTTCCGCTTATAAATAGTTCCATTAATATTACACGTATTGAAATCTGGGTAACCAACAGAAATGCAACTACCATAGGAACCAGAAATATTGTGGCTTTAGCTGATTTAGGTGAAAATAACCCAGTAAATATAGGACCTGCAAATGTCAATCCAATTCCTGGTACTCAGGACCCGTCTAATGAAGCAAATAACTTAAAGGATCTACTTACTCTTAATGGGTCAATTCGTAAAATATCCAGCGTAGGTCAGGCCTTATCACCATATAGCATGGCGCAAGGAAGGGATTACACTATTTTAGAAAACGCCATAAAACTGGTTCAGGGAGTTGATTTTACAATGAATGCACAACTTGGATTCATCACTTTAAAAAGAAGACTTGCAGAAAGTGATGTTTTGGCAATTGCCTATGAATATACTGATGGAACAGATGTTTATAAAGTTGGTGAATTAACCGATGATGGTGTAATTGCTCCAGACAACCTTGTTGTTAAAATGTTGCGTAGTGAAATTATCAATGCAAGTATTCCAATGTGGGATCTAATGCTTAAAAATGTTTATGAAATTCCGGGTGCATTCCAATTACAAAGAGAAGGTTTTAGACTGGAATTACTATATAATGATGACAGTACTGGTAAACCATTAAACATTTTACAAAATGCTCAAACACCAGGGGTGAATGAAAAAACTCTATTGAATTTAATGCGTTTAGACAGGTTAGATCAAAACAATAATGTAATGCCTGAAGGAGATGGCTTTTTTGATTATGTTGAAGGAATTACCATAGATTCAAGAAATGGTTATGTAATATTTCCAACGATCGAACCTTTTGGAAAAGATCTTGACGATATTTTAGTGCCAGAGGATGATATTTATGTTTTTACCGAACTTTATGATCGTACCCAATCAGAAGCTCAAAATGATTTTCAGCAAAAGGATAAATATTTTATAAAAGGATATTTTAAAGCAGAAAGTAAAAATGGAATTCCCTTGGGAGCTTTTAATGTACCCCGAGGATCAGTTACTGTTACAACAGGAGGTCGAGAACTGGTTGAAGGTGTGGATTATGTTGTTGATTACAATGTTGGAAATGTACAGATCATCAATCCAACTTTAGTTGAATCTAATGCACCGATTCAGGTATCTGTTGAAAATAACATCGGATTCAATCAACAGCGAAAAAGGTATATGGGTGTTGATGTTTTACACATTTTTAATGACAATTTAGCTGTTGGTGGTAATATCATCAATTTAAATGAAAAACCACTAACACAAAAGGCTCAATATGGATCTGAACCTGTTAATAATACCATATTTGGAGCATATTTAACTTATAACAAAGAGGTTCCATTATTTACAAAATGGGTGAATAAATTACCAAATATTGATACGGATGCGCCATCTAATATATCCATCAGGGCTGAAGTTGCACACTTATTACCAGGAACACCAAGTGGAATAGATCTAGACGGAGCTGCCACCTCTTATATTGATGACTTTGAAGGAGCTCAAATTCCTTTAGATGTAAAATCACCTAAACAATGGTTTTTAGCAAGCACCCCTCAAGGTCAGACTGGTGATCTTGATTTTAACAACGGGAATCTAGCTCCCGGTCTTCCTAACGAACTGAGATCTGGTGCAAAACGCTCAAAACTATCCTGGTATAATATTGATAGATTATTTTACGGATCACAATTAAAACCGGGAAATATTGATAGTGATGAGTTATCAAGAGCAGAAGTAAGACAAATAAATTACTATGAATTATTTCCAAATGTAGATCTTGATATTACCCAGTCTTCTATCATTAGAAGTTTTGACCTTTCTTATTTTCCATCAGAAAGGGGATCATACAACTATGATAATGGTTATGACGGGCAAGGAAAATACCCAAATCCAGAAGATCGCTGGGGCGGAATTACAAGAGCTTTAACCACAACGAATTTCCAGCAGGCAAATATTGAATATATCCAGTTTTGGTTAATGGATCCTTATGAGAACTATTCCATTAAACCAGAAGAAGGAGCACCTGCCGTTCCGCCAACTAACGCTGATTTTAATGGAGAATTATATTTTAATCTTGGAAGTATTTCAGAAGATATTTTAAAGGATGACCGAAAAATGTATGAAAATGGTCTACCAAAAGATGGTGTTCAAATACCTGGAAATAATGTAGAAATAACACCCTGGTCCTCCATTCCAAAAAACCAGTCTTTATTGTATGCTTTTGATGAAAATGATGCCTCAAGGATACATCAGGATCTAGGCTTAGATGGTATAAATGATGAAGATGAAGCTGTCAAATTTGGCTCATTATTTGGTTCTGATCCATCAGCCGATAACTTTAAATATTTTAGAGGTAAGGAACAAGATAATAACGATGCTTCTATTATTACAAGATATCGAGACTTTGGTTTAACGCAGGGAAATTCTCCTACGATTAACAATTCAACAGAAAGTTTCCCTACTTCTTCAACTTCATATCCTGATGTAGAAGATATCAACAAAGATCAAACCATGAGTGCTGTGGAGAGTTATTACCAATATAAAGTATCTCTAAACAGAAATGATCTAGTGGTTGGTCAAAATTATATTGTTGACAAGAAAATTAGTACAGTTAAATTACCAAATAACACTACTCAATCTACTACTTGGTACCAGTTTAGAATTCCGATTTCAACACCCGAAGACCCTAATAATATTATCAATGATATGACAGGATTTACTTCTATCCGATTCATGCGAATGTTCTTAACAAAATTTAAGATCCCTGTAGTTTTGCGTTTTGGTGAATTACAACTGGTGAGAGGAGATTGGAGAAGGTATACAAAAACTTTAAATAATGCTATCAATCCTCCACAGGAGCTAACGCCTATTCAGAATCAAAAATTTGAAGTTGGAGTTGTAAACATTGAAGAGAATGAGGACAGACAACCAATCCCTTATATTTTACCGCCTGGGATCAAACGTGAACGTTTACAAGGCAGCACAACCATTCAACAGCAAAATGAACAATCTTTATCTGTAAAAGTAACTGACCTTGAATCTGGCGAAACCCGAGCAGTATTTAAAAATACTACATTTGATATTAGAATGTATAAACAATTAAAAATGTTTATTCATGCCGAAAGTATTGGGGTAAGTGATGGTGTAAAAGATGATGAGTTGATTGCTATTGTGAGATTGGGAAGTGATACAGACAATAATTATTATCAAATAGAAATTCCTCTTAAAATAACTGCTTTTGGGGCACAAATTGCAGAAGATATATGGCCAGAATTAAATAACATCAATGCCAGCATTGAAAATTTTGGACATTTAAAACTGGAACGTCTGGACCAAGGTGCAGCTGTAAATGAATTATTTCCTGTTCCTATTCCCGGAGAACTTACTGAGTTCCGAATTAGAATAAAAGGTAATCCAAACCTTTCTAATATCCGAACTTTTATGTTGGGTGTAAAAAATAATGCACTCTTACCGAAAAGTATGGAATTATGGTTTAATGAATTGAGAGTTTCTGATTTTGATAACGATGGTAGTTGGGCTGCAATCGTTAATGCTGATGCTAATTTTGCCGATTTTGCTGATGTTTCTTTAACAGGTAGTATGCATACCATAGGTTTTGGATCATTGGATCAAAGTGTGAATGAAAGAAGTCAAGATGAGGTAAAACAGTATGGGGTTGTTTCAAATATAAATATTGGGCAATTATTACCCAAAAGGGTAAGTCTGAGCATTCCTGTTAACTTTAGCTATGGTGAAGAGTTTAGAGATCCAAAATACGATCCGCAATATGAAGATGTTGTTTTTGATAAAGGAAGTACCAATAGTGATGTTGCAAGAGATTATACGCAAAGAAAGAGTTTGAATTTCATCAATGTTCGAAAAAATAAAACATCCTATGATAGAAAGCCTCATTTTTATGATGTTGAAAATCTATCTGTTTCTTATTTGTACAATGAAATTTACCATAGAGATTACAATATCCAAAAATTTATTGATCAAAAGTTAAGAGCTTCAGCTAATTATAATTACAGTTTTCAACCATTTGTACTTGAGCCATTCAAAAAATTGGGGTTGGCAAGTGAAAAGGATTATTTGAAATTTATCAGAGACTTTAATTTGAATTTATTACCAACATCTTTTTCTTTGAATTCGAATATCATCCGTAATTATAATGAACAATTATCTCGGTCACTAGTAGAGGGTTTACCAGAGTTACCTACCTTAAAACAAAGAAATTTTATGTTTGACTGGGACTATTTATTGTCCTACAATCTAACTAAATCATTACAGTTTACTTTTAGAGCTTTAAACAATTATGTATATGACCAATTTGACAAAGGAGAGGATATTCAATTATATAATAATTTCTTCCAAATAGGAAGACCAGAGCATTATCACCAAACACTTGATTTAACCTATAAAATTCCTTTTGACAAGTTTAAATATTTAGACTTTATTAGTGGTACATATAGCTATACAGCTGATTATGACTGGCAGGCACCATCCTTTTCTATAATTGAATCGGTGGGTAATACTATTCAAAATGCAAATACCCATAATTTTACAGCTGATATGACCATGGACAGGTTATATAAAAATATTGGTTTGGATAAATTATTTACCAAAACCAAAACAATCGATGCCAAACAAGATCCAAACTCAAGAGCAATTGTTAAATCAAAAAAGAAGTTATCTGTTGGTCAGAAAATTGGACGTGTTGGTGTAGATATTTTAACCTCAGTTAAAAATATCAGATTATCGTACACAGAAAATAACGGAACCTTTTTACCAGGATATATTCCTGAGATGGGGTTTTTAGGCCGTGACAATCATTCGGGCAGCCTTGCCCCTACTTTTGGGTTCGTTTTTGGAAGTCAGGCAAGCATTATTAACAAAGCACTTGAAAATGGGTGGCTCCTTTCAAGAGACCTCAATGATAATTATTATTCAAAAAATTACAGTAAATCACATTTTAATAAATTTGATTATTCTGCTAGCATAAAACCAACAAGAAGTCTAGATATTGAAATATTTGGTAACAAAACACTTACCGAAAGTTTTGTACAACAGTTAGATGTGATCAACGGAGCCTTTAATGAAACCCCGAAAAATGCAGTAGGTAACTTTAGTATATCTTATTTTATGCTTGGCTCTACGTTTAATGATGGAGATGTAGCATTTCAAGAATTTAAGGACAACCGAAATATTATTTCTCAAAGATTAGCCAGCAAAACCGGTGGAAATATTGACGGTTTTGGAGGAACTAACCAAGATGTAGTACTTCCTTCATTTTTAGCAGCATATTCGGGTAAAAATGCGAATACCATCCAACTTAGTGCTTTTAGAAATACACCAATACCTAACTGGAGAATTACCTACAAAGGTTTGAATAAAATTGGCTGGATAAAGAATAATTTTAGAACGGTTACTTTGGAACATAGCTACAGATCTGTTTATTCAATTCTTTCTTTTACCAATAACTTAAAATATGACAATAATAATCCATACGGAGATAACAACAGAGATATCGCAGGGAATTTTAATCCACAACAACTTTACAATGGTGTTACTCTGGTCGAAGAATTTTCTCCATTGGTAAAAGTAGATCTAAAAATGAAAAATTCTTTTTCATTAAGAGCAGCTTACAATAAAGATAAAGTATTAAATTTAAATTTCAACAACAATACTGTTACCGAAGTTTCAGGAAATGAATTAATTTTAGGCTTAGGATATAGAATTAAAAATGTTGTTATGAGCTTTAAAACAGGCAATAGAACAACCAAATTTCAAGGAGATATTAATTTTAAAGCTGATTTAGGAGTAAGAGATAACGAAACTATTATTCGTGCTTTTGCAATTGCAGATGATATTGATAATAATCAAGTTACCGGAGGTCAAAATTTAGTATCATTTAAATTTTTAGCTGATTATTCTTTAAATAAAAATTTACTCACATCCTTTTACTTTGATTATAATAAGTCTAGATTTGCAATCTCAACTACTTACCCAAGAAGCTCTATCAACGGAGGGATAAGTATTAGATATATTATTGGAAATTAACAAATTATTTAAATTTTAAAGCAATTAAAAATGAACTTACCACAAAATTTAAAGTACACTAAAGATCACGAATGGCTCAAAATTGAAGATGGGGTTGCCACTGTAGGAATTACTGAATTTGCTCAGGGAGAATTGGGCGATATTGTTTATGTTGATATTGAATCAGTTGATGAGATCATTGATAAAGATGAGGTTTTTGGAAGTGTTGAAGCAGTTAAAACTGTTTCAGACCTTTTTATGCCTTTAAGCGGAGAAGTTATTGCTTTTAACGAAGATCTGGAAGACACTCCTGAAAAAGTGAATTCTGATCCTTATGGCGATGGATGGATGATTAAAATAAAGATCTCAAACAATTCTCAAATTGACGATTTATTAGATGCTGCAGCGTATAAAGAAGTTATTGGAGCATAATGCATTAGCAATTGCGATAATTACAACTTTAGCTATTGCTTTATTAAGTTTAAGTCATTTGCCAAAGTTGGATTTGGGAATAAAAATAAAATCCAGCGACAAATATTTGCATGCCATAGCCTACTTTTTTTTAAGTGTGGCTTGGTATTTTGCTTTACGAAAAAAAATTACGAATAAAAGGTTTAAGGTTTTATTGATTTTATTTCTGATAATTTATGGCATCATTCTTGAGGTATTGCAAGGTGGATTGACTAATTATCGAACAGCTGATTTTTACGATGTCGCTGCCAACTCTTTTGGTGTATTGATTGCCACCTTAGTTATTAACAAAATATTAAACTGGTATCACACAATTTGAAAAAATACTTGTAATTGTGCTAATAATTTTATTAAATTAGCGCTTTGTAAAATTTTTATAAAATATGGAAGCTAAAAAAAACCCAAAAGCAAATCTCGAAAATTATAATAAGCAGTTTATGCTGCTTGGTTTAGCACTTGCCTTGTTAGTGATATACATCGGTATTGAATGGAAAACATTTGACCGTACTGTTGCTGATCTTGCTTTGGCTAATACAGAATTAGAAGAAGAAATAGATATTCCGATCACGGAACATATTCAGGAAGTTAAACCACCACCACCACCACCACCTGCTCCGGAAAAAATTGAAATTGTAGAAGATGAAGCTGAAATTGAAGAAACTGTTCTTGAATCAACTGAAACTGATGAAAGTGAAGCAGTAGAAGTGGAAGAAATTATAGAAGTTGTTGAAGAAGAAGAAGTAATTGATGATGTGCCTTTTGCAATTATTGAAAATGTACCTGTTTATCCTGGATGTAAAGGTACAAATGCACAAAAGAAAAAATGTATGGTAGAAAAAATTACCAAATTGGTAAATAAAAAATACAATACAGGTCTTGCTGGTGACTTAGGACTAAGTCCAGGTAGAAAAAGAGTATATGTGCAGTTTAAAATTGATAGAACTGGTAATGTGGTTGACGTAAGAGCAAGAGGTCCTCATAAAAGATTAGAAAAAGAAGCAATTCGTGTTGTGAATATGATTCCTAAAATGGAACCAGGTAAACAGCGAGGAAGAGCAGTTGGTGTAAAATATACACTTCCTATCACCTTAGTGGTTGAATAAACACCAATAAATATAATTTAAAAAAGTATCCATTTTCAAATGGATACTTTTTTTTTGCACTATTGTTTCATTTAAAATGATAAAAATCATTGTTTATTATTAGCTATTTACTTAACTTTAAGCTATTCCTATAAAAGGCTTTGTTATGTTAGTTAAAAAATACAGTAGAGCAAGGTTAACTCCACACAGAAAAGTTTTTTTCCAACTTGGTTTAGCATTAACATTATTGATTATTTATATTGGAATAGAATGGAAAACGGTGGATAGAATTGTGAGTGATTTTAATACCATAAGTTTAGAGAACATTGAAGAAGAAGTTATTCCAATGACGGAAAGGATTATTGAAGTAAAACCACCTCCACCGCCTCCTCCTGCACCAGAAAGAATAGAGATCGTAGCCGATAAAATGGAAATTGAGGAATCAATATTGGAATCTACAGAAACAGACGAATCCGAGGCTATTAAAACGATAGACATGGATGAGATAATAGAAATCATCGAAGAAGAAGAAGTTCCAGAAAAAGATATTCCGTTTGCCATAATTGAAGAAGCTCCGGTTTTTCCAGGATGTACAGGAAGTAAAGCTCAAAAAAGACAATGCTTACAGGATAAAATTAAAGCACATGTAAACAAAAAGTTCAGAACACAAATTGCCCAAGATATAGGGTTAAGTTCTGGGAAGAAAAAAGTGTATGTGCAGTTTACCATTGATAAAAATGGTAAAATCACAAATGTAAAAGCTCGTGGTCCGCATGCAAGATTGGAAAAAGAAGCCATTCGAGTAGTAAAGTTATTACCAAAAATGAAACCAGGGTTACAAAGAACAAAACCTGTAAGAGTATCATACACATTGCCAATAACATTAGTTGTTTTGGATCATTAGGCAAAAATCATGAATTAAACTAGAATACAGTTTTTGGCACACTCTTTGATTTT
Organism: Flavobacteriaceae bacterium; assembly: GCA_016744615.1. GTDB lineage: Bacteria > Bacteroidota > Bacteroidia > Flavobacteriales > Flavobacteriaceae > Lutimonas. The sequence continues at coordinate 14,482 of JADGEA010000046.1, forward strand.
AACATAATTTTAACGTTTAAATTAAATTTATGAAAAACTCAAAGAAAGGCAATCTCTGTAAAGATCAACTCAACTCAAACTCAAACTTATTTTTACAACTTGGAATTCTTCTAGCGCTTGTGATCGTTTACAGCACAATTGAATTAAAATTCGCCAAAACTGTTTTTAATTTACCCAACAAGATCATTACATCTGATGATATGAGTATTTATGTCTTTCCACCTGTTCATATTGAAAAACAGGAAACTTCCTCAAACGAACAGCAAACTAAACTACCCAAATTATTAACAAAGATTATCATTGATGAATCAGATCTAAACAAAGCTTCTGAAGATTTCATCTTAAACAAACCTCCCAAGCAAATCAATTATGATTCTATTTTAGACAATCTGCCTGTTATTGATGAAACTCCAAAAGAAGAATCAATTCCATTTGTATTGATAGAACAAGCTCCCAGATATCCAGGTTGTACAGAAAAATCAGAAGAAGATTACAAAAAGTGCTTTAATGAAAAAATAAAAAGATTTATATCTAAAAAATTCAATACAAACATAGATATCGATTTATCTGGTAAACAAAAAATATATGTATTATTTGAGATTGATAAAAATGGTGATATCACTAAAATAAATGCAAAAGCATCTCATAAAAGATTAGAAAAAGAAGCAATAAAAGTCATAAATAAACTACCAAAAATGATACCTGGCAAGCAAAGAAACAGAAATGTTGGAGTAAAATATACCTTACCTATTGTGTTTGAAGTGCATTGAAAGAAACATAATAATAAAGAATCCTGTATTTAGCAGGATTTTTTTTATTTTCGCAGTATTAAATCTTTTACAATGAATATTAACCAGTATCTTGACTCAACCTATTTAAAAACACCTTCACAGTCAAACATTTCTCAAAAGGTGACTCAACAAAAAGTTCTTGAACTCATTGACGAAGCAATTACTAACAATTTTAAGTTGGTAATGATTCGCCCTGATTTCGTAAGTATTGCTAAAGAACATATTTTAAGAGCAAATAGCAATGTGCTAGTGGGAACCGTTATAGGATTTCATGAAGGTACAACTACAACTGAAAACAAACTACTAGAAGCTCAAAAAGCTATTAATAATCATGTAGATGAACTTGATTTTGTAATTAATTATACTGCTTTTTTAGAAGGAAAAATAAACCTTGTTAAAAGTGAAGTTTTTAAAGGGACAAAACTAGCCTTAGATAATGCTAAAATTGTAAAGTGGATTATTGAAATTGCCGCATTAAATAATCAACAAATTATTACAATTACACAGTTGATAAGAGATGTTGTTTTAAAAAGTTTTGGGGAAGAAAATGCTGATAAAGTATTTGTAAAATCATCAACTGGCTTTTTTAAAACAGAAGACAATAAACCTAATGGAGCAACTTTTGAGGCCATGCAACTTATAGCAGAAAATGCAAAACCTTTACAAATTAAAGCAGCTGGAGGTGTTAAATCGCATGCTGATGCTAAAAAAATGATTCATCTAGGCGTAACAAGAATAGGAACTTCTTCAGCAAAGATTATATCTGAAGGAGGACAAACAAAAGACAACTATTAAACCATGAATAAATCAAACTATTTTGCTCACGAAACTGCGGTTATTGATGATAATTGCAATATAGGGAACGGAACCAAGATCTGGCATTTTAGCCATATCATGTCCAATTGTACCTTAGGGGAAAATTGTAATATTGGTCAAAATGTTGTGGTATCACCCCAAGTTGTTTTAGGTGAAAATGTAAAAGTGCAAAACAACGTATCTATTTACACAGGTGTAATTTGCGAAGATGATGTATTTTTAGGTCCGTCTATGGTTTTTACAAACGTAATCAACCCAAGAAGTGCTGTAAACAGGAAAAACGAATACATGATCACTACCGTAAAAAAAGGCGCCAGTATTGGGGCAAATGCAACAATTGTTTGCGGAAATGACATTGGTGAATTTGCTTTAATTGGTGCGGGAGCTGTTGTTGTAAAAGAAATCAAACCTTATGCTTTGGTTGTTGGTAACCCATCAAAGCAAATTGGTTGGATAAGTGAATTTGGACATCGATTAGATTTTAATGAAGCTAGTATTGCAATTTGCCCGGAAAGCAAAGAAAAATACCAATTAAAAAATAACCTCGTAACTAAAATAAATTAGATTTGCAGCATTAATTTGTTACAACTAATTTCAATTTCAAAACACAACTAAATCATATGAACTATTTTTTAAATGTTCATAAACACATAAACTCTATGTATCTTTTAAGCAAAAAAATTGTTTTCATATTACCTTTCTTTTTAATATTTATCAATCTTCATGCACAAATAGAAAAGCCTCCGGTTTATTTAGGTTGCGAAAATGAAAATATTCAAGATATTGAGAATTGTTTTAACAGCAAATTAGAAGCTACTATTTTTAAAAAATTTCAAGAACCTAAAATTGTTAAACTAGAAAACTATAAAGGGGTACTTAAGGTAGTTTTTCTGGTTACAAAAAAAGGTGAATTTGAAGTGCTTTATATCAATGCCATGTACCCTGAATTAGAAGAGGAAGCTAGAAGAGTATTTAACACTTTACCAACTATTCAACCTGCTACTTATAATGGCAGACCTGTAGACCAGCGCTATATCTTCCCAATTCCCATTCCATTGGTTGAAACACGAGAGGTAATCGTTGAGAAAAATGTAAAATCTACAACACATGACCCTACTATTCCCGTAGTTATTGCAACAAAAACAGAAAAAATAATTCCAGCTGAAAATACAATCATTCATGTTCAAAACATTCAGGACACACTTGACTATAGAAATGCTGGGCTTTTTCCTGAATTTAAAAGTGAATTAAATATTCCCTTGACCCATCAAAAATATGATGAAATTATTTATTATTTAGACAAAGGAGAAAACACCCATACAGCATCAAAACCATATCTATTTAATGAAATAAGACCATATGTAGATTTAGAGGCAAAAACAAATACCATTTTAAAAAACAAAAAATCATGGGCAGGTAGAAAACTGTGGAATGAGCATTTATTTTTAGTCAAAAGGAAAAGTTACTGGTTTACAGCAAATTTAGTCTGGGATCTTCAAATGGGTAAGGATAATTCAGATGTTGATTACACCTATAACAATGGTAGAGGCATTCAAATTCAAGGGGCTTTAGGTAAAAAATTTAGTTTTTCTACTTCTTTTTATGAAAGTCAAGGGAGGTTTGCAAAGTATATCAACAAAGAGAACCGAATATTGAATCCTATAATTGGAGCAAGTGGCATTGTTTTAGGGCGTGGCAAAGCAAAAAGTTTTAAGGAAAATGGCTTTGACTACCCCGTTGCAGAAGCTTATTTGAGCTATACACCCAATGAATTCTTTAATTTTCAGTTTGGAAATGGGAAGAATTTTATTGGAGATGGTTATCGTTCTTTCTTTTTATCAGATGTTGCTTCTCCCTATCCATTCTTTAAAATTAGCACTAGCTTTTGGAAAATTAAATATACCAACCTTTGGATGTGGATGGATGATATTAGAAAACTATCTTCAGATGATAATTTAAATCTAAGAAAATATGTTGCCATGCATCATTTAAGTTGGAATGTTACCAAAAAATTAAATATTGGACTATTTGAATCTGTTATAACCAATCATAATAGCTATGATGGATTTGATATTTCATTCTTTAACCCAATTATTTTTTATCGCGCTGTTGAATACTCAAATGGAGGTGATCATACCGGAAATGTTCAAGTTGGATTGAATACAAAGTACAAATTAAATGATAATATTTCATTCTACAATCAATTCCTAATTGATGAAATGACTGTTAGTCGTGTTTTTGACGGAAGCGGATATTGGGGTAATAAATTTGCTCTTCAGGTAGGTGCAAAATATTACAATGCTTTTAAGGTTGATAATTTAATGCTGCAAGGTGAATTTAACTGGGCAAGGCCTTACACCTTTTCTCATGGTACTGTTGAATTAAATTCAGCACATTATAATCAGGCAATATCACACTTATGGGGAGGTAACTTTTGGGAAACAATTGGTATTGCCAGATATTCGAAAGACAGATGGTTTGCTAATGCGAAGGTAATTGTTGGTAAAAAAGGTTTTGATTTTGAAGGATCAGATGTTAGCTATGGTGGTGATATTTATAAAACATATAATAATCGACTTTCAGATACCGGCAATAATGTTGCCCAGGGTAACACTACAAATATTTTTATTAGTGATTTACAGATAGGTTATATCCTAAATCCTTCAACTAATCTTCAAATTTTTTGGGGATTTACCTATAGAAGTTTCACCCCAAGTCAAAGCGGAAACATTGTTACAGAAGATAACACAACTTGGGTTACTTTTGGTGTTAAATCAAGTTTGTTTAACTGGTATTTTGATTTTTAGAAATAAAAACCAATTCCACCTTTTACAGCAAACTTAGTAGCGTTGGGAACATCAAGATAACTTCCTCTGTATTCAAAATCAATTCTAAACAGTTTAAATATATTTCCAATTCCGGCATGGTATTCCCAGTAAACAGTTTCGGGTGCAACATAAATAATATCTGAAGCATTCATGGCAATATTTTCATCAGAAATGCTACCAATCACCCCTCTTATTCCAATGATTTCACGCCATTGTAGTTTTCTTAAAAACGGAATCTTTGAAAAAAGTCTACCGTTAAAATTATGCTCAATATGTAAAGAAGCATATTCATCAGTAACAAATTCATAATAATCCAATAGATCAAAAAGTTTTCTAGAAGTAAAATAAGTCTGGTTACCTGGAACGATATTCAATAACGCTAATGGTACTGGGTTAAAAGTTTTACCAATTTCAAAGGTTGTGGTTAATCTTCCAAATAATCCAATTTGAATAGGCTGTTGATAAAAGAATTGTAATTTATGATAATCAAAATCACTTTCAAAAGGTCCTTTTATTCCCTTGGTATAACTAAAAAAGAATGTAGGATATCTGCCGTAGTTGCTAAATCCCCTGTCTACTCCAAAACCATAAGGTTTACGATTTGGGGTATATTGCATCGCAAAATTTACATCAATCTGTTCAATTTCCGATTGAATATTTCCATCACTATCAATATATTCCATATTAAAATAATCTGGATTAGCTGATTTAATAGTTTTATAAGTGGAACTTATTCTAAAATTAACATTTTTAGCAGGTTCAAATGTTGCTTTCACATTGGTCAAGTTGATATTTGATAATTTGGTGTTATCCCCTCGGGTAAAAAGTGATGTCGTTGCAAAACTTCTGTCTAACACATCATTTGCAGTAGTTAGGCTAACTCCAATTTGCTCAATATCTCTTCTGTTCCCAATAGATAAGATTAGTCTTGTTTTGGGTACAAGCATCCATTTTCCTTCAATACCATATTTAAATTTATGATCACCAAAACCATAGGCTAAAAATCCTTTTAATCTCCATTTATCATTTCTGGTAAAATAGGTTCTTCCTCCAAGTCTTAACCTGAATCCCTCTAAATCATTGTATCCAAAAGTTGAAAAAACAGGTCCATAATCAAAACTATTCCACAAATTCCAATAGCCCGAAGTAATAATTTCAGTAAGACTGACAAACTCTTTAAATCGCTTTACTTTTTGAAGAGTATCCAGCATTTTATAGATTCCGACTTCATCTTTACTCAGTTTTTCCCGTCTATTTTTTGTCCAGTAATCATTTGATTTGTCATATAGTTTTTCATCTTCAACGACTTGTTCTTTATATGTTTTATCTGGTCTTTTTACATTAAAAATATGATTGTGATAAAGTGATGTGCGTTTACCATAAACACCTTTTGTTTTATCTTTTTTACTAGAGGAAAAATCACTCATAAAATGATCTCTTTTCAATAAAAATACAGAGTCATTTAAAACCTGAAACTCCTGCTCAATATAAATATCCTTCACCCAATTGATATTCGCACTTTTAGTTGCATACATTTGAATCTCTTTGATTGCAAATGTGGTGTCATTCACCCAAAAATCACCCTTAAAAGTGAGCTCATTTTTACGTCTGGGATAAAACAATATATTGTAACACCATTTGTTATCAATATAACTACTATCTGTTAAAACATAATTATAAATTTCAGGACCCAATTTTGAAAGTGGACTTGCAAAACTTTTATCGAAAAATTTAATATAATTATCATAAATATTATAATCACTATATAACTGCTTTACAAATGCAATCAAGGCCTGATTATCAGAAAAACCAGAATTTTTATTAGCTATTAACTTTTCTGTTTTCTTTTTTGGAACAATATTTTTTCCATAAATTTTATAAACAGACTCATTGATAAAAATTGGCAAATAAGCTTTTCCTGTTATAGCTGAGGTATCTACATGGTCAAAAACCAATTCCATCCCTTTGAACAATCTGCTCTTTTTTAATTTTTCATCTATATTATTGATATCAAATTCAATTTTCTCATATTTATCAAACTCATAACTATCATATAAATAAATACCATTCTTTCGCTTTTTTTTCCATATCTCTTTAAGAATAGCAATAGCAGGATTTCCCTTTTTCTTAATTCTTCCTGAATAAAGGGTTACCTCCCCTAATTCAGATCTGGATTCTTGTAAAATAATAGTTAAATCGTAATTATCTCCCTTTAAGGGAATTACTTTGGTTTCAAATCCTACAAATGAAACTTCAAGTTCTTTATACGTATTTTGTGATTGTAGGTAAAACTGACCATTTTCGTCAGAAATAGTCCCTGTAGTAGATCCTTTAAAAATTACGTTGGTAAAAGGAACAGGATTATTTTGATCATCAACAATACGACCACTAACCTTCACTTGTGAAAACAAATAGGAAAAGTTAAATAAAACCAATATTACAATTAATAATTTTTTAAACATCTTTTAATAAAAAAATCCTTCCAAACATGAAAGGAAACAAACTCAGTACAAATTTATTGTTTTTGTTTCAATTAAGCACTTAATTTAACAATCATCATGCACTGTTTATTATAGTGCCAACATATATTTTTTAGGAGTTGTTCCATACTTTTTTTTAAATGCAGCAATAAAATGACTTGGTGTACTATATCCAATTTCGAAACTAATTTCAGCTACATTATATTTTTTAGAGGCTAGCAATTTTCTTGCAAATTCCATTTTATAATTCAACAAATAGGCAAAAACTGTTTCTCCATATACTTGTTTAAAACCATCTTTTAAATTCTGCAGCGATAAGTTAGATGCATTTGCCAGTTCATTTAAACTAGGGGGTTCTACCATTTTATCTATTAATATATTCTTTGCTTTTTGAATCTTTTCAACGTTATCTCCATCTTCCAAAAAAGGACAGGTTTGAATACCTTTTTCATCATTTTGATGAAAATACAGACTAATTAATTCAAATATTTTTCCTTTTATATATAGTTTTTCAAGAGATGCATGTAAGCCAAAATTAAAAATTTGATTTAAAACTATTGTTTCATTTGTTCCTAATTCTTTGTCCTTATAATATTTTTTATTTATATTCTCTTCATCTAGAAAGTGTATCAGCCCAGCTTCATTTGAAAAAAAAGTGTGGAATTTCTCAATAGTTATAAGTAAGGTAATTAATTTAGCATTTGCTTCTAATTCTATATGAATAGGTAATTCTTGTTGAGGGTTGTATAACAATAATGAATTCTGATTTGTAATATTTATTCCGTAATTTCCTTGATTAAAAAAAAGCTTAACCGAATTTTGTATACAAAAATGTATTTGTAAACAGTTTTTTTTCGCACCTTTAAAAACCTCTTTTGCTGTTTCATCCCTATTATAGGTTTTTAACAAGGTAAATCCATCTTCAATGCAAATTTCTTCCATGAATTTTTATTGATATTTTAATTAGTAGTTTTAAGTAAAACAAAAATATTTTTATAAATTTTTGTGTTTAAAGGGTTCAAATATACTATTTAAAACAATTCCAAATAGTACTTTTGTCGTTATTTAACTTATAGAATAAAAAAATCCGCTTAATTTAAGCGGATCCTAAAATATTTTAAAACATTGTTAATCTCTATATAAAACTTTTTTTACAGCATTAACAACATCATTGGCATTTGGTAACCACTCTTCTAACAATACCGGTGAAAATGGAGCAGGTGTATCAGCTGTTGTAATTCTTTGAATTGGTGCATCTAAATAATCAAATGCATTTTCTTGAACCTGAAAAGTAATCTCTGATGACACACTTGCAAAAGGCCATGCCTCTTCCAAAATAACCAACCTATTCGTTTTCTTAACTGATTTTATAATGGCATCATGATCCATCGGACGAACTGTTCTAAGATCAATGATCTCAACAGAAATTTCGTCTTTCTCTAATATATCTGCAGCTTTATAAGCCTCTTTTATAATTTTACCAAAAGAAACGATCGTCACATCAGTTCCTTTCCTTTTGATATCAGCAACACCAATTGGTAAAACATACTCTCCTTCCGGAACTTCACCTTTGTCGCCATACATTTGTTCTGACTCCATAAAAATAACAGGATCATCATCGCGAATTGCAGCTTTTAATAGGCCTTTTGCATCATAAGGTGTAGAAGGTACAACTACTTTTAAACCAGGTGTATTAGCGAACCAATTTTCAAATGCCTGTGAATGCGTTGCTCCCAATTGACCTGCAGAACCAGTCGGACCTCTAAAAACTATTGGGCAATTAAACTGACCACCAGACATTTGACGAATTTTTGCAGCATTATTTATGATCTGATCTATACCAACCAATGAAAAATTGAAAGTCATATACTCAACAATCGGTCTGTTTCCTCCCATTGCTGATCCAACTGCAATACCAGAAAAGCCAAGTTCGGCAATAGGCGTATCAATTACTCGCTTTGCACCAAATTCATCTAACATTCCTTTAGATGCTTTGTAAGCACCATTATATTCAGCAACCTCTTCACCCATCAAGTAAACAGACTCATCTCTTCT
>JADGEA010000508.1 GCA_016744615.1 Flavobacteriaceae bacterium
CAGGTAAACTTTTAAATAATCGTAAAATTTCAACATGTGCAGTCATACTTATCATTTTTCACAAAGATATTAAAATCATCCATAAATTAGAATAGAGCCTCAATATTTTAACATTTCCAAATGAACAAAAATAGATGCTCCTGGTGTGGTGAAGATCCTCTTTATGTACAATACCATGACAAAGAATGGGGTACACCTGTTTACAATGATGATAAATTATTTGAATTTTTAATTCTTGAAACTTTTCAGGCCGGGTTAAGCTGGATCACTGTATTGCGAAAACGTGAAAACTTCAGAGAAGCATTTGATCAATTTGACTATCAAAAAATTGCAAAATATGATGATAAAAAGTATAATGAATTACTGCAAAATACGGGTATCATTCGCAACAAATTAAAAATTAAAGCAACAATTTCCAATGCAAATGCTTTTATGTCCATTCAAAAAGAATTTGGTTCCTTTTCAAAATATATCTGGGGTTTTGTAAATAACAAACCCATTGTAAATCAATGGAAAACCTTGGAAGAAATTCCGGCAATGACAGCAATTTCAGATAAACTATCTGTTGATCTAAAAAAGAGAGGATTCAAGTTTGTAGGATCCACTGTGATCTATGCACATATGCAGGCAACTGGAATGGTAAATGATCATGTGGTTGATTGTTTTAGATTTAGAGAAGTTTGATACATATTTTGATTTTAACAAAACCCTAACAGTAGGTATCTTGTTTTGGCATGAGATTTGTGAATTAGCTTAACTGAGACAGAATTCCCCAAAATTTTGTTTTCATTATGATTAATTTTGAGTTAGTAAGAAAAAAGCACTTCCATTTGGAGGTGCTTTTCTTCATTTTATTTTCATTTATTTTATAGCTATTCTTCTATAGTTTCATCAATCAAAGGGTAAGAACTTGGTGGAGGTGGTGGTAGTTTGACTGCTTCTACCGGTATAAAAATCTCTGTAATTAAATCAGCAGGGTTTGGAGTAGAATGTGAATTATTCCCATATTCTTCAAAAGGTTCTCCATTTTCTATCATTTGGTAACCTTCTAAATTATTGACTTCTCTTATGGCTGTTTCCCATGCTTCCTTTGAATTTTCATAACTACCTCTTAAGGTTGTTTTAAAATATTGTCCGGCTTCCATAAATCCTGATAAAATATCACTTCCTTTAGGAGCAATCATTTTTTCTTGTATAGGATAACAAACAGAGAATAAGGTTGTACCATTTTCTTCA
>JADGEA010000509.1 GCA_016744615.1 Flavobacteriaceae bacterium
TTTATTTATTGAAATATATTTTTCTCTATATTTACTGAATCACTAACAATATTTTAATTAACAAAACACCCGATTTATCGGATAATAATTATGAAAAAATTATTATTTCTTATTCCAATATTAGCATTGCTTTCTTGTTCTTCTGAAAAAGTAAAAACAGATTTATTAGTAAAAAATGCCACTATTTATACGGTTAATGAAAATTTTGACATTGCTGAAGCCTTTGTAGTTAATGAAGGAAAAATTGTTGATGTTGGATCAATTAAAGATTTGGAAGCTAAATATGAAGCTAAAACTACTTTTGATGCAAACGGAAAAACGATAGTACCAGGTTTAATTGATGCTCATGCACATTTGCTAGATTTAGGGGTTTCTATGCAACTTTTAGATTTAGTTGGTACTAAAAGTTACCAAGAAGTATTGCATCGAGTAAGTGCTTATCAAAAAGAAAAGAATAGTACCTATATTATAGGAGAAGGATGGGACCAAAACGATTGGGAAGTAAAAGAATTTCCAACAAAAAAAGAATTGGATTCTATGTTTCCTAACACTCCTGTATCCTTAACTAGAATAGATGGCCATGCGTTGATCGTAAACAGTAAAGCATTAGAACTGGCTGGGATTACTTCTGAAACTAAAATGGCTGGAGGAGAAGTAATTTTAAAAGATGGAGAGCCAAGTGGTATTTTAGTGGATACTCCTATGAGATTGGTTTGGAATACCTACCCAAAAAAAAACAAAGGCTTTTATATAAAAGCTTTAAAAGATGCTCAAAAAAAATGTCTTGAATTAGGACTTACTACAATTAATGAAGCAGGTACCGATCGTGAAATTATCGAATTGATGGATTCTTTACAACAATCGGGAGATTTATCACTTCGTATATATGCAATGATTACAAAAGATAAATCTAACTTAGATTATTATCTAAATAAAGGCATCGTTAAAACCGATCGTATGAATGTTCGATCTGTAAAAATATGGGCAGATGGAGCTTTAGGGTCAAGAGGTGCAGCAATGCGAGATGAATATAGCGATCAAGCCGGACAACACGGTGCAATGATTACCGATGAATCTGAATTGGAGTCTTTAGCTAAAAGAATTGCCAAAGCAGGATATCAAATGAATACTCATGCTATTGGAGATTCTGCAAATATTTCAGTTTTAAGAGTATATACAGAAACACTTAAAAACGAAAAAGATCCTAGATGGAAAGTAGAACACGCACAAATTGTT
>JADGEA010000259.1 GCA_016744615.1 Flavobacteriaceae bacterium
TTTACTACTAGGGTTACAATGGGGTGACGAAGGAAAGGGTAAAATTGTTGATGTTCTTACAAAAAACTATGATATAGTTGCACGATTTCAAGGAGGTCCCAATGCGGGTCACACTTTGATCTTTAATGGCTTTAAACATGTATTACACACCATACCCTCTGGTATTTTTCATAAAAAATGTATCAATATTGTTGGTAATGGAGTGGTTATTGACCCTGTAATATTTAATAAAGAGCTGGAGAACCTTAGCAAACATCAAATTGATTATAGATCAACCTTACTGATCTCGAAGAAAGCTCATTTAATTTTACCAACCCACAGGCTTTTAGATGCTGCATCTGAAACCATGAAAGGGAAAGCAAAAATTGGTTCTACTTTAAAAGGAATCGGACCTACTTATATGGATAAAACCGGTAGAAATGGTTTTAGAATAGGTGATTTGGAATTTGACAACTGGAAAGAAAAATATAGAAGCTTAGCTCAAAAACATCTAAAAATGATTGATTTTTATGATGTTGATATCCAATTTGATTTAGAAGAACTGGAAAAAGATTTTTTTAAAGCCCTTGACGTTTTAAGAACTTTACAATTTATTGACAGTGAAGAATATATTAACAATGCTATTATTGCTGGGAAAACTATTTTAGCAGAAGGCGCCCAAGGATCTCTTTTAGATATTGACTTTGGAACCTACCCATTTGTTACCTCATCAAATACAACTGCTGCAGGTGCATGTACCGGGTTAGGAGTAGCTCCAAATAAAATAGGTGAAGTTTTCGGAATTTTCAAAGCCTACACCACACGTGTTGGTTCAGGTCCCTTTCCTACAGAACTGTTTGATAAAGATGGAGAAATGATGGCAAAGATCGGTAATGAATTTGGTGCTACAACAGGTAGAGCAAGACGTTGTGGATGGTTAGATCTTGTTGCCTTGAAATATGCTGTTCAAATAAATGGAGTTACGCAATTGATGATGATGAAAGGTGATGTGCTTTCCGGGTTTGAAACTTTAAAAGTGTGTACTACATATAATTACAAAGGAAAGAAAATTGATTTTTTTCCATATAATATTGAAGAAAAGAATGTTTCCGTTAATTATATAGAAATTAAAGGATGGCATGAAGACCTTACAAAAATGTCAAAAGCAGATGAATTACCACAAAATTTAAATGATTATATTTCTTTTATTGAAGATTTTGTTGGTGTATCTGTTAAGATCGTATCGGTAGGACCCGATAGAAAACAAACTATAACGACATAACAAAAGATATTTAATAGTAAAAAAAGGTGAAGTTTTAGGAATAATGCTTTACCTTTTTATTTAAGCTATATTTATGTAAATTTGAATCAAATTTTAATTATTGAAATCAAAAATTATTTTTATTGTATTTATTGTTTTTACCTCTATCGCTTTTTCTCAGGGTAAAAGAATAACAATTGTGAAATCTGATAATTCAAGTATTGATGAAGAAAAGCTACCAGGTGCAACAATCCTTCTTGGCAATATTCTTATCAAACATGAAGGAATCTCACTTCGCTGTAAAAAAGCAATCCATTATAAAAGTGACAATTACATTCAAGCCTTTGGTGATGTTGTTTTAAACCAAGGTGATACTATTATTCAAACAAGTAGATACACAGAATACAACGGAAATTCAAAAAAAGCATTATCATGGGGAAATGTAGTTATCAAAGATCCAAAAATGACTTTAAAAACGGATACGTTACATTTTGACAGAGAACAACAATTATTATTTTATAAATATGGTGCTACGATTAAAGATAGCATCAATATTTTAACAAGTAATTCTGGTAACTACTATTTGGAAAATAATAAATTTCAGGCTATTTCTAAAGTTGTAATTACAAATCCTGATTATGTTTTAAACTCAAATCATTTAGACTATTACACTGATAGTGGAAGAGCACATCTGTATGGTGCATCAACAATAACAAGTGATGACAATTTTATTTATTGTGAAAAAGGCTTTTATGATACAAAACAAAATATTTCTCATTTTACAAAAAATGCACGAATTGAATATAAAGACAGAGAAATAAAAGCAGATAGTTTATATTATGATCGCAATAAGGGATTTGCATCTGCAACTGAACATATTCAAATAACCGATACGCTTAATAACAGTGTTCTTAAAGGTAATTATGCTGAATATTTTGAAAAATTAGACTCTGCTTTTGTTATCAAAAAAGCAGTTGCAATAACCAATACCAATACTGACTCATTATTTATACATGGTGACACTTTATTAGTTACCGGAGTTCCTGAAAAAAGAATTATACGTGCTTATCATCATGTTAAATTTTTTAAAAGCGATATGAGTGGAAAATGTGACTCTATCCATTCAAATCAGGCTACCGGATTAACACAAATGTTCAAAGACCCCATTTTATGGTCTAATGACAGCCAAATAACTGGTGATTCTATACAATTGATCTCAAATGTGAAAACCGAAAAACTGGATAGTTTAAAAGTATTACAAAATGCTTTTATCATCCAAAAAGATTCTATTGGATTTAATCAGATAAAAGGCAGGAATCTACACGGAAAATTTGAAGAAAATGATTTACGATTTATACACATTATTGGTAATGCTGAAGTTGTTCATTTTGTTAGAAATGATAGCAAACAGCTTATTGGTATTGAAAAAACTACATGCAGTGAAATTCATTTTACTTTAATTGATGGTGCAATTAAGTCGGCTAAATTTATGAACCAGGCTGATGGTGAAACATATCCACCTTCAAAACTTCCAGAAAATGTAAGAAAGCTTAGAGGTTTTAAGTGGCGAGAAGATGAAAAACCACTCAGTAAAGATGATATTTTTATAAAAGATGAAATCTGATTTTTTTAAATACCAGGCACAAACCTCTCCTTACCCATTAGCGCTTGAAATTGCTAAGGCAGATGGTAGTTATATATATGATATCAATAACAAAAAATATTTAGATTTTATAGCTGGTGTTTCTGCAAATACACTGGGTCATAACCATCCAAAAGTAATTAATGCGATTAAAGATCAGGCCGATAAATATTTACATGTGATGGTTTATGGTGAGTTTGTTCAAAAACCACAGGTTGAATTATCCAAACTTCTTGTAAAAAACCTTCCAGATGAGTTGAACAGTGTATATTTAACTAATTCGGGAACTGAAGCTACTGAAGGAGCATTAAAACTTGCAAAAAGAGTTACAGGAAGATTTGAAATTATTGCGGCAAAAAACGCCTATCATGGCAATACGCAAGGTGCTATGAGTGTTTGTGGAAAAGAAGAACAAAATAGAGCATTCAGACCATTAATCCCAGGAGTTAAATTTTTAGAATTCAACAATGATTCTGATCTAGAGTTAATAACAAATAGAACTGCCGCAGTAATTTTAGAAACCATTCAGGGAGGAGCCGGTTTTATTGAGCCAAAAAATGACTATCTGAAAAAGGTAAAACAAAAGTGTAAACAAGTAGGTGCTTTACTCATTTTAGATGAAATACAATCGGGTGTGGGAAGGACAGGAAAATTCTACGGATTTGAAAACTATAATGTTATACCTGATATTTTGGTAACTGGCAAAGGACTAGGGGGTGGAATGCCAATTGGTGCATTTATTTCTTCAAAAGAGAATATGTACACTCTCACAAAAAATCCTAAACTTGGACATATCACAACCTTTGGAGGTCACCCCATAATTGCTGCTGCAGCTTTGGCCACTTTACAGGAATTATTCCATTCATCACTAATAGAAAATACCTTAAAAAAGGAAAAATTGTTTAGAAAACTTTTGGTTCACCCCTCTATAGTAGAAATAAGAGGAAAGGGATTGATGCTTGCAATTATCTTAAAGAAAAGTGATTATGCAAATAAGGTAATACTAAATGCAATTGATAATGGATTACTCTTATTTTGGCTTTTATTTGAACCAAAAGCAATCCGAATTACACCACCACTTACCATCAGTAAAAATGAGATTAAAGAAGGGTGTAGAATTATATTGGATCTATTAGATCAAACAAATTGTTAAATTTGTTAAGAAAATCCCATCTAAAATATCAAATACATCTATTTGTGTTAATTTAATCACAAAACCATATTTAATTTCAGCAATACTGTAACAATTATTGCTACTGCTACGTCTCTTAAGCAAATGTCTAATCTAAATTATATATCATGAAAAAATTAATTATCGTAGCAATTGCATTATTTACATTGAATCTTTCAGCAGCTGAATCACCAGTAAAACCAAACGAATTATTAAGAGCAGATATTGTTCAATTATTAGGAGATAATTGTCCGGCTGAATTCAACAATAAAACTTGTTCAATGGACGTAATCTTTACAATCAACTCAAAAAGTGAAGTTATTGTTTTATCGGTTAATGCGCCAAATAAAATTACAGAAGATTTTATCAAAAGAAAATTAAATTATAAAAAAGTGAGCTACAAAACTATAAAAGAAGGTGAATTATTCTTACTTCCTCTTAAGTTTCAAAAATCCTAAATAATAATAATTTGTAACTAATCAGTCGTTAAACTTAAACTCAAATTTAGCGATAAGGATTAGTGATTCCAAGACATTCATCTGATTTTTAATTGTAGTAT
>JADGEA010000510.1 GCA_016744615.1 Flavobacteriaceae bacterium
TAATAAGATGTGTTTAAAAGTTTCTTCAGATAGCTTCACCTCTAAAGAGTGTATGTTTTGAGTGTCTCCCCCAATATCTCTTCTGGACCAAGTATCGGCAATTTGACGAGCTACTTTTTCAGCTTGTTCGTGGCCACTTTTTAAAGGGATGGTATACTTTTCGGTTATAAAACCAGATAAAAAACTAGTATCAAAAGGTTTTAACAATTTTAAATTCCAATGCTCAATTTTTTTAGGGATGATACCGGATTTTTGATTAGAGGCTTTTGTTAAAGTATCGTCTACAAATCCACTTACATAACCAGAAGCTGGATACCAGCGGGTTTTTCTTTCCTGTACGGTTCTTCTATTTTTACCACTACCCACCGTTTTGGTTACATAATAATACTCACCACGTTGCCCCGTGTAATCTGCATACAATTGAGCATCAAAAGTCCAATAAGGAGCATACAATCCTTTAGTGTTTTGAGGGTCGAGGGTTGCTTTCTTTAAATTATTAGGAGCAAACCACAAACTTTTTACCCATTCTTGAAATATTTGATGGGCTTTTTTTTGAGCAATCTGAAAGGGTAAAACAGCACCAGGAACAATCCATTCTTCTTTGTAAATATCATCAACAATTAAAGGAGTAGCACAATAAACACAATGCAACGATTTGTAATTTTCTTCAATATGTTGATTAGCACCACAATTTTTACATTGAATCATCGTGATTTCCTCACTATGAGATTGCTGACCCATTTCTCCTAAATAGTTTTGAAGTTCTAATTCTTCTAACTCCGTTTCTGATGCTTCTATGGTCACGGAATGGCCGCAATAATCACATTTTAAATCGGTAGTTCCAGGAGCATATAATAGCTCAGAACCACAATTCTTGCATGATTTTTTTAATTCAGATTTTTTGGGAATTTTTTCTTCCATTGTTTAAAAAAGAACCTAAATATCATTCAGAAAGAAGTCTAACTAAAGAGCCGAAAATAACAGCTTTGTTAGATCAAACTCCTTCTGAATGAAATAAATATTATACTCCAGGAAGTGGTGGTGGTGTATTACCTCCTAAAAATGCTTTTAATTCTTCGATGTCTTTTAAGGTAGCCCAATTAGCCATTCCTTTTTTCCAAATTAAAGAATTTTTATTCACGGTTCTGTTGGCAAATAATGCTTTTAATTGGTCAAAAGGCACAGGTCCTGTTTGCTGTCCGTTATGTGAATAGAAATATTGAACCGCAAC
>JADGEA010000511.1 GCA_016744615.1 Flavobacteriaceae bacterium
TCGTTCCATAATAAATGCGTTTGATTTATCATCAATTTCCCAACTCGTTGTTAAGGTACTTTTTGCTCCTGCATACCTAAATGCTTTACTAAAATTACCTGAGGCACCTTCACTATGATTCATTTGTGAAGCATTACTATTACAGGTTGTTACTATCACAAAGTCGTTTGATAATTCCTTATCAAATATGTCATCTACTGTAAAAGTGCGGTTAACGGAGGTTCTAATTTCTCCTTCTTTATTCGTGTATTGGCTGTTCCCATGTGCAACCAATGCGACTACATTATTAGTTTCAAGGTTATTAAAAAATCCTGCTAAACTACTAGAATAATTGCTTTCCAAACTTTTAATCAATTTTTTTGAGAAGCGTAAATCAACATCATTTTCAAAATCACCAATGGTTAAACCTAAATTAACAGGCAAAGATGCTTTCTTGCTCCTACTCTCTAAAAAACTTCTTACACATAAAGCATAGCTAAAGTTGTATTTATGAAATAGATAGGGCTGTTCTTTCCAGTTATTAGAAAGCGTATCTCCAATTAAAATATCATAGTTTAACATCGCATTAAAATCGGAATTACTAATGGTAACATCGGTAATTCCTTTTAATGAAAGAATAGAATCTACTTTTTTAAACTTGGATTGATACATTTTATAACTCCAATCCTTAAACAAATCAAGATCCTCAAATTGATATAAAAACTTTTGATGATCATAGGAAAGGTGGTATGGATTGTCTTCATTTAAAATGACATGGACTTCATTTTTTTCAATTATAAAAATCAATTCCTGTTGAGGATGGGAAGAAGTTACGTTTTGTACAAATGCTTCATCATCCTTTAAAATTGATTGTACATCCTTTATATTGAATTTCAAATCACTAAAATTGGTGTATTTAATTAAATCTGAAAACTCAAAGCTCTCTTTTAAATAGATACTATCTTGTGTTATCAGGTATTTTTTAGCTAAACTCACTGATAGCTTACATATAGCACTTGTTTTATAGCCATCATTTTTACCTTTATTTTTATCTAAATTTCTGTTATAATAGGTATTCCAATAGTTAACATTTTGTCTATAATCATTTATAGATTTATCAAGCAATGCGATATCCTTCGTTTTATTGTACCAAATATCTAAGTTCCAACCTTTCCATTTTAAGGTATTAATGTAGGTGTATAAATGAATGATGGAATCATTTTCTATATTAACATCCAACGATTTTTGATA
>JADGEA010000260.1 GCA_016744615.1 Flavobacteriaceae bacterium
GAAGTAATAGCGGCTCAAAAAGAATTAGCTAAGCTTCAATCTAAAGCGAAAAAATTAATTTTATCGCAAGCTGATGTCAATCATGTAACTTGGAAAATAGATAAATCTTGGTTTGCTAGTTATGGCGTTTATCTTGATTAAATTCACCATGATGAGCTTCAACAATCATCTTAACAAGATATAAGCCTAAACCATAACCACCTGTGCTGTTTATTTTATCAATGAAATATCAAAACCAATGGTTGCGCGATAACCTGAATTTTTATTGGGTAAAGGTGAAATGGATGTAACACTATGCCATAAATCTGTTTTATCATCAGCTTGCATAATGCCTTGACCTTCATACAAGATTAATTCCAGTATTTCTGTTTTGGCATCTTTTCCATATAATATACTCTTACCCCCTGTTATATCTTGGCGGTCAATGACAATCGCAGAAACAATATAATCAGAGCCATCTTGGTGAATGCCTTCTGGTGAACTGGTTGAAGTCATGTCATCAAAGCAGTAAAGCAAGGAATGATGAACAAAAAAATTTAAGGTAACAGGTTTGGTTTTTAATTTTGCAACCAACATATCAGCAGATGATGTCAGCATTTTATGCAAATTATCATCTTCTAAATGTTGAGGTAATTCTTTAAATAAACGTTTGGATAAGCGATAGTCTTGGGTACCTTGTGCATTGAGCGCATCACTTTGAGTAAATATACCTGTGGGTTTGCGCGTTATTTTCCATGCACCTTCTATAAAATTTAATTGAAACGAAGATACTAACCGTTTTCTAGTAAGTCTAATAGTATTATATTTTTCTTGTTGTTTAATAGATAATTGATTAATTAAACTGTCTAATACATTATCATTACTAATTCCTTCATAATAATCAATCCAAAATTTATCATCCTGTTTTTTTATTATTTTGTCTGATAAATTTTCTTTTAAAAATTCAATTCTATTTTGTCTAAAAAGATAATAGTCCCATTCATATTCGTTGTCATAAGCAGGTCTTAGCGTATTAATAATCTCATCATTATCAATACCAAACTCTGATAAATTAATGATTTGAATAGGAGCTTCTAATTTGCTTATTAGCATAATATACCTTTCATATAGTTAATTTTAATTACGTGAATATTTTCAGAATTTTTAGCGGTTATCTGTTTTACTAATTTGACGTAATGGTAACATAGCGTTTATTACTCCCATTCCAAGTCCACCTTGGCTGAGTAGCAAAGCAGTAATAATATGAATATTAAAGGCAAAAGCAGAAAAAATTGTCAATGTTCCTGGAATAATGTTAAATAACCAGCCATTTTGCAAGTTTGCGTCTAAATCAAAGGCAATTTTGAATAATTCATTCAAATTATTCAATGAACCATCCATTAAAATAATTTGTGCCGTATCAGTTGCAACCGAAGTTGCACCACTGAGTGAAATAGAAATATTGGCTTTTTTCATCGCAATGGTGTCATTAACACCATCTCCGATAAAGCAAACTTTGCGCCCCTTTGCTTGTAATTTTTCTACAATTTCCGCTTTATTTTGGGGTAGGACATCATAGAAATAAGCATCCATACCCAGTGTTTCTGCCAATTTTTGTGTCGGTTGACGATGGTCACCAGAGACAATCGCCAAATGCTTAACACCACATTTGCGTAAATTTGCCAGTAAGGCAGGTACTTCTGGACGTACCGCAGCGTGCATTTCTAAAATGCCTGCAAATTGTTTATCAATCGCTAACATGATTAAAGAATGCCCTTCATCATAAGCCTGTTGCATTTGTTCATCTAAATTGGCGGGCAATACAATATTTTCTTTGTCCATAAAACGATGACTGCCCACTTGAATCAATTTATTATCAATATGAACGGCAATGCCATAGCCTATACTGTAATTAGAATCGTCAACTTGAGGAATGCTAATATCTTCCGCAGTGGCACGGTTCAAAATAGCACGAGCAATGGGATGTTTTAGCTTGCATTCGGCAGCTGCGGCATAACTGAGAATATCCCTTTCACTGTAACCCTCTTTAAATACTAAAATTCGTCCCACTTCAGGTTCTTCAGAAGTCAAAGTGCCTGTTTTATCAAATAAGAAGGTGTCTATATCAGGTAAATCTTCCAATACACGACCATCTTTAACTAAAATACCTCTATGTGAAGCGATATTTAAATAATTTAATGTGCTTAAAGGTGCAACAATCCGAATATTTTGTGCGATATGCCCGTTCAGAATAACCACTGTACCGACTGCACCTAAAAATGGCATGGCAGCGAATGCCAAGCCCAGCACGGGTAAATTCCAATTATCCGCCCATTGTTCACCTTTTAATTGGGAATTGGTTTTAAAGTCAATCGAATTATTTAATATTTCGGTAATTTTTGCCACTGTGGTATCACCGCCAGCGGTTTTTACTTTGATTTGAATTTGTCCACTCATCAATTGCGTAGCAGCAAACACCATATCACCCACGGTTTTCTCAGCAGGTTGAGATTCACCCGTTAAAGCGTGTTGATCAATCGCTGCCATACCCAAGGTAATAGTGCCGTCAACAGGAATAATATCACCTGTATTAACCACCACAATATCACCCTTGTGTACGTCTTCTAATGCGGTTTCAATTTCGTGACCATCTTTTAATAACCACACATGATTGGGTTGTTTAGCAAAAATATTCACTAAACTTTTTTTAGAATTTTTTTCAGCATTACTGATGACAAAATGGGCACTATGCACCAAACCCACAGCAACTGAAGCTGTTACCAAATGCCCCAAACCCAAAGTCATCATGTCAGCAATACCATACAAAACATAACCGTCTACTTTTTTCTTTTCAACGATGGACTTTTCAATAACACGCAGATAAGGTATGGTAGAATAAGTAAATGTTACCAGCATGGCAGGTAAAAATATCGGATTAATAGTCACCAATCCTGCTAATCCTACCGACAAGCCACTGGCTTTTATATAGTGTAAATTTTTTTCTAGTTCACCATCTTCTATGACCTTTTCAATCTCAATTAAGTTTTTCTTTTGCCCAATTCTTTTGTTTTTTTGAGTTATTTTTTTTGCTCGAAATTTTTCATATAATCTTGTGCCTGCATAACTGATAAAAACAACTTCTACGCCCAATAAAAACATTGAAAATCCTCAAATATAGCCTGTTTCCATATATCTTAAGAAGCAAACTGTAATGTATTCGTGAAATAACAAAGCAGCTCTCATAGCAAAAAACGCTGGATATACCGCAGTCCTTTTTCTGCGCTCGCGACTAATTAGCTTGAATACGCTTAAACTACAAAGCAAAAAACATACCTTTTTTTATTAAAGGATATTTTTACAGAAATAAAGTTATTGTTGCAAAAGATAACTTAAATAATTTTAAAAAACCTTGTAGGCGCATGGGATATGTAGTCAGTGCAAGCTAACGAGAAAAGATAAGGCAAAAAAAAGCCTTGGAATTCCAAGACTTTTTTGTAGAATTAAGCAGCTCTTAATTCTTCAGCGGCTTTTACCATGCTAGTTAAAGCTTCTTCTGTTTCGGTCCACAATCTGGGCTTACCCATAATCGTTCTGCTGGAACATATTTTGTGGCTTTTTTCATTAGATCAACCATTTATTCTTTGGCTGGCACACGTGGTGAATGTATATCATATACACCCAGTCCAATTTCATTTGTATATTCTTCAGTAGATCAATTACCAGTTTTATGATCACGACGCGCTTTACAAATATCAACAGTTTGTGGAAATTAACCATAGGTTTCTTGCTGTACTTTAGCACGAAGCGCATATTCATGTTCACGACTTGCAATTTCATCAGTAGTAGAGGCAACTCTTTATTTTACTTCATGTTTATGAATAGGTGTGGATTGTTGACGGGTTATATTTGCTTGTTTATTAGCGTCTAATTCAGCAGCAACAGCGTCTTTGCCTTCAGTTAAATCGCGTTTAATTACTACGGCTGATAAGATTTTATCACTTGGTAAAGCGGCAACTACAGATTCCAATTGTTCTGGAGCGCGTACTAAATCAACATCTAAACCATCTACTGGTAATTGAGTAGCAATTGCTAAATTATCTTCTAAAGCACCAAAGTAAGTAGCTAATAAATATTTTAGCCCTTCAACACGCAATTGTTCATAAACCTGACTAAAGGCATTTTTCCATTGTTCTGGTAAATCTAATACCAAGCAAAATCACCCACAGATACCATATATAAACCAGCATCAGCTTGTAATTTCCAATGTGTAGCACGTAAATCTTTGCCAGTTTGTTCTAAGTAAGAACGACTAACTTTACCTTGCCAATAAGCCTCAACAGCTTTTTTTAATTCACGATCAGCCCCGATACGAGGAAATCCTAAAATATGTGCAACGCTCATACTATCTCCGATTAAATGTTAATCGTTACAATATAAGGCATTAGTAAATATTAATCCAATTCAAATTGTTTCTAATTTGTATGAATATAATTCATACAAATATCTTAATAATAACTTTAGTACCAAGCTTTTCTTGACTCTCAATTATCAATTCACCATGATGAGCTTCAACAATCATCTTAACAAGATATAAGCCTAAACCATAACCACCAG
>JADGEA010000047.1 GCA_016744615.1 Flavobacteriaceae bacterium
TATATCCTATCTGTAAAAAAATAAAATATTAAAAAATATATTATAGTAAGTTATTAACAATTAATACTTTAAATCGTTTTCTTAACTAAACGACATTGAAATATGATTAGTAATACGATACTTAAAATTGATTTTTTCATTTGGATTATTTTTAAACTTAAGATTAACTATTATTTATGATACTACATTTTTCAAGGATTACGTTTTCATACATTTCCAGATCTTCATCATAGGACGCACCTGATCGGATAACCCCTTTTACTGAAATGACATCTCCTTCTTTAAGGTTGATGTTCGCTTCGGGTAAGAATGTACAATTAATACCTGCTTTTTCAGATGCATTTTTTAAAAGGATTACCTTTTGATCATTAAAATCTGTTGTAATAGATGCAATTTTTCCGGTGATCACCAAAATTTTGGACTCTCCTTCTTCATCTAAGTATTTTTCGTTTGCTTTTGCAGAATTGTTTAAATACTCTTCTACAATTTCTTTTGGACTTAACTGATAGTCAGCCGAAGTTGCCTGAACATTTCGATGTGGCATGTTGAACATATAATATCCAACACTGCCTGCGATAAGAATTCCGATTCCTATTATGATTAGAATGGTTTTTACTGTTTTATTTTTTAACATTTTAAATAATTTTAATGAATAGTCATAGAAACTATGAATTCATTACAGAATTTTTTAAAAAATTGTAAAAACCAGTAAATCAGTTAAATAAAAAAGAAAGATTATTTATTTTCAAATGTTTTTAAAATAGATTCCATTTCAAAAACAAAATCTCTTTTTTTTGTGGATGGTGAATAACTGAAGCCTTCTAAAATGATCAGTCTGTTATTTGTCTTGTCGTAAAGTGTATAATTTAAAAAAGGACCACCCATAAAATCATTTTCAACAATCCATAAACCACGTGATTCTATTGCTTCTAAACCTTGAAATTTCAGCTTTTTTGTGATGGGCTTAAACTGAGGTTCGGTTGCCATATAAGTATTTTCGAATTGTCCGGGAATAAATTTCTTACCTATTGAATCTCTTAATTTAATGATATGGTCAATATGAAGATCGCTTGGTGATTTAGCAGGTGCAGTATATGCTATAATATTCATTTGCCCTTTGGTAAAATCATTTCTAAACCATAAAAACTCACCATCATCTTCTACTTTTACATATTGATTTGGGATTTTTAATGTAAATCCTAATTCTTTAAGGGTTTCAATGTTTTTGGGATTCCATAGATTCTCTGAAAGTTTTTGCTTATAGACTTTTAAGTCATTACTTTTAAAAACAGATATGATCTCTTTTTTATGCGTATTGATATTATTAATAATGTCCTGTTCATTTTTACCTAAGATGCTTAGTGTAATTTGCGGGTTAGCATAAATATTTTTATTGGTGTAAAACTTTGTTTCTTCATCAAATCCAACAAACATAATATTTCGTGAACGTTTAAACAACTGATTAAATGTTTCAGGAGCAACATGGTTGATGCTAAATTGTTGTTCTTCCTGTGGTAAACCTGCAACAGGAACAGTTATAATATCTCGTAATGCATCTCCAATTTTTCCTTGCCAGTCTGAGTTTTTGATAACAATTAATACATGATTAATCCTTCCGGTTGAAGAAACCAAAGTGACCTTGTCATTTTTGTGACAGGCGATTGTGGTAGTAGTCAATAATACAAAAAGTAAGACTTTCTTTAGCATGATGGTATGTTTGTTTAATTCTAGGAATTAGTAAATTTTTAATTTAGTTCCCGGTTGTAATTTATCACTCCAAATATCATTCCATTTTTTAATTTGATCAACAGAAACTTTAGGAAATTTTTGAGAGATCAACCATAAGGAATCGCCTTGTTTCACGACATATGTTGTATATTTTCCTTTTTGGACAGTCTTTTGCGTCTTAACGGTTTTACTGGTCTTATTTGTTTTTGTGCTTTTTGAAGAGCTGCTGGAAACATGATTTCTTGGGTAAATGGTTAGCCTTTGTCCAATACGTAAGCTATTGCTTCTTAGTCTGTTCCATCTTTTGATACTGCTTACAGAGACTCCATATCTTTTTGCAATCTTGCCTAAATAGTCACCACTCCTCACCCGGTAAACTACTTTGCTTTGTCCTTGCGTATATTTTGGAAAGGGTTTTTCTCTTTTGGCATCATCTGCTTCCGCGAAAGCGTAAATTTTATCTTCGTTAGAAACAAATTTTCCAACCATATATTTAGGAATTGTAAGAACGTAGTTTTTATCTTTTACTACCGGAATGATTTTGAGTTTGTATTGCGGATTTAAAAACTGAAGCAGGTCTTCATCAATATCAAGAACCTTATTCACTTGTTCAAAGGTAAGTTGACGTTTAACCAAAATTGTATCCGTTTCAAATCTGTTTATAATTTCATTCTTTGGATAAATATGATGCTCATTTGCATATTCAAAAATATAATAAGTTGCATAAAACGCCGGTAAATAACCAGCAGTTTCACGTGGTAAATAATTACGGATATTCCAGTAATTGGTTTTCCCGCCAGATCTTCGAATGGCCTTGTTAACATTTCCCGGTCCCGAATTATAAGCGGCTAAAGCCAGATCCCAATCATTAAAAATACCATATAATTTACTTAAATATTTGCATGCGGCTTCGGTAGATTTGATAGGATCAGACCTTTCATCAACGTAAGAACTCACTTTTAATCCGTATTGAAAACCGGTTCCGTACATAAATTGCCATAATCCTTTTGCTCCAACTCTTGATTTTGCAACTGGGTTTAAAGCCGATTCAACAATGGCTAAATATTTTATTTCAAGCGGAATATCATATTTGTCTAATTGTTCTTCAAACAAAGGGAAATAATATTTAGCTCTTCCCATTAAATTGGCAAAGGTTTTTTTTCTGCTTTTTAGATAATGCTTAATTATTTTTTCTAATGAAGCATTATATTCAACATTAAAAGGAGTTTTACTGTTCAATAAAGCTAGGCGTTCTTTTAAAACTTCTGTAGAAAGATCTTCAACAACTACACTACCAATGGTATCTTTTGGTGATATGCTCACTGGGTTATACACTTTTGAATTTTTCCAGGATTCAATCCATTTTTTATCAAATTCACTTACTACAACATGATCAATAAAAGAAATATTTTTGCCTGAAATTAATGAAGTGTCAATTTTGATTGTATCAATTTCATTGGCATTTCTAATTTTGCTTAATTCAGGTTTAGGTTCATCAGGAATTTTATATGCAACAGCAGCAATTGTATCTAATTGAGCAGGGATAATATCTTGATTTGTATTCTCGGAAGTGGATTGTGTAGTTCCACAAGATTCTAACATTATTAATGATATAAATGCTAAAAAAACTCTTAGTTTCATCTGTATATTTTTTATTATTTTCATCCCGATAGCAATCGGGAGTTACACTTTATCTGTAAAAAGCAAGGGAACACACTCTCTCAAATATATTGTATTTACTGGATAATCAATCTGTAAGCCATACGAATTGAACTATTATAATTCAGTATGTATTTTGTTAAAAACGGTAAAAATAGCATAAAATTTTATTTCGAGCTGACATTATAAACCTTTTAACTTTATTTTCTCAACAAAATAACAATGGAGGGTTTTTGAAGAACAACAATCTTAATTTTTATTTGATATGACCAATCTTTGATCTTTTATTAAATAATTGGTTTGTAGACCATTCCAAGTTTTAAGCTGTGTCAGTGTTATCTTATGTTTAGCTGCTATTTTATTTAGGTTGTCTCCTTTTTTAACAATGTAACTATTTGATTTATTTATCGGAATATTTACCGTTTTTATATTCAAATGTGATTTGATTTTGTCATTTTGATAAATTATGTTTTCCTTCTCAATAAAAAGTTCTGTCAAATTTAAAGGAAGTTGTAATACGTAGGTTTTGTCCTTAGAATAAGGAATGATCTTTTTCTTATACTGTGGATTTAAGGCGCTTAACAGATCCGTATCAATTGGAATATATTTTTGGATGGTTTTAAACGACAAAGGTTTTTTAATATGAACAGTATCTGTTTCATAATACATCAGGTCTGATTTACTTGGTTTTAAATTGTGAAAATCTGCATATTTAAAAATGTAATAAGTAGCGTAAAAAGCAGGTAGATAACCACGAGTTTCTTTTGGGAGGTACTGACGTATTTTCCAGTAATCTGTCTCTCCACCGGCTCTTTTAATAGCTTTTCTTACATTGCCAGATCCTGAATTATACGCTGCCAAAGCCAGATCCCAATTGCCAAATTTATTGTGTAAGGAACTTAGATATTTGCATGCTGCTTCGGTTGATTTTAAAACATCATATCTTTCGTCAACATAGGAATCAATTTGCAATCCAAAATGTTTTCCGGTGGTTAGCATAAATTGCCATAGGCCTTTTGCTCCTGCACGGGAATTAGCAGTGGTGTTTAAAGCAGATTCAATAACAGCTAGATATTTTATCTCTAAGGGTAAATTATACTTGTCTAGATATTCTTCAAAAACAGGAAAATAGTAAGTAGCTCTATCCATCAATTCAGGTAAGGTTTCTCTTCTGTTTTTTAAAAATACTCTGATATATCGTTCTAAAGTTGGGTTGTGATAAATTTGAAATGGAGTAGTCCAGTTAAGATCTTCCAGTTGTTTTTTTAATAGAAGCGAGGAAAATTCATCTTCGTTAAGATTAAATTTCCCCTTAATATTAGGTATGTAAAAGTTATTTATTCTATTACTATTTTTATCAATAATTCTTAGGTTTTTTCCGTTGATGATATATGGGTTGTTTGGAATGAATCCAGGAAAATTACTATCAGAACCTGAAACAGATTGAAAACTGGTTTGGGAAAAAATCAGGGGAGATATTAATAAAAAATAAAGGAAAAAGGACGATTTCATAGCGTTTTTATTCTCGGTTTTTTGTTATTGTATTTCTTTGTTTAGCCAGAAAATCATTGTGTCAAGCACATCATTTTTAATGATATCATTATGTAATTCATGATAGCCATCTTCAAATAATTTTAATGTTACTTTTTTACCAGCATTTTTTGCAAATTTTTGTGATCCTTTATAATGGGTTAGTTGATCTCCAGTGCCATGCATCAGCAGCATAGGAGTGTTTAATTTTTTGGCATTATCTATTGCCCATTGACCAGTTTCAATAAATACAATGGAGTAATTAGGACTCACTTTATCATGGATAAAAGGATCTTTTTTATATTTATCCACTTCATTTTCATCACGTGATACCGCGTTCACATCCAGTTCATTACCCATAGTTAATGAAGGAGCTATTTTTAGTAATACTTTTGCAATTTTTAATTTCCAGGCAGGTGGTTCAAAAGCTAGTTTTAAAAAGGGACTGGTTGCAATTATTCCTTTGAGATCATGTTCTCTTCTTAAAACATAATTGATAACAACATTACCTCCCATGCTATGTCCGTATAAAAAAACGAATTTCTTGCCAAATACTTCTTTTGATTTGTTAATGGCAAAGGAAACGCAGTCTAATACTTTTTCAAACCCAGGATTATGACCTTGTTTACCTTCAGTTTTCCCATGACCAAACTGATCATAAGTAATTATAGCAAATGAGTTTTTATAAAAATAAGGTATTACATGGTCTATATATCTTCCAAAGTATTCGCCCATTCCGTGAATTAAAACAACAACTGCTTTTACCTTTTTAGGCTTGAAATAGGCGCCATAAATTTTGGTATTACTTTGATTAAAAAAGAACTCTTTTTGATTCATTTTGATGGTTGTTGTTAACCAAATATAAGGAACGAAAAGAGTCAGGTTACAAAATTGTTAAAAAATGCTAAAAACTTTCAATATAACTATCACAAAAATAAGCATATCTAATTTAATTAGATCGGTTTAAAGGAATTCCAATACCAAAAAATATTCTAACTTTATTGATTCTATTAACATAGGAAACATCAAAATTAACAGGGCCTAAAAAGGAGTCATAAGAAGCTGTAATACCTCCTGACAAGAGTAAACTTGCTTCATCCATATCTTGCCAATCACCACTTGGCGAGAATGCTTCTTTAATATAATCTCCAAAATCAGTATTACTAACAGAGGCAATATTAAAATGTGGTGTTAGCAATAAGCTATTTGTTAAATGTGTTTGCAATCCTAAATTAAGCATCATAAACTGAGAAGCAAGTAATTCACTATCATTAAGTCCTTTAAATAAGTATGTGTTTTTTCTTGGTCTATGAATATACCCGCCTAAGAAATAGGCTTCACCAGTGCCATATTCAAGAAAGGAATGCTCTCCCCCTTGTAGTTTATCAATAAAGCTAAAACCAACTGATGCGTCAATAATACCTGTTATTTTATGATGTAATGGCAATCTTTGTTCAAAAGTAAGATTGAGTTTGGAGAATCCATTTGTTTTTCCATTAATATTGGGTGTTGAAGGATCTGAAAAATTATATTTAACGTGATGATACAAAGATCTGGAAATCTCTGCATATAAAAACCTACCTTTTGTAGGGAAAAATAAACGATCTAAAGTGTTGTGATTAAAATGTAAATTAACTTCAATATTTTTGAAATTGTAGTTCTCCAAACCAAAAACATTGTCATTAATTTCAGATTTATTAGCTGGTTTAAAACTGGTACCTTCAAAATTTAGACCTAAACCATAAAAGCTTTTAAGAGAGTTTATGTTTTTATTGAACTCGTTATCAAATTGAAAAAAATCATTATCTAAATCTTCTGCTTTTACACCTTCATAATAGAATTCCTGAGTCAATAATTGGCCTAATACTTCTGAGCTCCACCACCATTCTTTTCTGTGACCAAAATTATTTTGATAATGTATTCTAAAACCAGGTTGTTGAGCTATATCTAAAGTGACGAGAAAGCGTGATGCCTCACCAATAATATTTCTACCGGTATAATTGACAATTAATCCAACTCCGCGTTGTGTATCATAATGCAAAGATCCTTTTATCTGGTGTTTAGCCTTTTCATGTCCTTCTATCTCAAATTTAATTTGATCGTCTTTAAATGTAGCAGAAAATGTTATTTGGCTAAATAATTGCGTCCCCACAGCTCTGTCAATACCATTTTTAATTTCATCTATCGTATATTCTTTATTTGGTATTAAATTTGCGCGAGATTTTACAAGGTCAATATTGGGTTTACTTATGTTTTTATAAATAAAATCGTTAATAGTAAATTTTTTAGGTGTTTGAGGTAATTCATGGGCTCTTTGCTTAAATTTTTTAATTTTATTAGCCAGAGTTACAAAAGCATTCATATTTTGATATGCGGCTATTTTACCTTCTTCATAAATCTCATTACTACTTGTAAAATCACCAGTTGAATAGGTTAAATTAGGAGTATGATCTATTAAAATATCACAAAGTTCACGATTCCCAGGGTTTTTTATAAGGCTTGTTAGCATACTTGTTTGGAAAAGTATGGATGTTATTTTATCTAATTTTTCTTTTGGTTCCAGACCTCCACCAACATCACTGCCAATGATGATATCAGCCCCCATCTTTTTTGCAATATCAGTAGGGAAATTATTAAGTATACCACCATCAACTAATAATGTATTATGATGCTCTATTGGTTTAAAAATAGTTGGAATTGACATACTAGCCCGCATTGCCATTGTTATTGATCCTTTATCGAAAAGGTATTCTTCCCCATTTACAATATCGGTAGTCATCGCTCTATAAGGAATAGGTAGTTTGTTAAAATCATTTATTCTATAAACAGGAGCGGCATATGTAGATAAAAACTCTCTAAGATTTTGATCGCTTAATAATGCAGAATTTACTTTTGGCTTCCCTTTGACCCAGTCAAAGTCAACCATATATCTTCCGAATTCATTTTTCTCTTCCACACTAACATCAGTCAATGAAACTTTTCCACCTAAAAGTTCTTCCCAATTAGCATTTTTTGTAATGTGAGCAATACTGTCACCTGAATACCCCATGGAATAAAAACCTCCAACAATTGCTCCCATACTGGTTCCAATAATTAAATCAGGCACGATGCCTAAAGAGTCTAATATTTGTAAAGTAGGTATATGGGCTATACCCTTGGCTCCACCACCACTTAAAACCAAAACTATTTTTGGTTTTTTGTTTTGAGCATGAGAAAGTTGAAAAAAGGCAACCAAAAAATATAGAATTAAGAAGAATATATTTTTTTTCATAATTTGATAAATGAGCTAAAATGGAGTTAGTTTAACAAAATCTTTAAAACCTTATTGATGAAACAAAATACGATAATTTTTGCGTTAATTCTATAAAACGAATCAATTTTAACAAATTATTACTCATTTAAAAAAATGTTTGACAATTGGATGGAAAATATTCTTCAAAGAAAGGCATATGAATTTTTATCAATTATTCTATTTTTTCTTTTAACTCAAAAAAGGGTTAAAATTGTAATAAACTCATTGTAGAATTTTGTATATTTATGTGAATTATTAAATGATTTAGTTATGAAAAACACAGGATCAAATTCTATGAAAAGGCCTAAAAGTTTGGATAAAAAAGTGCTATCTATTATTTCTGTTTTACACCCTTATGTGAAACAAAGATTGAAGGTTGTAGAAAGTTTAGGAATCATTCCTAAAAACATGTATAAATCCAATGAGATTATTGATGATGTTGTTTTGGAGATCTATGAAAACAAAACAGATAAAAAAATTGATATCAATCAATTAAAATTGATGATGTTTTCTATGTCAAATAAGAAATTATTAAAACTTTTTAAAAAGGAGGAATGGCATAAAAATTCAATAAGCATCAAGGTGTTATTGGAAGAAGAGCTGGCTTTGTTGGAAGAGAAATTTACTATTGACAGTGGTTTTGATTTGATCATGAATGAAGAATTAGAAGATATTTCATATCATCAGCATGATGGAGAACCTCATTTGCTGGAGTCGGGTGCTATTCAATTTGATATTGCAGATTTTTTGGATTTGAAAGACAAGGTGTTTCTTGAAGATAAAGGAAAACAGAATCTTGTTTTAAAAATGTACGGTGAATTGCCTTTGCAAAGTTCAAATATTGTTGATCTACATGTACTGGGCAAACTAAAATTGAATGAAATATGTAAAATCTTAGTTCTGCATATTACAGAAGTGGAAAAAGTAATAACATTTATTAAAGATAATTTTAGAAAATACTTAGTTTAGGTTAGATATTTGTAATAATTCACAAAGATTGATGTAAAATATTGAAAATTAATTTTTCTATTAGAATTATTATTATAAATTTGCATTCGAAATAATGAAAAGATAGTTTAATCAAAATTAACTATCGTTTACAACATGAAAAAACAAATAAACATACTAAGATTATTTTCAATAGCATCTTCTGCTATATGTAGTATAGTTGTTTTTCCACGCCATCGCCGTCGCCCGTAAGGGTGTATTGTATTTTTGAGATAGGTGTGTCCATCTCAGCCTTCGAATAGAGTTTCAGTTTTTTTAATTAGGATATTTAATCTATACAATGGAAATTGTAATAGCAACAAACGAACATTTAAAGTACGCAAACAAAATTTGCGAAACGATAGAGATATCTGCAGAAGATAGAGGTACAGGGATTGCCAAAAGAACCCCTGAATATATCGAAACCAAGATCAAAAATGGTAATGCAGTAATAGCTCTTGAAGGAGAAAAATTTGCTGGTTTTTGTTATATAGAGGTGTTTAGCAATAAAAGTTATGTGGTGCATTCAGGACTTATTGTTCATTTTGATTTTAGAAAGCAAGGTCTAGCAAAAAAGATAAAAGCAAAGGTTTTTAATTATTCCAAAGAAAGGTATCCAAATGCTAAGGTTTTTGGGATCACTACCGGGCTTGCTGTAATGAAGATTAATTATGAGTTGGGCTATAAACCCGTAACATTCTCAGAACTTACAGATGATCCTGATTTTTGGAAAGGTTGTCAAACCTGTGTAAATTATGATGTTTTAAAACGTACCGATCAAAAAATGTGTTTATGTACCGGAATGTTATATGACCCTGAACATCAGAAAAAAATAAAAGAACATCCCTATGATAAAAAACTTTTAGGCAGATTGAAACGAATTAAACAAAGCTTGTTTTTAAAGAAGAATAAAAAAGAGAAAAATAAAAATACAATACTTCCTATATTTTTTTGGAAGAATAAAAACAATAAATAATGAAAAAATTAGTATTAGCATATAGTGGAGGTTTAGATACCTCATATTGTGCAAAATATTTGTCAAAAGATCAAGGGTTTGAAGTGCATGCCGTAAGTGTAAATACTGGTGGATTTGACAAAAAAGAAAGTCTGGAAATTAAAGAGAAAGCACTTGAATTAGGAGCTGTTTCTTATACATCTATCCATGCGGTTGAAACTTTTTACAATACCGTTGTGAAATATTTGATATTTGGTAACGTATTAAAGAATAATTCATATCCTTTATCTGTGAGTGCAGAAAGAATTGTTCAGGCCATTGAAATAGTAAATCATGCAAAAAAAATTGGGGCAAAATATATTGCTCATGGAAGTACCGGAGCAGGAAATGATCAGGTAAGATTTGATCTGATATTTCAAACTTTAGCACCAGATATTGAGATTATTACCCCAATTAGAGATCAAAAACTTTCTCGACAAGTTGAAATTGATTATTTGAAAGAAAATGGTGTAGAATATGCATGGGAAAAAGCAAAATATTCTATCAATCAGGGCTTATGGGGAACCAGTGTTGGAGGCGAAGAAACCCTAACATCCGATAAGGCTTTACCAAATGATGCTTATCCAAGTCAGCTTAAAGTAAATGAACCAAAAAATGTAAAACTCACCTTTGAAAAGGGGGAATTGGTCGCAATTGATGGTGAAAGTGATAGTCCGGTGAACAATATTGAGAAACTGAACTCTATGGCGTCAAAATATGCCATTGGAAGAGATATTCATGTGGGAGATACCATTATAGGAATCAAAGGAAGAGTTGGTTTTGAAGCCCCTGCACCTTTAATTATTATCAAAGCACATCATTTGCTAGAAAAACATACCCTAACCAAATGGCAGCTGTTGCATAAAGATCAATTGTCAAACTGGTACGGAATGATGTTGCATGAAGGACAATATTTAGACGAAGTAATGCGAAATTTTGAAGCATTTTTAGAGAATTCTCAAAAAAATGTGAGCGGTGATGTTTTTGTTACCTTACAACCTTACCGATTTGAATTGAACGGAATTAGCTCTAAGCATGATCTGATGAGTTCTTCCTTTGCAAGTTATGGTGAAGTGCATGAAGGCTGGACAGCCGATGATGTAAAAGGATTTATCAAGATCACCGCTAATCAGGGAAAAATATTTAACCATGTAAATTCTTAAAAAATGATCAAAGCAGGAATTATTGGTGGAGCAGGCTATACAGCAGGTGAATTGATCCGAATTTTGATGTATCACCCAGAAACGGAACTAACTTTTGTTTATAGTACTTCTAATGCAGGCAATAAAATTTCTGATGTTCATCAGGATCTTGAAGGTGATTTGGCCTTAAGATTTACAGATACGATTCAGTCAGATATTGATGTGTTGTTTTTGTGCTTAGGTCATGGGAATTCAAGTAAGTTCTTACACGAAAATAAGTTTTCAAAGACAATAAAAATTATTGACCTTAGTAATGATTTTAGATTGGAAGATGACAAGGTTTCTGAAAACAAGAAATTTGTTTATGGTTTACCCGAAATAAATAGAGAATCAATTAAAAAGGCTGACTTTATTGCTAATCCGGGATGTTTTGCAACAGCAATTCAACTTGCTATTTTGCCTTTAGCTAGTTCAGGTTTAATCAAAAATGATATCCATGTAAATGCAACTACCGGTGCAACCGGAGCAGGAACAAGTTTATCAAAAACAACTCATTTTACATGGCGTGATAATAATTTTTCATCGTATAAAGTTTTTACGCACCAGCATTTGGGTGAAATTAACCAAAGCATCAAGCAATTACAAAATAGTTTTAAGGATGAAGTGATATTTATTCCAAATCGAGGTGATTTTAGTCGGGGAATTTATGTCACTTTGTATACAGATTTTGATAAAACTATTGAGGAGGCAAAAGCTATTTACAAGAATTTTTATTCTGATGCAAAATTTACATTTGTTTCTGATAAAGAAATCTTTTTAAAACAGGTAGTAAATACCAATAAATGTCTGATTCATTTACATAAGCATAAGGGTAAATTACTGATAACAAGTGTGATTGATAATTTATTAAAAGGTGCATCCGGACAGGCAGTTCAAAATATGAATTTAATGTTTGGATTGGATGAAAGTTTAGGTTTAAAATTAAAAGCAAATTATTTTTAGTTCGAACCAATCCCACTGATTTTGATAGAATTTAGTATAGGAATATCAATGTAACTTGAAAAAATATTCAATAAATCTATAGTTAATATAATAAAAGCTTAAAGCATTTTAAATATGAAAATAGCAATTTTAGGAGTTGGTAATTTGGGATATTCCATTGCAATAGGAATTTTAAATAAAAAGAAAGATCTGAATTGTAATGCCTTATACCTTACAAAGAGAAATATAAAAACCTTAGAGTATTTAGGTAAATTATCAGTGGTAAAAATAACAACTGATAATAAAAGAGCAGTCAAATGCGCTGATGTTATTATACTTGCCGTTTTACCAAATCAGTTAAAAAAAGTATTAGAAGAAATAAAAGAGATAATAGTTCCTGGCAGACATACTATTATTTCGGTTGCTACCGGAAGGGAGATAGCAGAAATAGAAGCCGTTTTAGGCACGAAGGTGCCTGTTATTCGGGCAATGCCTAATACAGCAATTTCCGTTGGAGAATCTATGACGTGTTTGAGTGGAAATGATTTAGGAAATCAAAAAATGACATGTGCCAAAACTATTTTCAATGCCTTAGGTCAAACTCTTTGTATTCATGAAAAACATATGCAGGCGGCAACTGTTATTTGTGCAAGTGGTATCGCATTTTGGATGCGGTTGATCAGGGCAACAACTCAGGGAGCAGTGCAACTTGGTTTTCATAGTGCTGAAGCGCAGCAATTATCTATGCAAACTTGTTTGGGAGCAGCAAAATTATTGATTGATTCTCAAAGTCACCCTGAACAAGAAATAGATAAAGTTACCACACCAAGTGGTTGTACAATTGAAGGATTAAATGAGATGGAGCATAACGGATTAAGCTCTTCCTTAATTCAAGGATTAGTAGCCTCCTATCAAAAAATAAATGAAATTTAAAAATGTCATTCCCGTGAAAACGAGAATCTCATGATCATAAACTAAAGAAGTAATTATGAACCTATTTAATGTTTATCCGCTTTATAATGTAACTCCTGTAAAGGCAAAGGGTTGCTATGTATGGGATGAAAAAGGAACAAAATATCTAGATCTTTACGGAGGTCATGGTGTAATATCTATCGGACATACCCATCCTGATTATGTTACAAAAATAAAGGAGCAGTTAGATCATATTGGGTTTTATTCCAATTCAATTCAAAATCCGCTACAAGTAGAATTTGCAAATAAATTAGGCAAGCTTTCAGGATGTGAAGATTATAATTTGTTTTTGTGTAATTCGGGTGCCGAAGCCAATGAAAATGCCTTAAAACTTGCCTCTTTTAAAACAGGAAAGAAAAGAGTCATTTCTTTTGAAAAGGCCTTTCATGGAAGAACATCGGCAGCAGTTGCTGTAACCGATAATATCAATATCAATGCACCCATTAATTTACAACAAGAAGTTACTTTTTTACCTTTGAATCAAATTGATTTGGTTGAAAGGGAATTGAATAAAGGAGATGTTTGTGCAGTGATTATTGAAGGAATTCAAGGAGTTGGTGGTTTGGATGAAGGCAGTACTCAGTTTTTTCAAGACCTTCAAAAAGCATGTAATAAAAATGGAGTGATATTTATTTTGGATGAAATACAATCCGGCTATGGGAGAAGTGGGAAATTCTTTGCTTTTCAACATCATGATATTCATCCGGATATTATTACAACTGCAAAAGGAATGGGCAATGGTTTTCCTATTGGTGGAGTGTTGATCTCTGATAAAATAGAAGCGAAATTTGGTATGCTTGGGACTACTTTTGGAGGTAATCATTTGGCTTGTGCAGCAGCAATAGCTGTTCTAGATGTTGTGGAAAAAGAGAAATTAATGGATAATATAAATGTAGTTTCATCTTATTTTTTAGAAAGAATTAAAGAGATTTCACAAGTTAAAAAAGTAAAGGGAAGGGGATTGATGCTTGGGGTTGAATTTGAGTTTGAAGTTGTTGAAATTAGAAAGAAATTGATATTTGATCATCATATTTTTACAGGTGGAGCAGCGAATAAAAATCTATTGAGAATTCTTCCGCCA
The DNA here is from genome assembly GCA_016744615.1 of Flavobacteriaceae bacterium. GTDB lineage: Bacteria > Bacteroidota > Bacteroidia > Flavobacteriales > Flavobacteriaceae > Lutimonas. Next base: position 14,367 of record JADGEA010000047.1, read on the forward strand.
TTGAGCGTAAAAAAATCTCAAATAGATGAATTTGTGAATGCTTTAAAAGAAGTTTTAAACGATTGATAATGAATAAAAACCTAACATCCAATCAAAAGAATGCTGTCTTAAAAAGTATGGCAAAATTATTATCACAAGAAAGAGAAACAATTCTTGATGCAAATAGGATTGATGTAAAAACCTTTGCGGAAGATAATAAAGCGATGTATGATCGACTAATCGTTAACGATTCTAAAATTGATGGAATGATCGAATCTTTAGAACAACTGGCTTCACAGGAAGATCCGGTTGGGAAAGAGATTTTTAACTTTACACATGAAAATGGATTAAAGATATTTAATAAAACAGCAGCTTTTGGAACGGTAATGATCATTTATGAATCTCGTCCGGATGTAACTGTGGAAGCTGGTGGAATTGCTTTTAAATCCGGTAATAAAATTTTACTGAAAGGAGGTAAAGAAGCAATTAATTCTAATCTGGCAATTGTTGATCTTTGGCATAGATCTTTGGAAGAAAATGATATTTCAAAAAATTGGGTGGAATATCTGAATTATAACCGAATAGAAACACAGGAGTTTTTAAAGAATCCAACACAAAAAGTAGATCTAATTGTACCAAGAGGAGGTGAAAAACTAATCGCTTTTGTAAAGGAAAATGCGACCTGTCCGGTGATTGTAAGTGGCAGGGGCAACAACTTTGTATATGTACATACAGAAGCAGATTTAGATAAAGCTATAGATATCATTATCAATGCAAAAACAGCAAAAATATCTGCCTGCAATGCATTGGATAAAGTTTTGATAGACTCTAATCTGTTGAGTTTTGATGATTTTATGAATAGATTAATATCAAAATTAAAGGAACACAAAGTGGAAATTCTGGGAGATGAGATTGTTGTGGAGTTTGATGGGGTGGAACCTATTCCTTCAGAAGAAAAATGGTATAAAGAGTTTTTAGATTATAAAATTTTGATTGCGATGGCTTCATCAAAAGAAGTGGCAATAGCAAAAATCAATAAGTATAGTGGAGGACACTCCGCATCTATCATAACCGAAAATGAAAAAGCGGCAAATGAGTTTTTAGAATCTGTTGATTCAGCAGCAGTTTATCATAATGCTTCTACAAGATTTACCGACGGATTTCAATTTGGTTTGGGTGGTGAGCTGGCAATAAGCACTGATAAATTGCACCATAGAGGACCTATGGGTATGCAACATTTAGTAACGAATAAATGGTATATTTTAGGAGATGGGCAAATCAGGTAAAAAGAGAATTTTACTAAAAATAGGAACGAATACTTTAACCAAGGAATCTAATTTTATTTCCAGAGGAAAAATTGAAGATATAGGTCGGCAGATTTCAGAATTGAATGATCAATACGAATTTATCATTGTGAGTTCGGGAGCAATTGCTGTTGCCAAACAATTTGTAAATTTAGAAAGTAAAGGGAAAGAGATCAATGTAAAACAGGCATTAGCAGCAATAGGTCAGCCACATTTGATGCGTATTTTTCAAGAGAATTTTAGAGAATTGGGTTTACTTACTTCGCAATGTTTGCTATCATATAACGATTTTGAAAGAGAAAAATCAAGACAAAATATTGTAAGTACCATTAATATTTTGGTTGAGAATAATTATATTCCTATCATTAATGAAAATGATACGGTTTCAACCGATGAAATTCAGTTTGGAGATAATGATAGATTGGCAGCTTTAACAGCCTTATTATTAGATGTAGATCTGGTGATATTTGCATCAAATACCAACGGTATTTACACAAAAGAGTCAATGGAAAACAATAGAAAAAAAACCATTAAAAATGTAAAGGATGTAGCGAAGCTTAAAGTTGAAATTTCAAATATAAAGTCATCTCAGGGGTCAGGAGGTATGGAATCGAAAATTGATGCAGCAGAATTGTTACAACAAAACAATATTGAAACATGGTTGGTAAATGGACTGGAAGACAATTTTATTTTGAATGCAATGAATAACAAATCTGATTTCACAAAAATCAGTAAGATATAAGTGTCATCCCCACTCCCATGAAAATGGGGAACTTGGGACTCTATTATTTTTTACTAAAAACTAAAAACATGAATTACTTATCTATTAAAAATATCGAAAATTTAAAAGAATGGGTCGATGAAGCAATTGCATTAAAAAAAGATTTATTAAAGTATCAGGATCTTGGAAAAAATAAAACTATTGGATTGTTATTTTTTAATAATAGTTTGCGAACTAGGTTAAGCACCCAAAAAGCAGCAATGAATTTAGGGATGGATCCAATTGTGATGAATTTTGGCAGTGAAGGATGGGCTTTGGAATTTGCAGATGGAACCGTGATGGATCAGGGAAAATCAGAGCATGTAAAAGAAGCAGCACAGGTGATTTCTCAGTTTTGTGATGTGATTGCTATAAGAGCTTTTGCCTCTTTAACCGATAAAGAGAAAGATCTTGCTGAAGAAGTGCTAACAGCTTTTGCAAAATATGCTACGGTACCAGTAGTGAATATGGAAAGTTCGGTTGGTCATCCCATGCAAGCATTGGCTGATGCAATTACCATAGAGGAATTTAAAGATTCGCACAAACCAAAAGTAGTGTTGAGTTGGGCTCCGCATCCAAAAGCTTTGCCTCATGCTGTAGCAAATTCATTTATTGAAATGATGCAAAGACAAAATGCTGATTTTGTAATAACACATCCTAAAGGATATGAATTGAATCCGGAAATAGTGAAAGATTCAAAAGTGGAATACGATCAGGAGAAAGCTTTTGAGAATGCTGATTTTATTTATACAAAGAACTGGAGTTCATTTAACGACTACGGAAAAGTAATATCACAAGATAAAAACTGGATGATTACTACTGATAAAATGGTAAAGACAAATAATGCTAAATTTATGCACTGTCTTCCTGTAAGAAGAAATGTGGTAGTTGCTGATGATGTTTTGGATAGTGAGAATTCAATTGTAATTGAGCAGGCAAATAACCGAACATATTCTGCTCAATTGGTGTTAAAAAAAATATTAGAAACTCAGTAAATGTCATTCCTATGTAAATGGAAATCTCATGAAAATTAAAGTAAAAAGTAAAAGATTCCCGCTTTTTCGGGAATGACAAATAAAAATGAAACAAAAACTTAAAATAGTAAAAATAGGAGGAAATGTAATCAATGATAAGAATGCATTGATTTCATTTTTATCAGATTTCGCAAAAATGTCAGGGTTAAAAATATTGGTTCATGGTGGAGGAAAACGCGCCAGTGAAATGATCTCAGAATTGGGATTAAAACCTAAGATGATAAATGGTAGGCGGGTAACGGATGAATCAACTCTGGAAATTGTAACAATGGTTTATGCCGGATTGTTAAACAAAAATATTACTGCTGAATTGCAAAAGAATAATTGTAATGCTATTGGTCTGTCAGGTGCTGATGCCAATACCATTTTAGCACATAAACGTATTGTAAAAGAGGTTGATTACGGTTTTGCCGGTGATGTGGATGCTGTGAATGCAGATATAATTAAAGTATTGGTAAATAATGATCTAACACCTGTTTTTTGTGCCATTACACATGATGGAAACGGGCAGCTGTTAAACACGAACGCAGATACTATTGCTGCTAAATTGGCAAAAGGAATAAGCAAATATTTTGAGGTAGAATTGATCTATTGCTTTGAAAAACTTGGCGTTTTGGCCGATGTAAATGATGAGGCAACTTTAATTGAAAAAATTGATTTTATATCTTTAAGTTTTTTTAAGAAAGAAAAAATAATTGTAGAAGGAATGCTTCCTAAAATAGAGAATTGTTTTGATGCTTTACAAAGTGGTGTAGCAAAAGTAATTATTGGGAAACCAGAAGTGATTATTGATGATAATTTAAAACATACAACTTTGACCTTATGATTATAAAGTTGAAAAAAGAAGCGATTGAATTACTTGAGAATTTAATTATAACTCCATCTTTTTCTGGAGAAGAAGAACATACTGCATTGTTGATTGAAGCATGGTTTAAGCAAAATACAATTCCGTTTCAACGGGAGTTCAATAATATCTGGGCAAAGAATAAATATTTTGATGAGAATAAACCAACAATTTTATTAAACTCTCATCATGACACGGTAAAACCGAATAAAGCTTATACCCGTGATCCGCTTAAAGCAGAAATAATCGATGGTAAATTATATGGATTGGGTAGCAATGATGCGGGTGGTAGTTTGGTTTCATTAATGGCAACTTTTACATATTTTTATAAGCGTAAAGATTTGAAATACAATATAGTGATGCTTGCCTCCGCCGAGGAAGAAAATTCAGGCCCAAAAGGAATTCGTAGTGTTTTACCATTGCTGCCGGAAATTGATTTTGCCATTATTGGAGAGCCCACTTTAATGGATCTGGCTATAGCCGAAAAAGGATTATTGGTTTTAGATTGCTATGCGCACGGAGTATCCGGTCATGCTGCGCATGGAACCGGTGATAATGCAATTTATAAAGCAATGGAAGCAATAAGTTGGTTTAAAGATTTTAGATTTAAGAAGGTTTCTGAAACTTTAGGTGAAATTAAAATGACGGTAACACAGATAGATGCAGGAAAACAACATAATGTGGTTCCTGCAATTTGCCATTTTGTGGTAGATATAAGGATTACCGATGCATACAGTTTAGCAGAAGTTTTAAGTATGATTAAAGAAAATGTTGAAGTAGAAGTAAAAGAAAGATCATTGCGTAATCACCCATCTTCTATATCTCTTGATCATCCAATTGTAAGATCCGGACAAAAATTAGGAAGAGAAATATATGGATCACCAACTATGTCTGATCAAACTGCTTTAACTTGTCCCTCATTAAAATTAGGTCCAGGAGAATCTTTGAGATCACATACAGCAGACGAATTTATTTATGTAAAAGAGGTAGAAGAAGGAATTGAATTGTACATTAAAATGATTAATGAGATAATTTAAAAAAAAAGATTTGTCATTTCCGTGAAAACGGGAAATTTAAACAAGTTAACTGTTAACCAATTAAATATATAAAGAATGAAACTCTGGGATAAAGGATATAGTACTGATAAAAAAATTGATATTTTCACTGTTGGTAATGATAGAGAATTAGATCTGGTTTTAGCAAAATATGACGTAATTGGATCATTGGCACATGCTAAAATGCTTCACAAAATAGGTTTGTTAAGCAAAAAAGAAATTAATTCTGTTGAAAATGAACTGAATAATATTTTAGAAAGCATTAAAAAAAGAGAGTTTACTATTGAAGATTCTTTTGAAGATGTACATTCAAAAGTAGAATTCATGTTGACTGAAAAACTTGGAGATACTGGTAAAAAAATACATACCGCCCGATCAAGAAATGATCAGGTTTTGGTAGATGTTCATTTATATTTAAAAGATGAACTGATAGAGATTAAGAAACAGACCAAAGAGCTATTTGATCAACTTATTGAATTGGCAAAAAAGCATGAAAAAGTATTGTTGCCAGGATACACCCATTTTCAAATAGCGATGCCTTCTTCTTTTGGTATGTGGTTTTCAGCCTATGCAGAGAGTTTGATTGATGATGTTTATTTCATCAATGCTGCTTTTAAAGTGGTAGATCAAAATCCTTTGGGTTCAGCTGCTGGTTATGGCAGTTCTTTTCCAATTGACAGAGAAGATACCACAAAGTCTATGGGTTTTGAAACTTTGAAATATAATTCAGTTGCAGCACAAATGAGTCGTGGTAAAACAGAAAAATCCATTGCTTTTGCCATGAGTTCTGTTGCGGGTACCTTATCAAAATTCGCTTACGATATTTGTTTGTATATGAGTCAGAATTTTGGTTTTGTTTCCTTTCCGGATGAGTTAACAACAGGTTCTAGTATTATGCCGCATAAGAAAAATCCGGATGTTTTTGAACTGATAAGAGGAAAATGTAATAAAATTCAGGCTTTACCTTTTGAGCTTACAATGATTTCCAATAATTTACCAAGCGGATATCATCGAGATCTGCAATTGCTTAAAGAAGGTCTGTTACCTGCCATACAATCACTAAAAGCATGTTTGGAAATGTTTACATATTCATTACAGAATATTCGAGTAAATGAGGGAATATTAGATGATAAGAAATATGATTATTTGTTTAGTGTGGAAGAAGTGAATGACTTGGTGCAAAAGGGAACTCCTTTTAGAGATGCTTATAAAATAGTAGGTGGAAGTATTGAAAAAGGAGAGTTTCAACCAAATAAAAATGTCAATCATACGCATGTTGGGAGTATTGGTAATTTAGCTTTAAAAGAGATACAATCTAAAATGGAGAAAGCAATTTTTAAATAATTTTCAAAAATGAGACCAAAAAATGAATGGGATATACAACTGTATAATGAAAAACACGGTTTTGTTTACAAATACGGTGAAGATCTCATAAAATTATTACATCCGATAGAAGGGGAATTAATTTTAGATCTTGGTTGCGGTACAGGAGAATTAACCAATGAAATTTATAAATCAGGGGCAAAAGTGATTGGTATAGATGCTTCAGAAAGCATGATCAGTGCCGCAAAAGAAAAGTATAATGATATAGATTTTTATGTAAAAGAGGCGGCAAATTTTCAATTTGAAGAACCTTTTGATGCTATTTTTTCGAATGCTGTTTTACACTGGGTTTTGGAGAGTGAAAAAGTAGTGGTTTGTATGCATAGAAACCTTAAAAAAAACGGAAAACTCGTATTGGAATTTGGAGGTAAAGGCAATGTCAAAATAATTTTAGATACTGTTGATAAAATCCTGTTAGAAAATGGATATTCTCAAAGGGCAAAAATCAAAAATTGGTATTTCCCAAGTATTAGTGAATATACAACTTTGCTCGAAAGAAATGGTTTTGAAGTGGAATTAGCTCAATTATATGAAAGACCAACAGAATTGTCTGATGAGAAGAATGGTATAAAGGAATGGCTTTTAATGTTTGGTTCCACTATTTTTGAAGGTATAAATTTTAAAGAAAAAGAACGTATTTTAAATAAAGTGCAGGAAGAAGTAAAAGATAGATGTTTTATTGAAGGAAAATGGTTTGCGGATTATATGCGATTGCGAATTTTAGCAAGAAAAAAATAAATTATTTTGTGATTGTTGTTAAACCATTATTTTTTTAAATAGGATTTTATGTTTCGAAAAATAACCTTTGAATAAAGTTTTTTATCTTAGCTTTGATTTCAAAATTAATGTAGAACAGGATGGATCCTCAGAAAAAAATAGAAAAAACAGCCAATTTGCTTTTAGATATATCATCCTTGCTTATGGTCTCGGGCGCAAATACAAACAGAGCTAATGTTAGTATTGATCGTTTTGCTTCAGTTTTGGGTTGCAGGGCTCACCGCATGATAAGTCATAAAAATATTGTGATGACCTTGACTGATGATAAATCGGATATTAGTTTTACCAAAGTACAGAGTATTCCTTCCTATGCTATTAATTTCTCAATTATTTCTGCAATTAGTAGAGCAAGCTGGTATGCTATTGATAGAAATTGGTCCTTTGTTCAGATTGAAAGAGAAATAGATAAAATAAAGGCAAAGAAAAAGTATCCAAGATTATTGGTGTTGTTTGCTGTAAGTATTTCAGGTGCAGGATTTTGTAATATTTTTGGAGGAGATTATATCAATATGGCTGTTGCGATGGTAAGTACATTTATTGGTCTTTTTGTACTTCAGGAAGCACATAAAAAGAACTTTAATATTTATTTCAGAGTGGTTCTGGCATCATTTATAGCATCGGTATTTGCAGCTTTTGGTGTTTTATTTGAGTTTGGTAAAAGTCCGGATATTGCATTGGCTACATCTATTTTATTTTTAGTTCCAGGAGTGCCAATGATCAATTCTTTTACCGATTTTTTAGATAATTATGTTCTAAACGGAACAGTTAGATTTGCCATCGGATTGATGACCGTTTTAGCTATAGCAATGGGGTTATTTGGAGCTATATTAATATTTCAATTGCATTAAATGATAGATCTTTTAAAAATAGCTGAATTGTCACTTTGGACTGGTATGGCAGGGATAGGTTTTGGAATATTGTTTAATATTCCTCGAAAAGCGATTTTAACAGTCTTTATTTTAGGATTTGGCGTAGGTTTGATAAAATCAGTCTTACTCCAATTAGGGGTAAACATTATTATTGCAAGTTTTATTGCGGCACTATTTGTGGGTATTTTTAGTACACCATTGGCACATAAGATACACCAGCCTCCAGTGGTCTTTTCCATTCCTGCCGTGATACCTATGATTCCCGGTTATTTTGCCTATAAAACTGTTTTGGCTACGATGAATTTTACTTTTATGGAGGCAGATCAAACAAAAAGACTTGAATTGATAGATGCCATATTTTCGAATGGTTTTACAATGTTTTTTATTTTGATATCCATAACTCTTGGTATATCTTTACCATTGTTATTGCTAAGAAAAAGCACAGTAAAAAAAATGCTTGATTAAAACACAATATTTTAATGGCAATAGTTCGTTAAGTTTTTTTTAATTAAAAATCACAAATCATGTAAAACAAAGAATATCAAGTGTTTATATTATTTTCTTTGAATTGGTATTATATTGATAATCTGCGACTTATGTTTTATTGTGTAAAATCAAAAAAAAAGCATTTAAATTACTAAATATCAGTCTTTTAAATAAGTTTGTAACGAACTGTTGTAATGGAAATATTATCATTTAATGATGAATTGTATATTGAAATACAAGGTATAACCAACCATATTCTGTAGATTTTCAAGTAATTTGATGAAAATAAGCTTTTTTTAAATAAAAACCCGAACTTCGTTAAAGACATCAGGGCAAACTCACACTTTAATATTTAAGATTTTTAATAGATACGCTTGATTCCAACCTGCTTTAAGTCTTTTTCCGACAATACCTTGTTTCTCTGTTT
>JADGEA010000261.1 GCA_016744615.1 Flavobacteriaceae bacterium
TCAGTATCAACCAATGATATTGAGTTTTTTTTTACATTTACTTTTTGATAAAACTATTATTTGTGGAAATTAAAGAAATTTATAATTTATATAAACAATTCTATAAAGTATCAACAGATACAAGAGGTGATTTACGTAATTCCATTTTTTTTGCCCTTAAAGGAGAAAATTTTAATGGTAATAAATATGCGACAGATGCTATTGAAAAGGGTGCTGATTTTGCAATAATTGATGAATCTCAGTTTCAAACCGATAAAAGAATAATCCTAGTGGATGATGTATTATCAACTCTCCAGGAATTGGCAAGATTTCACAGGCAACAGTTACATATTCCAATTATAGCCTTAACCGGGAGTAACGGAAAGACCACTACCAAAGAACTTGTGAATGCAGTATTGTCTAAAAAGTATAATTGTATTGCCACAAAAGGGAATTTGAATAACCATATAGGAGTTCCTCTAACATTGTTAGGTATGAAGCTAGGTTTGGATATTGGAGTTGTTGAAATGGGAGCAAATCATCCTAAAGAAATTGATACGCTTTGTAATATTGCTTTACCTGATTATGGTTATATCACAAATTTTGGTAAAGTACATTTAGAGGGTTTTGGAAGCCTTCAAGGAGTTATTGAAGCAAAAACAGAGCTATACAGGCATTTACAACAATATGATAAAAAAGTTTTTGTTAATGCGAATGATGAGGTGCAAATGGATAGATCTAAAAGTATAAACAGGATAATTTTTGCCACAGAAACTTCTGATTATCCTGTGGAGTTTATTTCTGCTGATCCATTTGTGAATTTAAAATTTAACAATCAAATTGTTAAAAGTAAATTAATAGGAAAATATAATTATATGAATATGGCAACTGCAATTGCCATTGGAAAATATTTTAAAGTTCCAGATACAGAGATAAAGGATGCTTTGGAAAGTTATATACCGACAAACAACAGATCTCAGATTATAAAAAGAGGTAGCAATAAGATTATTTTAGATGCTTATAATGCAAATCCAAACAGCATGAAAGTTGCTTTAGAGAATTTGTCTCAACTAACCGATAAAAATAAAATGGCCATTTTAGGAGATATGTTTGAAATTGGAGAAAACAGTTTGGTAGAACATACTCTAATAGTTGATCAGGCTCAAGCAATTCAATTAGATCATTTAATACTTATCGGAGAAACTTTCTCAGCAGTAAAAACTAATTCTAAAAACACAGTACAATTCCAAAATTTTAATGATTTTAAACATAATTTTGATTTGCAGAAAGTAGAGAATACAACAATTTTAATCAAAGCATCACGAGGAATGGCTTTAGAAAGGATACTAGATCTTTGATAATCTACCAATCATCCTTATCGTCTTTTAGTTTTCCATTTAAAATAAAATATTCCAAACTTTCAATAACTTTGGTGATTTCAGCATCAATAGGTTCTTCAATATTAATCTGATATTTTTCAGGAAATCTTTCGATATAAGTTTTTAAAGGATAGGCATCTATATTTCCGTTAACAGTTTTTCCAATTTGTAAATTTGATATAGCATATTTATATCTGTTATCTTTGGCTTTAACAGCAACTTCATAAAACAATTCAATTGGAATATACTTTTGGATAAATTTCCATTTGAATTCAAATCTCACCATTGTTGAATTTCCCACAGAATCGGTTTCAACCGGAGTACTTTCATTATAGTATTTATTTATCCATTGATTGGATCTTTCAAGAATTTGTGCTTTTGAAATTCCTTCAACGGAAACCACATCTTCATATTTGTAATCTCCAGTCTCACCATCAATCATGATTAATTGAGCATGTGAAGCAAAAGAAATTAAGATGATAGCGAGGGATAATATCGATCTTTTTATTTTCATAGTATTGGAAAAAAATACACTATCATAGTGTATATTAAGTTTTAAAGAAACGAAGTTAATACTTTTATTTCACTACACAAATATTATAGCAGAAAATGAATTTTCAATAAGATGTGTAATTACATCCTTTCAGGAACATCAATTCCTAATAATTTGAATGCACTTTTGATAATATATCCAACTTTATAGGAAAGTTGTGTGCGAAATGCTTTTTCAACTTCGTTATCTGAACCTAAAATGGGTACACTTTGATAAAAAGAATTGTAATCCTTTACCAGATCATAAGTGTAATTTGCGATCAAAGCCGGACTTAAATTTTTAGCAGCACTTTGAATGATTTCCGGAAAATTTTGAATTTGCTTGATCAACTCCTTTTCTTTAGGGTGCAATTCAATTTCTATAATACTTTTGGTATAATCAAAATCAGCTTTGCGTAAAATAGATTGAATTCTGGCATAGGTGTATTGAATAAACGGACCGGTATTGCCATTAAAATCAATAGATTCTTTTGGGTTGAATAAAATCCTTCTTTTAGGATCCACTTTTAAAATAAAGTATTTTAAAGCTCCTAAGCCTATGGTCTTATACAATCTAGATTTTTCATCCTCATTATAATCATCCAGCTTTCCAAGTTCTTGAGAAATTTCCCGAGCCGTATCGCACATTTCTGTCATCAGGTCATCTGCATCTACAACAGTTCCTTCTCTTGATTTCATTTTTCCTTCCGGAAGATCTACCATTCCGTAAGATAAATGGTGTAAATTATCTGCCCATTCATACCCTAATTTTTTTAAGATCAAAAACAAAACTTTAAAATGGTAATCCTGTTCATTTCCTACAGTATAAACCATAGAATTGATGTCTGGGTGGTCTTTTATTCTTTGTATGGCAGTTCCAATATCTTGGGTCATGTAAACGGCTGTACCATCAGCTCTTAAAACAATTTTTTCATCCAGTCCGTCTTTAGTAAGATCAATCCATACGGAGCCATCTTCTTTTTTATAGAATACACCTTTTTCTAATCCATCAGCAACAATATCCTTACCTAATAAATAAGTGTTACTTTCGTAATAATTGATATCAAAATCAACACCCAATTCTTTGTAACTTATATCAAAACCAGCATAAACCCATTGGTTCATTTTTTTCCATAGGGTAACCACTTTTTCATCTCCAGCCTCCCATTTTCTAAGCATATTTTGGGCTTCGATCAATATGGGAGCAGATTTTTTTGCTTCCTCTTCTGATTTTCCTTTGATAATTAACTGATGGATCTCTTTTTTATATTCCTGATCAAATTTCACATAATAATTACCAACCAGTTTATCTCCTTTTAATCCAGTGCTTTCAGGAGTCTCATTATTTCCAAATTTTTCCCAGGCCAGCATGCTTTTACAGATATGAATTCCTCTGTCATTTATAATTTGTGTTTTATAAACTTCATAACCGGATGCTTTGATGATCTCAGCAACAGAATAACCCAATAAATTATTTCTAATATGCCCTAAATGCAATGGTTTGTTCGTATTTGGGGATGAATATTCTACCATAACCGATTTATTTTCAGGTGATGGCTCTACGATTCCATAATTTTCTGAATTATATATTTCTACAAAGGAATTTAATAAATAAGAATCAGAAATAACAATATTTAAAAATCCTTTTACCACATTGAAATCAGAGATATCACTAACAGCATTTTTTAAATATTCTCCAAGTTTGGTAGCAATTTCAAATGGATTTCCTTTGATAAATTTTAACAAGGGGAAAACAACAATGGTAACATCACCTTCAAAATCTTTACGGGTATCCTGAAATTCAACTTTTGGAATTTCAACATTGTAAATAGATTTGATTCCTTTTTTTACTGCTACTTCTAATATCTCCTGAATTTGCATATGCTAAATTTTGTGGCGCAAAAATAACTATTTTCTAATGATTATATTAATTTTGACTTTCAAAATATAGAAATGGATAAAATATTAGAAGAATTACCCGAAAAGGCAAAAGAAAAACACTTGGAGACAAAGAAGTATTTCGCAAAACTTAAAAAGAAAAAGCTAAAAAGATTGGATCTTTTAATGCAGGATCTGCATGATGAAGAGTTTACAAAAACTGATTGTTTGACTTGTGCGAATTGCTGCAAAACTACCAGTCCTATCTTTACAGAGAAGGATATTAGCAGAGTTTCCAAATATCTTAAAATGAAAGAAAGAAATTTTGTAGATCAATACTTACAAAGAGATGAAGATGATTTTATGGTCTTAAAAGATGCTCCATGTACTTTTTTAGATAGCGATAATACCTGTTTTATTTATGATGTTAGACCCAAAGCATGTAGTGAATATCCGCATACCAATAGAAAGAAATTTATTCAGATAACCAATCTCACTTTAAAAAACACCGAAGTTTGTCCGGCGGTTTTTAATATTGTGGAAGAATTAAAAAGAAAATTGCCTTTGTAATGCTTCGGTTTGGGTATGCTTAAGACTGGTAAAAATAAAATAATTACTCTGTAAAATCTTCACTTTGTCATTACTGTGAAGTGGAGTGTCTACCTTTGATGTGACAATTTTAATAAGCCCATAAATATTATATATTTGAACACTAGTGTCATGTCAATCTTCAATTGACGGATAAAGTCTTTTTAGTTTTATTCTTGAATCTTTTGTGGTAAATCTCCAGTTGATTTTTGAATTTTTATTA
>JADGEA010000512.1 GCA_016744615.1 Flavobacteriaceae bacterium
AAGTGTCATATATTCAGTTCTCATCTTAGCGATTCAAGTTTCTTTTTTAAAAGTCTTTGTCTGTTAAGCCATATGTACAAATCTGGATTTGTCTTAGACTGCTCATTCAGAGTTTTTGCCAGCTTCTTTGGCATCTTCGGATAATGTGGGATATTCTGATTCATCGTAACACAGCCAGTCAGCAGGATTAGAAACGAAAGGCTCAGAATTAATCTTTTCAAATTCGTTACTTGTTTTAATCGCTTCATTTGCTCTGTCCTCTGCTACTTTTTTACCGGCTGATACTTTACCCCACTGCCAAAACGCAAGACAAAAAGCAAAAAACCCTAATACTTTTAATATTAGGGTTGTTACTTTGCTCATTTTCTCTTTCCCGTTGTCGGCGTTGCGTGTATTGCAAAAACCTGAATAACTTTTGATGCTATCAACACCCATTTGTTATCAGTCTCGTTTTTTGTCAGCTTCGAAATAACAGTTGCAACCGTAACAACGCTTGATAATAAACCCATTATCGCAGGGATTATCAATGCTTGGTTTTCAATTATTAAATTAACTATTTCCATTTTAAGCCCCTTTGTCAGATAGTTTCATAATAATTAACCTTAATTTGTTTCTGTATTATTGTCAATTTCTTTTTTAACGTGTTTATATACATCGACCTTTTTTTTAATATTTTATCACTTTTTTATAAAAACCGCTTGACAGTATTAAGCTAATAATATAATATAGTAGTTAAGAAAGTGAGATAAAACAACTTAACTTTAAAGGAGATTGACATGAAAAACTTAAAATTATTTATTGAAAGAAACACGGTTAAAAACGAAACAACTATTAACTTCGGTAGAATTATTTTAACAAGCTTTGAATATGAAGAATGTTTGCATTATGTGCTTGGTAGAAACCAAAAATTAAAAAATAAGCGGAAAGCGGTAAGAAATATTATCGAAAATTTTTGCGGAGAGTTAACAAGTCTTGTTACGGATAATTTTTTTAAAATTTGTGATAGAAGCAACATTTTATCAGAAAGTAATAATTTTCACATATGGGAATGGCATAAAAATGGTGACAGGTCGTGTACTGAAGGATTTTATACGTATTTTTGTATAGCTTGCACACGGAACTGGGGTAAGTCATATTTAGCTTGTTGGTTACGATAACAAATAAATCCTGCCCCGGAAACGGGGCAACAAAGGACCATAAATGAAAAACAAAAGCGG
>JADGEA010000513.1 GCA_016744615.1 Flavobacteriaceae bacterium
CGAATACATTTATGGATCTGCAGATGTTGTGGGACTTATGTGTTTAAAAGTATTTGTTAAAGGGGATGAGGAAAAATATACTACTTTAAAAGAACCCGCTATGAAATTGGGTTCTGCATTTCAAAAAGTAAATTTTTTAAGAGACCTTAATGAAGATTTTGAAAACTTAAACAGATCTTATTTTCCTAATATTAACCCAGACAATCTTTCTGAAACTGAAAAAGACAGCGTATTACAAGATATTAAAGATGATTTTGAAGACGCTTATAAAGGAGTCGTTAAGCTTCCAAAAGAAGCAAAATTAGCAGTTTATGTTGCTTATAAATATTATTCTAACCTTCTACATAAAATTGAAAAGACGCCTTCAAAAGTTTTAAAAGAAAAAAGGATACGAGTTTCTAATCCTAGAAAAATGTGCCTTTTAGTGGAATCTTATTTTAATTTTAAATTGAATTTGGTTTAATTAGGAGTGTTGTAAACAATAGATAATGAGAATTAAAAAGTATAATAAATGTTTAATTAAAATAAATAAAAATGATTAAAAAATCTATGAAAATGATGACGGTTATATTAGCTTCATCAATGCTATTATCTTCTTGCTACTCTTACACAAGTGTTGTAGGTAATGGAGCTCAAGGCGATACTCAAACAACCGAAAAGAATAATTATTTCTTGTTTGGATTGGCTGAAGGTGGTGTTTCTGACTCCAAAAAAATGGCTGAAGGAACTGAAAATTATACGGTTAACACGAGACAAACTTTCGTAAACGGATTTTTGTTTGCAATCACTTTTGGAATTTATACTCCAACAACAACAACGGTTACTAAATAATGATATTCTTATTTTACATATTAATTACCATTTTAACCTACAGCATTATGGAATGTATAACCTGGTTGGTACATAAATATGTAATGCATGGATTTTTATGGACTTTACATGAAGATCATCACCAGCCTAGATATCAGCAATTATTTGAGAAAAACGACACTTTTTTTGTAATAGGAGCGATCCCTAGCATCACCTTGTTTTATTTTGGAATTCATCCAGAATTAAATTATAAATTTTTTATTGCCTTGGGCATTCTATTTTATGGCATCACCTATTTTATGGTTCACGATGTGATCATACACCAACGATTTAAATGGTTTAAAAACACAAAAAACCCCTATTTATTAGGATTGAGAAAAGCACATAAAATACATCATAA
>JADGEA010000262.1 GCA_016744615.1 Flavobacteriaceae bacterium
TCAGTAAGAATGATGATGGAGAATGGTTTGCAACTACTTATATTAAGGAAAATGAATCTATTCATCTGCCTTGTTTAGATGCTGAATTGAGTTTATCTCAGATTTATAAACGTGTTAATTTTTGTTAAGTTTTGTAGGTTGGGTTAGATTTTTTTACGCAGTAAAAAAACGTAACCCAACAAGAATGTGCTAAATTACCCTTTTTTTGAACATGATTATAAAGATTTTAGGATTACCATGATTTATTCCGCTGCGCTCCACTACTTCGTTTATTTATTAACCAGTATTAAAAATCCTTATAATCATGTTCAAAAAAAGGGTAATTTAGATTAATCCTTCCAATCGCGATATCCGAAAATTTTTATGATATACTCATTTACTATAAGTAAGGTAATAGGCATAAGACTATTAAATTACTTTACATAGTCTATATAACTATATATGAGGATTACTATGAAAATTAAATGTTACAAACCCTTGAGCAATTGGCTAAGTTGGGTAGTATTAATTTTGATGATGGGAATAAGTCCAATCATACAAGCGGCAACTGACTGCGATGCAGTCACTGAAATTTCTAAAGGCGAATGTGAATCGTTGTTAGAACTTTATAATAGTACTGATGGTGCTAATTGGACAAATAATACTGGTTGGAATGTTACAAATATGCCTTGTAGTTGGCATGGTATTACCTGTGCGAGTGGTGGTGTTTCTAAGATATTTTTAGAGTCTAATAATTTGAAAGGAACTATTCCCAATTTCAGTTCTTTGCCTAATTTAGAGAAACTTTATATTTTTCGTAATCAACTAAGTGGCACTATTCCCAATTTCAGTTCCTTGCCTAATTTAGAGGTGCTTTCTCTCTTTAGCAATCAGCTCAACGGTAATATTCCCGATTTCAGCGCTTTGCCTAATTTAAAAGCACTTGCTCTTTATGAAAATAAACTAAGTGGCAATATTCCGAATTTCAGTGCTTTGCCTAACTTAGAGAATCTGAATATCTGGGACAATCAACTAAGCGGCAAGATTCCCGATTTCAATGCTTTGCCTAAGTTAAACTATCTTGCTCTCTCGGGTAATTATCAACTTTGCAAAGATAAAAACACAAATTATGGTAAATTGGAAATTAAGCTAAATGCATTTTCAGATTGCCCAACTTCAGAACCTCAAACACATACCTTATCAATATCTTCAGGAAATGGAGGCAGCATTTCAGGTTCTACTAAAGAGAATTATAATTCTGGTGAAACCCTAAATTTAACCGCAACCCCAGAACAATGTTATAAATTTACTGGTTGGGGTGGTGCTTGTAGTGGTACTAATTCTAGTTGTCAATTGACTATGGATACTGATAAATCAGTTACAGCCAATTTTGAAATTCAATCATTTCAGCTTAATATTAGTTCAGATAATGGCAATGTTGAACGTCAACCTAATAAGACTCTTTATAATTGTGGTGAAACGGTTAAATTAACCGCGAAACCAAATCAAACTTATAAATTCAAAGCTTGGAATGGTGATGCTAATGTTTCCGATGAAAGCATTACAATTAATATGGACGCTAATAAGAATATTACTGCTATATTTGAACCAGTAACTTCTCAGCCTACAACAAGCACTAATGAAAAATATGCCATAATAATTGCAGCCAGCGGCGCACATAAACAAAATAGCCTATTTCCTTACAGCAACCAATTAGCATTACGTATGTATAGAACTTTATTTAGCAGAGGTTATAAGCATGAAAATATAATTTATATGAATCCTGACAAATGGCAAGATTTACATGGAAGTGGTAGAGATGCAAAAATTGTTGATTATGAACTATTTCAGCCACAACAAGAATTAGAAACAGCATTTAACACTGCCGCTAATGCAACTAAGCAATTTGTCTTTTATATACATGGACATGCTCAAAAAGACAGTCTTCAAATAAATCGCGAATATTGGTTGCCAGCAAATCAGCTACAACAACAATTAAACAAAATTGCTGCTGAACAAATTATCATAATAGATACCTGCTACAGTGGCTCATTCATAGATGACATAAGCAGCACTAAACGAACAATATTAACCAGTTCCGATGCTGAAAGTGTTGCATGGAACAATTCAAATTTCTCTGACACACTAATTCCTGCATTACGCCGAGGTAAAGATATAAACACAGCCTTTTTAGAAGCAGTAGCAGAAATAGAAAGCAAACAAGTTCCACAATTAGATGATGATGGTGATGGAATATATAGCAGTCGTGATGGAAATCATGCCGCTAAACAATATATAAATCAAGAAGGAATATCACAAGCAGATGCTCCACAAATTATTCAAATTCATGATTACATCACCCTTGCAGCAGAACAAGCGCGTGCAGTATTATGGATAAAAACCTCACCCAGCGGTGAAGCAATCAAAAAAGCACGAGTAACTCTAATTCCTCCCGGTTTAGAAAGTCTAGAATATCAAGGAGAACAAACCAAGTTTGGCGGAACACAAATAGAAATGCGATACAATCCAGTTCAAGATCGCTATGAAGCAGTCTATAAAAATTTCCGTCAACCCGGCGAATGGAAAATAAAATATCAAGTTCAAGGAAACCAAGGATTTTGGTCAGACACAGCAACAGGCATAGTACAAGCAGCAGGCGTAAGCACACCTGTTACCATACAAATATCCTTCAACCAACCAAGTTACCAAATAGGCGAAGAATTAAGAATTAACATAACAACCAATGGCATAGAAGAACAAAACAACTACGACTTATACCTTGCCATAATCTACCCTCAAGGTTTTTATCAAACAATAACATCCCCCTTCAACCTAAGCCCAGTAGATGCCAGACAAGCCTATCAAAGCGAACTAAACCTAAGTGGCGAACAAAACTTCTCAATACCCCAGTTTGAAATACCAACCGGCTGGAAAAAAGGAAAATACTTAGGCTGCGGCATAATAATGACAGCAAAAGGCGATCCTTGGGAAAGTACAAATTGGATAAGCTTTGATTGTAAAGAATTTAGTTTACGTTAAATAATGGGGGTAATCTCTTGTGGTTGCCCTCTATGCGTAACATCACTTATATATCTAATTGAATGATAACACAAAGCAATAGAATCCATTCTTAAACCTGATCTATTAGCAGGCAATAAAACTTCATTAGGATAAATAATCCTAGAATTAGATTTACTACAGCTAATAATTGATTAATTTCTTCTTTACTGATAACTAGTACAGGGCGTTTGCCTGCTTGTTCTGATCCTTGAGAAGGATCAAGTGAATTCATTTTCTAAATAATTCTGAATATCAGAAATAGTACGCAGTTTGCTCATGGGCGAAAAAAATCCTCTGCCATAGGCAGTAATTTCGCTAATCGCATGGTGGAACTTTTGCCTGCACCTGAATATTGTTGATAAATTTCATTATCCCAAAGTTCAGAAATTTTCTGATTTAATTTTTCAAGAGTTTTAAGATTTTTGGAAACTCCAATTGCTATCATTTCATAAGCAGAAATAATAAATTTTCCAACAAAACTTTCTCCATTCCATCGTTTAAAAACATGACTACCTATAGTATCTTGTAAAAAAGAAAATGTTTTGAGAAAAACTTTTTCTTCTGTATCCATAGAAAAATTATTATCAGTTGCTAATTGTAATATACCATCATCAAGATATTCATGAACATCCAAGCCCTTTTGGTAAGAAATATTTCTATAAATAAAAAATCTTAACGCCAATTCTAAGTGTGTTTGTGTTTGACTCATCATAGAATGAAATGGTTCTGATTTTGACAGTTTTACAATCCATTCATAGAAGTCTTTATTGATCATAACCATACTAGCAGTACGTACTTATTGGTGCGTTAAAATTAATCTTTGAAATAATTCATATTTTATATAAGGATTCGTTCCTTTACCAAGAATCTCAACTCGAATCCTAGCCCGTTTAATCTCGAATTGTTGGGGTTTAGTCAGCCCATCTTCAGAATTATCGGTATTTACTTGCCAAACTTTATTGTCAAGACTCGGTAATTTTTTTGTACCGTTCAGTTTTGATGACGGCATTTTGTAATTATTCCCATCTAAAATAACGTTGAAATTCAAGATTTATAATCAGTTCATTATCTTTGTAGAGATTCATTAATTCGCCAATTGACATATCATAACCATCTTTTACGATTTGTTGCCTAGCTATCTCTATTTCTTCATTTAAAGACATTTTTTATTTCCTATATATATTATATTAAGTGCTTACTTTGAAAGTATAATTGGAAGTGCTAAGGTTTGTCATATTTTAACGCAATTGAGATACTAGAAATTGCGTTAAAAAGATGCTGTATTGAAAGGTGTCAGAGATAGTTTATTTATTCAAGATCTTGGTTTAGATGCAAGAATATTGCTTGATGGTATTCGTTTGTTGTCAAAATTAAAAATTTTCCGAAATTCCCTTAATAATCACATTTTCCCAGTGCCCTAACAAATTATCTATATGATAAGACGATATGAGAAAGCTCATCATAG
>JADGEA010000514.1 GCA_016744615.1 Flavobacteriaceae bacterium
GTATCAACAATCTGTCCGATTAAGATTTCATCGCCGATGGTAATTATTTCAGCTAGCATTTATAAATTAAAATCTTCTTTTAATTCTGTAAATACTGTTTCAATAGTAGAAACCACATTTTTTAATTGAGCTTCAATAGAAGATTTATTCTTTAAAGTTCTAGTCCAAGACTCTATGGAAGTAATATCTTTTCCTAAATTAAGACCAAACATTTCTAAATTTGGTTTCATTTTGTGAGCAAATTGATACGCTAATTCTCTATTATTATTCTCTATAGCTTCTTCCATTGCTTTCAAATCTGGTGGTATTTCTTCTAAAAATGTTTTAGCAACAATTTTCATAAATTCTTCATCGCCACCAGCAACTTCAGACAAACTTTCTATAGAATATTTTTTACTCATTTATTTTACTTTTATAGAGAATAACTCCTTTCCTTCAATGTATCCTTTTAAAATATCATTGGAATTAACTTTTGCAACACCAGATGGTGTGCCTGTAAATATAACATCTCCTATCTTTAAAGTAAAATATTTTGAAATATATTCGATTAAAGTATCAATTTTCCACAACATTAATGAAGTATTTCCTTTTTGTTGTACTTCATCGTTTTTTTCTAAACTAAAATTGATATCATTAATATCTTCAAATTCACTTTTCTGAAGGAACTTTCCTATAACCGCTGCTCCGTCAAATGCTTTTGCTTTTTCCCAAGGCAATCCTTTTTCTTTAAGTTTAGATTGAAGATCTCTAGCCGTAAAATCAATTCCTAAACCAATTTCATCATAATATTTATGTGCAAATTTTCGATCAATATGCTTACCTATTCTATTAATTTTTACCAAAATTTCAACTTCATGATGGACCTCATTTGAAAACTCCGGAATAAAAAATGGTTGCTTTTTTAAAAGAATCGAAGTGTCTGGTTTTAAAAATAATACAGGGTCTTTTGGAGTTGTATTGTTTAACTCTTCTATATGTTCAACATAATTTCTACCTACACAAATTATTTTCATATGTCTTTAATATTTTATTAAATCTGTCAAATGCAGTTCGCTAATAGTCATTCCTTAGGTGTGAATAATTTAACATGCTCGGTTCATAAGCCTATATTATTTATTTGATTATCTGCTGTTCACAATTTACAAATTTGTTAAACGAAAAGATTTTTAACACGCTCGCTTTATTTCGTGTTAAATTTATTTTTCAA
>JADGEA010000515.1 GCA_016744615.1 Flavobacteriaceae bacterium
TCCTGGAATACCTTTGGCAATACTTTTTCCAGAGGTTCAGTTTCATTTAGTAGATAGTATTGCAAAAAAGATAAAAGTTGTTAAGGAGGTGTCTGAAGGGTTAAGTTTGCAAAATGTTAAAGTTACTAATGCAAGAGTGGAAACTATCAATGGTCAATATGATTTTATCATAAGTAGAGCTGTTGCTCAAATGGAAACATTTGTGAGATGGGTTAAATTTTCAATAGCCAAAAAAAGCAATCACGAATTAAAAAATGGAATTCTTTATTTAAAAGGAGGGGACCTAAGTGAGGAGTTAGCTTTATTCCAGTCTGCTACTATTTATCCATTAAAAAATATATTTGAAGAAGATTTTTTTGAGACAAAAAGTGTAGTTCATTTGCCTTTAAAGTTTAAAAAGGAAAAGAAATAAGTTTTTCATTCATTATAAAATAAAAAAAACTCCGAAGTTGCCTTCGGAGTTTTTTGTTTTAGAAATATAAAATTTCTTATCTGTTAATGATAAACTTATCAGTTTTAATTTGATTGTTATTTGTAATTTTAATCAAATAAGTTCCAGTTGTTAAGTTAGAAACATTTAATTGCTGGTTTAATGAAATATCATTTTTAGTCATTACTACTCTTCCTAATAAATCAAAGATTTGAATAGTTGAGTTTTCAGCATTTTCAATGTTTAAAACTGAATTAGCTGGGTTTGGATAAATAACAACATTACTTAATAGATTGTCATTAGTACCAAGTACTATTTCATTAACAACAAATGAAGTAGCTCCACCAGATCCATAATTTCCTGGAGAGTTGAAAATTACTTCATTATTGCTGTCATAAACAACAATAGAACCACTACCGTTTCCACCAGCATCCATTATTCTAAATTCGTGACAATCTTCAGTTGGTAAATTAACTTGTATAGGAATTGATTGATTATCATCATAAGGTCCACCACTTTCTATTACTACTCCAGAAGGGTCTTTAATAGACCAAGTAGTTTCATCACCATGATCATCTGTGTTTATAATCATGTTTACTTGACTAGATGCAGTTAGGTCTGTTTCTCCAAAAGTATTTGCAGCGTCATTGTTAGAGTTGTCATCATCATTTGATATGCTAACTTCTACAGTATTAGTGCTTTCAATTGTATAAGGTATTCCAGGTAATTGTACAGTTTCTTCTTCGTAAGACTCTAAACTTCCAGTCCAAGTGTAA
>JADGEA010000516.1 GCA_016744615.1 Flavobacteriaceae bacterium
TCCTGGAATACCTTTGGCAATACTTTTTCCAGAGGTTCAGTTTCATTTAGTAGATAGTATTGCAAAAAAGATAAAAGTTGTTAAGGAGGTGTCTGAAGGATTAAATTTGCAAAACGTTAAAGTTACAAATGCAAGAGTGGAAACTATCAATGGTCAATATGATTTTATCATAAGTAGAGCTGTTGCTCAAATGGAAACATTTGTGAGATGGGTTAAGTTTTCAATAGCCAAAAAAAGCAATCACGAATTAAAAAATGGAATTTTTTATTTAAAAGGAGGGGACCTAAGTGAGGAGTTAGCTTTATTCCAGTCTGCTACTATTTATCCATTAAAAAATATATTTGAAGAAGATTTTTTTGAGACAAAAAGTGTAGTTCATTTGCCTTTAAAATTTAAAAAGGAAAAGAAATAAGCTTTACATTCATTATAAAATAAAAAAAACTCCGAAGTTGCCTTCGGAGTTTTTTGTTTTTGAAAGATAAAATTTCTTATCTGTTAATGATAAACTTATCAGTTTTAATTTGATCGTTATTTGTAATTTTAATCAAATAAGTTCCAGTTGTTAAGTTAGAAACATTTAATTGCTGATTTGATGAAATATCATTTCTAGTCATTACTACTCTTCCTAATAAATCAAAGATTTGAATAGTTGAGTTTTCAGCGTTTTCAATATTTAAAACTGAACTAGCAGGGTTTGGATAGATAACAACATTTTCAAAAGTGTTGTCATTGTTTCCTAATACTAATTCATTAATTATAAAAGAAGTAGCTCCACCAGATCCATAATTTCCTGGAGAGTTGAAAATTACTTCATTGTTACTGTCATAAACTACAACAGAACCACTACCGTTTCCACCAGCATCCATTATTCTAAATTCGTGACAACCTAAAGTTGGTAAATTAACTTGTATAGTAATTGATTCATTATTATCATAAGGCCCACCACTTTCTATTATTACTCCAGAAGGATCTTTAACAGACCAAGTAGTCTCATCTCCGTGATCATCTGTATTTATAATCATGTTAACCTGACTAGATGCAGTTAGGTCTGTTTCTCCAAAAGTATTTGAAGCGTCATTGTTAGAGTTGTCGTCATCATTTGATATACTAACTTCTACAGTATTAGTGCTTTCAATTGTATAAGGTATTCCAGGTAATTGTACAGTTTCTTCTTCGTAAGACTCTAAACTTCCAGTCCAAGTGTAA
>JADGEA010000263.1 GCA_016744615.1 Flavobacteriaceae bacterium
AACTTTTTTGTAAACGGACAGTCTGGAAAATTATCGGGACAAAGGCCTTATTCTTTTTGGAAAATTTTCTTCTTTGTACTCAGTATTTTAATCGTGATTTTTGTAATCTATTTTTTTCTGAGTAAGGGGAATGTTTAATAAAAAAGTCGCTACTTAATCTCAACCCTTCTCATCGGTTTAAAACATAAATGGAGTCTGAAATAAAATTACAACACAACATTTGTGTGGGGTCTGGTTGAGACTCTTAAACTCTCGTCTAAAATATTGATTATAGCTTTTAATTAAGTGACTGGGTTAAAGATAACACCTCATTATTTAAAAACTTCCAAAATAGATATTGAGTATCCTTATTGTTTACCTTACGTTTTTTATAATTTTTTTTAAAAGTGGTATTTTGCATAATAAATCAACTAAAAAAATTATGAAAAAAATTATTATTATTTTCTTTTTAATAGGGCTTATTTCTTGCTCAAATGAAAATGAGCAACAAAGTACAATTGAAAAGGAAGTTTCACATTATGATCAGTTAGCCAATACTGAATTCCCCGAAGCTTATCCAACTGAAGAATCAATAAATGTACTTTATGATGAGATGATTTTCCAACGTGCCACTCAATCCATTATGTGGTCTATGCCAGCTATGACTCTTTGGTATATGAAAAAAGGTTCTGAAGCTCAATTTGGAGAAGGCTCTAACATATTACCTATATGGAAAGATAAACTAAATTCAAAAACTTTAGTTAGCACACCAAATTCTGATGTAATATATGCAATGGGATATATTGACTTGCAAAAAGATGGTCCAACAGTTGTTGAAGTACCACCTTTATTGCAAGGAATACTTGACGACTTTTGGCATCGCCCATTAACAGATGTTGGTTTTGTAGGACCAGACAAAGGAAAAGGGGGTAAATATTTAATTTTGCCACCAGGTTATGAAGGTTCAATACCTGAGGGTTATTACACTTTCACATCCAGAACTTATAATGTTTTTGTTTTTTGGAGAGCATTCATAAATGATGGTGATACAAGTGAACCAGTTGCATTAATGGAGCAAACAAAAATATATCCACTAAGCAAAAAAGATAATCAACCAGAAATGGAATTTCCTAATGGAACAGGACAAACTGCAGATATGTTATACCCTCAAGATTACAGCTATTTTGAAGGATTAGCAGAATTCATTAATACAGAATATGTTGGTCCTGAAGATTGGGCAATGAGAGGAATGGTAGCATCTTTAGGTATTAAAAAAGGAACAGAATTTAACCCTGATAGTCATACTAAAGGAATTTTAGAAAAAGCTGCAATTACGGGTATGAAGATGTCACAAGTTTTAAGGTTTGGAGAAAAATTACCTAACACAAAATATTATGATAATCGCAATTGGCATAATGTATTAAATGTGCTGGATGTTGAGTTTAATCAAGATTCGTACAGAGACGTAGATGCGCAAGTTGGTATGTTTAAAATTGGTTATTCCATAAGCCCTGCAATGGTTATGAATATGGTAGGAAAAGGCTCAAAGTATCCATTTGCTTATAGAGATTCTGATGGCAATTTCCTTTCTGGTAGTGCTACTTACATATTATCATTGCCTGCCAATGTTCCAGCTGCTAATTTTTGGTCTGCTACATTATACGATGCGTCCAATTCATCAGGTTTAGACAATGGTCAGCCATACCCTTCTATAGGGTCTTTAAATGACTTGGAGTATAATGAAGATGGTTCCGTTGATTTATATTTTGGGCCAGAATTACCAGATGGTATTCCTGAATCTAATTGGTTAAGAACAGTTCCTGAAAAAGGATGGTTTACATTATTTAGACTGTATAGTCCAACTGAAGCATTTTTTGATCAAACTTGGCGTCCTAGTGATTTTCAAAAAATGTAATTTCACTAAATTAATGGTTGTAAATGGTCAAGATTGGATAAGGTTCTCTTAAAACAAAAAGCCTCCAAAATTTATATTTTGGAGGCTTTAATTTATGATAATACTGTTGATTACAAATCAAATTTAATTCCTTGTGCTAAAGGCAATTCATCTGAGTAATTCACGGTATTGGTTTGTCTTCTCATATATACTTTCCAAGCATCCGATCCAGACTCACGTCCACCACCTGTTTCTTTTTCACCACCAAAAGCACCACCAATTTCAGCTTCAATAATCGCTGGTTTTACGTAACAACCACTTTCAAAACCTTCCCCTTCTAAAACACCAAGTTAAGCAATAAAAAAATTACTATTGTTTCTATTGGTTTAAACCTATTTTTATCCAAATTTTCACGTCACTACTTAAACCCAACAAATTTGGTGTTGTATTGCTACTTCTATCATTTGTGTTTGAATCTCCGCTTCTGCCGCCGCCGCCGCCACGACCTCCACGACCACCACCACCTCGGCCTCCACTTCCACGACCTCCTGAAGAAACACTGCTACCTTTGGGCGCTGAATCATTATTTGATCTAGTTTCACTTGATTCCGTTCTTTTAATACCTTTTATATTAATGCCTAATGAGGGATATTCGTCATTATTATTAGCTATAAAAGTTAATGGAAATTTAATTTGATAATAAAGCTCCTCTTTATAAACAAACATTTCAGATGAAATTCCCTTACTATTTAATTTCCTATTAATAATATCTTGATTATTATTTTCTACAAACAGTATTTCATCATTAAGTTCAGCAATTTTTTTATTTAAAAATGCAGATTTATCGCTTTTTAAATCGTTATGATCACTTTTATTTTGAAGCTCTGAAGTCATTGGAAATTGTAAATAAGAAGTTTCGTTTTCAACACCTTCTTTGTCAAAAAACACTTTAACTCCATTATTTAATATCTTTAATTGGGAAGCTGTTTCTAACGTGCTAAGGTTTACATATAGATTGCTGCTATCTTTAAGTATTGTATAACCTATCTTACTTTCTTCATCAAAAAAATCATTTATAACTGTTTGAGGTTTATAATCTGAAGAGATATTTTTAACTTTATAAACATCACTACTTGTACCACAAGATTGAATAGCTAACACTGCTAATAATAAAATTAATATATTTTTTATTGTACCCATTAATTAATTCTTTTAATTCTTTATTTTCTTTGAATTCTTTATTATAATAAAACTGTTATACAGCTCTTTATAATTCAAATATTGTTGAATAATTAAGCGTAAAAAAAATAAAATAGATTAATTAGAATATTTTGTAGATAAATTGACAATATCTATCTATTTAGAAATATCAGAATTAATAAAAACAAGAAAATTGGTTTTATATTTATCTGAAATTGGAATGTATTTTTTTCCAAATACGATGCGATTTCTTTCAACTGTATTAACCATTTTTAGGTTAACTATAAAAGATCTATGTACTCTCATAAAATTTTTAATTGTTAAATCATTTTCTAATGATTTTAAACTCATTAATGAAAGTATGGGTTTATCAGAATTTATGGTATAAAATTTTACATAATCCTTTAGGCCTTCTATATAGATAATATCTTTTAAACTTATTTTAAGCAGTTTATAATCAGATTTAATAAAAATATAATCATTATCGTAATTTGACTCTAAAGGTGATGTGGGTTTATCAAGAATTAGGTTTTTTGCTTTATTTGCTGCTGTAAAAAACTCAGAATAATCAATGGGTTTCAATAAGTAATCAATAGCATTTACTCTATAACTTTCAAGAGCATATTTTTCATAGGCAGTAGTGAAAATAATTTTTGTTTTTTTATTAATTAACATTTTTGAAAATTCTATTCCAGTTAGATTTGGCATTTGAATATCCAAAAATATTAAATCAATATTTTCATTTTCAACTTTTTGAATTGCTTCAATAGCACTGCTACATCTTGCAACTAATTTTAAAAAAGGGGTCGTTTTAATATAACCTTCTAATATATCTAATGCTAGCGGTTCATCATCGACAAGTAAACAATTAATCATCATCCAAATATATTATTAATTCAATTTTATAACTATTAGTTGATACGTTTTTAATGATATTAAACTTATTACTATATAATAAATTTAATCTTTTGCTAAGATTTTCAAGACCAATTCCAGAATCTGTTTCATTATTGTTTTCTGGAAAAAAAGAGTTTTCGACTTTATAATATATACAATTATTCTCAATAGTAAGAGAGATATTAATATAACTAGGCAAAACAGCATCTACACCATGCTTAAAAGCATTTTCAATAAAGGAAACTAAAATTAAGGGGGCAATGTTAATTTGTTGATTAATTATAGGAAACTTTTTCTCTAGTGTTAAATTAGTAGTCACTCTTAATTGCATTAATTTAATATACCTTTCTAAAAATTCTACTTCTTTGGACAATGGCACTTTTTCTAATGAGGAATCATGTAATAAATAACGCATCATTTTGCTTAAACTATGTATAGATTCCTTTGCCAAATTTGGAGAACTATCAATTAATGAATAGATGTTATTAAAGGTATTAAATAGAAAATGAGGTTGTATTTGA
>JADGEA010000048.1 GCA_016744615.1 Flavobacteriaceae bacterium
ACATCTTTTACTTTTGGTGAAAAATTATCATCCATAATCTATATCATTTATGCTGTAAATTTAGTAGAATTTTTTACTAATTCATTACAAAAGTTATGAGTAACTTTAAACATAACACTAAGTTACTAAATTTCAATTAAATAATTATATTGAATTGTTAATAAAAATTATTAACAAATGTCAAATTGAGAGAGTATAAAAAATAGATATATTGTATATTGCTGCTTCAAAAAAATATGACAAATATAAATAGATAAAATGGCGGAAAACGATAAAATAATTCCTATAAATATTGAAGATGAAATGAAATCAGCTTACATTGATTATTCAATGTCTGTAATTGTTTCAAGAGCATTGCCTGATGTAAGGGATGGTTTAAAACCTGTGCACAGAAGGGTTTTGTTTGGAATGCATGAATTGGGAATTAAAGCAACGGGAGCTCATAAAAAATCAGCAAGAGTAGTTGGGGAAGTTTTGGGTAAGTATCACCCACATGGAGATACATCTGTATATGATGCCATGGTGAGAATGGCACAGGACTGGAGTATGCGATATGAATTGGTTGATGGACAAGGGAATTTCGGTTCACCAGATGGTGATAGTCCGGCAGCAATGAGATATACTGAGGTAAGGATGAAAAAAATATCAGAAGATATGCTTGCTGATATTGATAAAGATACGGTAGATCATCGTTTAAATTTTGATGATACCTTAAAGGAACCTACTGTTTTGCCAACTCGTATTCCAAGTTTATTGGTGAATGGAGCATCGGGTATTGCCGTGGGAATGGCAACAAATATGGCTCCTCATAATTTAAGTGAGGTAGTTGATGGAACGATAGCATATATCCATAATAATGGAATTGAAATAGAAGAGTTGATGCAGCATATTAAGGCACCTGATTTTCCTACTGGTGGTACTATTTATGGTTACGAGGGTGTTAGAAATGCCTTCTTAACAGGTAGAGGTAGAATTGTGATGCGTGCTAAAGCTAATTTTGAAGAAGTAAATGGTAGAGAATGTATTATTGTTACTGAATTACCTTATCAGGTAAATGGAGCAGATCTGATGAAAAAGACAGCAGATCTTATCAATGATAAAAAACTAGATGGAATTTCTGCTATTCGTGACGAAACCAGTAGAAAGGGGCGTAGAATGGTTTATGTTTTAAAAAGAGACGCAATTCCGAATATTGTACTCAATAAATTATATAAATACACAGCCTTACAAACTTCATTTAGTGTAAATAATATAGCATTGGTAAACGGGAAACCCGAAATGCTTAACTTAAAGGAGCTTATTGTACATTTTGTGAATCATCGCCATGAAGTGGTTGTTCGCCGTACAAAATATGAATTGGAAAAAGCTGAAGCTCGTGCTCATATTTTAGAAGGTCTGATCATTGCAAGTGACAATATAGATGAAGTAATTAAATTGATTCGTGCCTCAAATAATGGGGATGAAGCAAGAGCAAAACTGATAGAAAGGTTTGAATTATCTGATATTCAGGCAAGAGCAATTGTTGAAATGCGTTTACGTCAATTAACCGGTTTAGAACAGGATAAACTAAGAACCGAATTTGAAGAGATCATGAAACTGATCATTGATTTGAAAGATATTCTTGCAAATGAATCTCGTAGAATGGATATAATTGTTGAAGAATTGCAGGTGATCAAAGAAAAATATGGTGATGCAAGAAGATCGGTAATTGAATATGCTGGTGGAGAATTGAATATAGAGGATATGATTCCAGACTCAAAAGTTGTTATAACTATTTCTCACGCCGGTTATGTAAAACGTACAGATCTTTCAGAGTATAAGACACAAAACAGAGGTGGTAGAGGTCAAAAAGGTGTTTCCACGAGGAATGAAGATTTCCTTGAACATTTATTTGTAGGAACCAATCACCAGTATATGCTATTCTTTACGCAAAAAGGAAAAGTATTCTGGATGCGTGTTTATGAAATTCCTGAAGGAGGAAAAACATCTAAAGGAAGAGCAATTCAAAATTTGATTAATATTGAAAATGAGGATAAAGTAAAAGCATTTTTAGTAACACAGGATCTGAAAGATGAGGAGTACGTAAATAACAATTATGTTGTAATGGTTACCAAAAAAGGGCAAACCAAAAAAACATCATTAGAGCAATATTCCCGACCAAGAACAAATGGTATCAATGCAATTACTATTAAAGATGGTGATGAATTGCTGGAAGCTAAATTAACCAATGGTGAAAGTCAGATTATGATTGCTGCTAAATCAGGTAAATCTATTCGATTTGAAGAAGGTAAAACCAGACCGATGGGTAGAAATGCATCTGGTGTAAGAGGAATTCGGTTAAAAGATGATAAGGATGAAGTGATCGGAATGGTATCTATACCTGATGATGAAAGCGATATTTTAGTTGTTTCGGAAAAAGGATATGGAAAACGATCAAGTTTAGATGCTTACCGAATTACCAATAGAGGAGGTAAAGGCGTAAAAACTATTAATATTACTGAAAAAACAGGAGGATTAGTTGCCATTAAAAATGTTACAGATCAAGATGACCTAATGATTATCAATAAATCGGGTATCACAATAAGAATGGCAGTTTCAGATCTTCGGGTAATGGGTAGAGCCACACAAGGTGTAAAACTTATCAATATAAAGGATAATGATTCCATAGCTGCTGTTGCGAAGGTAATGAGTGATGATGAGCAAATTGATGAAAAAAGTAATGAAAAAAGTGATGAAAATCATGAAAATGATTCTCAAAATTTTTAATTTTGCGTAAATTTCAAACTAAATTTTAATATTAAGATAATAAACCAATGAAAAAACAAGTTTTAGTACTGTTGGCTTTTTTTATAAGCTTAACAACATTCGCTCAAAAATCCGAGTTAAAAGCAGCTGAAAAAGCGATTAAGAAACAAGATTATACAACAGCTCAAGCTTCCATTAAACAAGCTAAGCCATTAATCGAAAATGCTGATGATAAAATAAAAGCTAAGTTTTACTATTTACAAGCCTTAACCTGTTCAGGATTATCAAAATCAGACTCTAAATATTACGCTAGTGCCGCTGATGCTTATAGTAATTTGTTTGAGATAGAAAACAAAATGGGTTCTACAAAATACACAAAACTTGCTGAACCAACTTTAAATACAACGATTACGGATCTTTCTGCAAAAGGAATAAAGTCTTATCAGGATAAGAATTATACTGCTGCAAAAGATGAATTATATCAGGTATATGGATTGAGTAGTAAAGATACTGTGTTTTTAGAATATGCAGCAAATGCAGCTTATTTAGATAAAGATTATGATAAAGCATTAGAGTATTTTACAACTTTAAAAGATATTGGATATACAGGTATTGTAACGGAGTATACTGCGAAAAATGTAGAATCTGGTGAAAGAGAAAATATGGGATCAAAGTCTCAAATGGATTTGATGGTAAAATCAAAGCAATATGTTGAACCTAAAACTACTACAACTGATTCTAAGGCACCTTCTATTATTAAAAATATTGCATTTGTATATGTTGAGCAAGGGGACACGGATAAAGCAATTGCAGCTGTAAAAAATGCCAGAAAGGTTGCTCCGGATGATGTAAATTTAATTTTAACAGAAGCTAATTTACAGATCAAACTTGGTAACAAAGATGAGTTTGCTAATTTAATGAACGAGGCGATCAAATTAGATCCTAATAATGCATCTTTATATTTTAATTTAGGTGTAATTAGTGGTGAACAGGGAAATGTAGAGAAAGCTAAAGAATACTATAAAAAAGCTATCGAATTAAACCCTGACTATTTTGATGCTTATGTTAATTTAGGATCAGCTTTATTGGAAAAAGATAAAGTCTTAGTTGAGGAAATGAATAATAACTTAAGCGACTTTAAAAAGTATGATGAGATTAAGGAAAGACAAGTTATGCTTTATAAAGAGGTAATTCCTGTTTACGAAAAAGCATATTCTATTAAATCAGATGATATTGACACGGTTAGAACTTTAATGAGTTTATATGAAAATGCTGAGATGGATGATAAGTTCCAAAAGATGAAAACTAAATATGAATCTTTAAAATAAGGATCATATTTTATTTAATTGCCATAAAAAAGCAGCCTGATGGCTGCTTTTTTGCTTTAACATTATTAAGCATAAATAAGTGATTGTTGTTAATCAATTTTATAATGATAAAGATTACCACCAATCCCCTTAAATTTCTCGTCTGCAATTATTATTATTGAATCGTTATAAAATGTAACAGATTCCTTTTGAGTAACCATGCCCAGGTCAATTTCCTGAACTTCACCTGAAAAGAAATCATCATCTTTCCAGTTCTTAAAAACCCACATTTTATCAGATCCAAGCAAAACTAACTTTTCTTTATTTGGACTCAGTGCTGCAGAAGTTATCCAGCATCGATATTTATCAGATGTGCAGGTTTTATATTTATCGATAAATTTTGCACTATGATTAGAAGCAAAATCTCCCATTTTATATAAATTGGTAAAGCCATCAAACGGTTTGTTTCTATTTTTTGTAAATAAGTATAGGTAGCCATTATAATATACAAATGCCTCCAGATCAAAGTTTTTTTTACTTTCTTTTTTATCTTCAATATCCTGATCGTTAAATTGAAACCTAATGATCTCAGCCTTTGTGGAATCTGCTTTGATATCAATCGGATTTTCAATTTTGTAGATGGTTAGATCACTACGTATATTTAAATTATTTCCAAAATCCCCAATAAAAAAGTGACCAAAATCATCCTGAGTTAGATCCTCCCAATCTATATTTTTTGCATTTGTAATTCTTATAGATCGATGTATATTGCCTAAGGAGTCAATTTGGTGAATTTCAGCACTGTTACCTCCATCATTTATAGCCCATAAATTACCGGTCTTATCAAATTCAATTCCTGAAATTTCTTTTAAAGCAGGACTTACAGATAATATTTTATAATTGTAATTTTCATAAATTTTCCACCCAATATAGATACCAATAATAATTATAATGGCTAAAAAAAATTTCTTTGTCATGGTTTATTCTTTTGGTAGAACAGATTTAATCTTAGGATAGTTTTTCGGTAAAAAAAATAATTAAATTATCTGTTTCATGATCCTTAATTTATGAGTATGTCTCTTGGTATCAACATTATAAATTCCACTATGATCTAATCTATCAATTCTTACTTTTCCATCACAATGTATAATATAATTATTCGCAAGAATAATACCAACATGAATGATCTCTCCTTCTTCGTTATCAAAGAAAGCAAGATCACCAGGTTCACTTTCCTCAATAAAACTTAAAACTTCTCCCTGCTTGGCCTGTTGATACGCATCGCGAAAAAGAGAATATCCATTTATTTTATAAACCATTTGTGTAAAACCGGAGCAGTCAATACCAAAAGGTGTTCTGCCTCCCCATAAATAAGGAGTATTTAAATATAAATGAGCAGTATTTGCCAATTTTTCTTTTGCAGCTATCCCCTGATTTATCATCCCATCAAAATCATAGTTCTGATCTAATATTTTAAAAGAACTATTTTCAAAGAATGGGAGGGAAGCTCCAAGACTAATGGTTTGAAGGCTGTTATCTTTATTAGATATAAAAGTGATCAGATCACTTAAAATAATTGAATTATTGATTTTAATATCATTGTAATCACTTTCATTTAAAGTTTTGATTTGATTTAAACATACCCAACCTTCATATTGATCAAAATCTAATATGATCTTAACCCATTGATTCTCTGAATCTGTAATGATAAAGGTTTCGCCAAACAGAATTTGAGATACCATTTCACTTTTTTCATTTGCTTCTTTCCTTACGGGAATAGCATTTAAAGTACAAATTCCAAAATTCATTTATTAATCATGGATTTTTTGTTAGGTGATTAAACCCGAACAATTAGTTATACATTTTCAATTACCATTGCGCTTGCTCCACCACCTCCATTACATATGCCGGCTGCCCCAATCTTTGAATTGTTTTGTTTCAAAACATTAATTAAAGTAACCATAATTCTCGCACCCGAGCATCCTAATGGATGCCCCAATGAAACAGCACCTCCGTTTATATTTACTTTATCCGGATCTAAATTAAGCAATTTTATATTCACCAAACCTACAACTGAAAAAGCCTCATTTAGTTCATAATACTCAACCTGTTTGGCATCAATATTTGCTTTTTTTAATGCTTTTGGGATTGCCTTGGCAGGTGTTGTTGTAAACCATTCCGGTTCTTGAGAAGCGTCTGCATAACCACGAATAATGGCCAAAGGTTTTAAATTCAATTCATTTGCTTTTTCTTCACTCATCATAACCAAAGCAGCAGCGCCATCATTTAGCGTAGATGCGTTTGCGGCTGTAACTGTACCATCTTTGTTGAATGCAGGGCGTAAATTTGGAATTTTATCCATTTTTACATTTTTGTATTCTTCATCTTCCTTAAATAAAATAGGGTCTCCTTTTCTTTGTGGAATTTCAACAGGAACAATTTCATTGTCAAATTTTCCTTCTTTCCATGCTTTTGCCGATCTATTGTACGATGTTATCGCAAAACTATCCTGATCCTCACGTGAGAAGTTATATTCTTTAGCACAAGCATCTCCACAAGTACCCATATGTTTTCCGTCGTAAACATTTACCAAACCATCTTTCAGCAAGCCATCTTCAATTTTAATATCACCAAATTTTTGACCTTTTCTTGCCTGCATATAATGTGGAATCATACTCATATTTTCCATACCACCGGCAACAACTATATCTGCATCACTGCATTGAATAGCTTGTGCAGCCAACATTATGGATTTCATGCCAGAAGCACATATTTTATTTATAGTTGTGCATGGAACGGTATTTGGTATTCCGGCAAAAATTGCTGCTTGTTTGGCAGGGGCTTGACCGAGCCCAGCCTGAGCTACATTTCCCATATATACTTCATCAACTAATTTTGCATCGAGACCAATTTTATCTAATGCTCCTTTAATCGCGATAGCTCCTAATTTTGGAGCTGGAATATTTGATAAACTTCCTAAAAAACTTCCTATTGGAGTTCTTACAGCTGAAACTATTACCACTTTTTTATCCATAAAAATATCTGTTTATGCATTAATTATTTGTGTCTACGAAAGTAATTAATTTTGATGAATTTATTTAATTGACCGGTAAAGATTATTAATTAATAAGGATATTCTTTTGAATATTCAAATGGATGATTATATTGTGAATTAATTAAATTTTATAATGCAAAGTAATATTAAAAAGAATTATGTTGCTGTTATCGGAGGGTCAGTTTCTGGTTCACAGGCAGCATATATTTTAGCGGATAAAGGTTATAGCGTAGTTGTATTTGAAATGAATAATCTTCCTTATGGCAAGATTGAAGATGGTTTTCCAAATGTATTTGCTATTGGGAATGCAGTAACAGGGAAAGGAAATATTAGAGAATCAAAAAAGTATGGTGTATTGATGACCAATAAAATTATAGATGATCATATACAAACAAGAGATTTTTTTGAAGAATGGTTAAGTGTTTATAATGAAGGTATTGAGGATGATGTTAAGGATCAGGTTTGTGAAATTGAAAATGAAATTTTAGTAAAAAATAGTATGCCTGAGTCCGTATTTCAAAATATTAGTGATAAAACCAAAGCTTATCAGGAAAAGGTTAGGTACAATAACTACCAAGACTGGATCCAATCAAAAGTTCCGGTTAGATTAGAAAATATGAAGTAATAAACAAGTAGATTATTAAATAATATTGCGAGTTGCTGTTACGGAATGAAAATGACTATTTATAAACAGATGAAAAGAAAATAATACAATTTATCGGGATTAAATTCTTTATATTTGAATCTTCAATTGCAACTTCATGAAAGATTTTTTTAATAAAATATACCAAAACCATGCTTTGATATACAAGGTAGTACTTTTTATCTTGACCACAGTTGTCATTGTTTATTTATTTCCTAAAGGAGGACAGTTTAAATACAATATTCAAAAAGGAAAACCGTGGCAATATGAGAATTTATACGCCCCTTTTGATTTTGCTATTTTGAAATCAGAAAAAGAAATTGAGACTGAAATTCAGGAAATTGAAGCAAATAAACAGTTGTATTTTATAGAAAAAACCAATGTTTCTGAAAAAGTTAAAAATATTTATGACAGGCAAATACAATTAGTTTTGGAAGATTCTGTTGCAATTGGCTTTAACAAAAACAGGGTTAAAAAGTTAGGATTAAATTTTCTTAATAAAGTTTATAAAGTAGGATTTTTAAATAAATCGGATAATGAAAAAATAAAAAAGAATACGTTGATCTCATTACGGATTGGTAATGAAGTAAAAGATGTTTTGTCTGATAATTTGTTTACTACTGAGATGTTGGTTCCCTCCATTCAAAAACATTTCAAAAGAAGTGGGTATCAAATACTGGAAGATAAATTTACAACCTTATTTTTTGATATTTTAGAGCCCAATGTTTTTTATGATGAAGAATTGACAAAGAAATTTGTTGATGAAGAAATAAAAAATATACCTGCAACTAAAGGATTGATTACTGAAAATGAGCGCATTATAGCTAAAGGAGATGTAGTGGAGGGAAAAAATTATGAAATTTTAATGTCTTTAAAAAGTGAATATGATTCTCAATTATGGAGTAAATCCAATTATAATTGGATCGTTTTTGGTTATACCATTTTGGTGGCTTTGATATTATTTATGTTGATACTATTTTTGTATGAATACCGACATTTAACCTTTGAAAATAATACAAAATTAACTTTTATATTCTTTAATATACTGGTAGTTGTTTTTATGGTAACAGTTGTTCAGAAGTATTGGTCTGGCTATATTTATGTTGTACCAATAGTTATTTTGCCTATTATTTTAAAAGCATTTTTTGATGCTCGGCTTGCTTTATTCACACATGTGGTTACCATTTTAATTTTAGGTTTTATTGTTGCAAATAGTTTTGAATTTGTGTTTTTACAAATTATTGCAGGTCTTGTTACTATTTTAACGGTATCAGAATTGCATCGTAGAGCTAATTTGTTTTTAGCAATAATCAAGATCATAGCCGTTTATATTTTAGCATATTTTGCTTTTTCAATTATTCAGGAAGGAAATGCACAGCATATAAAATGGGGATATTTTTTACTGTTTGTATTGAATGGAATTCTATCTTTTTTATCTTTATTTCTGATCTTAATTTACGAGAAAGTGTTTAATTTGGTTTCAGATGTGTCTTTACTGGAATTATCAGATACCAATTCAAAATTACTTAGAGAGTTGAATGAAAAAGCCCCTGGGACATTTCAGCATTCTATGCAGGTTGCCAATTTGGCTGAAGCATCTGCAAATGAAATAGGTGCAAATTCAATGCTGGTAAGAACAGGTGCGCTGTATCATGATATTGGTAAAATGAACAACCCAATGTATTTTACTGAAAATCAAACTACCAGTGTAAATCCTCATTCAGATCTGCCACCGGAAGAATCGGCAAAGATTATTATTAATCATGTTTTAGAAGGAATAGAAATTGCAAAAAAGAGTGGTTTACCTGATAGAGTAATCGATTTTATCAGAACACATCACGGTACCAGCTCCGTTTATTATTTTTATAAAATGCAGGAAGATCTTACACCGGGAGAGGTAGATGTGAAAAAGTTCAGCTATCCGGGACCAATTCCATTTTCAAAAGAAACCGCTATTTTAATGATGTGTGATGCCTGTGAGGCAGCATCAAAAAGTATTAAGGAACCATCCGCTTTATTACTTGGTGATTTGGTAGAAAAAATTATTAGTGGCCAAATGAGTAATGGTCAGTTTATGAATGCGAATATTACCTTTAAAGAAATTCAAACGATTAAAAAAGTGATCAAAAAGAAACTGAATAATATTTATCATTTAAGAATTGAATATCCTGAGTGATACCTGTGATTCAAAATATAATTTTAAAAATTACGTTAATTAATTGTGAATGTAATAAATGTTGAAAATATTAAAAATAATTTATTTAGATTTGCGCTATAGGAAAAGGGAGTTCGATCTCTTTGTGAGATTGGAAATAGTTACTATAAAAAAATAAGAATTCTTTTAAGTATATTTTCTTGTTTTCCTGATTACAATAACAATACATTATGGTTTTTAAAAATAGTAAGATTATAAAATATTTTGCTTTGTTTATTTTTTTGATTTTTAATATAAATGGGGTATCCACCTCGAACTCAGTAAAGTTGAATTATATTAAAAAAGAAATTGAAACGAAGAAAGAGAAAAAGTTAAGTACACCAAAATATCCAGCAGAATTAACAATTGAAGTGTCAAATAAACTGGATTCAGTTTTTAAAAGGTTCAATAAAAGGCACGATTTTCATGGAAGTGTATTGGTTGCAAAAAATGGTAAATTGATCTTTAGCAATCATTATGGTTACGCTAATTTTAGCAAAAAATTGAAACTTGATAACAATTCCACTTTTCAACTCGCTTCAGTAAGCAAACAATTTACAGCAGCTTCAATTTTGATATTGTTTGAAAGAGGACTTTTAAAACTGGATGATAAAGTAAGCAAGTATTATCCTGATTTTCCGTATGAAGAAGTTACTATCAGACATTTATTGAATCACACCTCTGGTTTGCCACAATATTTTTGGCTTGCAGAACATGAATGGAAAAAAGATATACCTCCTGTAAACTCAGAAATGATGGATATGATATCTGAATACAAAGTTCTTAGATATTTCAAACCAGGATCAAGATTTGATTATTCAAATACAGGTTATTTTGTACTGGCCTCTTTGGTTGAAAAAATATCTAATAAAAGTTATAAAGATTTTGTAGAAAAAAATATTTTCACACCTTTAGATATGAACAATACATATGTTTATAGATTTAAACAAGATGAAATTGACGAGAATCAACTGTATGGTTATAGGCTTTACAAGGGCTGGAGACATATAAAAATTACGGGTACTGTAAATGATGCAATAACAGGTGATAAAAACGTATATTCTACTGTTGATGATCTTTTCAAATGGATCAATGGGTTAAATTCGGGTAAGATAATTTCAAAAAATATCCTAAACCAAATGTATAGCAAAGGAGAAACAAAGTATGGAAAAAAAGTTCCTTATGGTTTTGGTTTTAGAATTAATGATAAAGAAGCAGAAAAAGTTATTTATCACTATGGAAAATGGAATGGTTTTAGTACATCTATTAAACAATACACGGATTCGGATATAACAATCATTACGCTTGAACATTCAAATTATAGATCAATGAATCATTTGAATGAAACGGTAAAGAATATTGTAATTGAAAATTTTAATGAAAAAGAGATCTTATAGATTGCTTTTGCCATTTAAATTACTGTAGATCAACATCAATTTGTTTGTAAATTAGATCTTCGATGGTTTCACGCTCACGAATCAAATAATCTTTACCCTTATATACCATAACTTCAGCAGGTCGATAACGAGAGTTGTAATTTGAGGCCATACTAAAAGCATAAGCTCCTGCATTACTAAAACTTAAAATATCACCTTCTTTTATTTCACTAATTCTTCTGTTGCTTCCAAAGGTATCTGTTTCACAAATATAACCTACCACAGTATAAAAACGTTTTTTCCCTTCCGGATTTGAGATATTTTCAATATGGTGATAAGCATCGTAGAACATAGGTCTTATCAAATGATTCAAACCACTGTCAACACTAGCAAATACCGTTGAAGTTGTTTGTTTTACTACATTTACACTGGTTAATAATTTACCAGCTTCACTAACCAAAAATTTACCAGGTTCAAATATTAGAGTAAGATCCTTACCTGTTGACTTAACATATTTATTGAATTTTTTTGATAATTTTGCACCTAGTTCTTCAATATCAGTTTGATGATCTCCGTCTTTGTATGGAACTTTAAAACCACTTCCAAAATCAATAAATTCTAAATCTTTAAGGTCGAGAGCAGCTTCGAATAGGATATCTGTTGCACGTAAAAAGGCATCAATGTCATAAATATCAGAACCTGTATGCATATGAATTCCGTTGATCAACATACCTGTATTTTTAACAACTCTTAATATAAGGGGAAGTTGGTGAATGGAAACACCA
This sequence comes from Flavobacteriaceae bacterium, assembly GCA_016744615.1. Lineage (GTDB taxonomy): Bacteria > Bacteroidota > Bacteroidia > Flavobacteriales > Flavobacteriaceae > Lutimonas. Next base: position 12,106 of record JADGEA010000048.1, read on the forward strand.
AATTTTGAATCTATATGACCAACAGATATTTTACTATTTCCCCCTGCCATAATATGTGGATTCATACGAATACACACTGGAACTTTTGGATATTTTTGTCCGAATTGCTCTAAAATTGAGAGGTTATCAATATTGATCTGAACACCTAATCCCAATGCTTGTTCTATTTCCTCCAAAGAAACACCATTTGGAGTAAAAAAGATATCTTTTGGATCAAACCCAGCTTTTAGTCCCAACTGTACTTCCTGAACAGAAACAGTATCCAAACCGGCATTCAGAGAATTGAATACTTTTAAAATACTGATATTTGAAAGTGCTTTCATTGCATAGTTGATCTTCAGTTTTTTAACTGATGAAAAAGCATTCGTCATTTTTTGATATTGCGAAATGATCTTTTCAACGTCGTATACATATAAAGGACTTTCGTATTTTTTTGTCAGAGAAATTAAAAATTGGTTATCCATATCTATAATGTTAGTGATTTTATAAGCGATCAAAAGTAAAAAAAACTATTAGATTTTTGTGCTTTGAATTTATTATTATTTTAAATTGTTTATTTTTAAACAAAATGTTAATATTTATGAGTTTTTAAATATTGTTTTAGAACATAGAAATATATAAAAAGCCTGACAATATTTTTTAATATTTCCCAGGCTTTTATACTGTTTTAAAAATTAGGTTTAAATACTATTTCTATGCCTATTTTTTAGCTGTGATCTCTGCAATTTTAATAATTACATCTCTTGCTTTTTCCATAGATTCAATAGCGACAAACTCATATCTGCCATGAAAATTATGACCTCCGGCAAATATATTAGGGCAAGGAAGACCTTTATAGGATAATTGAGAACCATCTGTTCCTCCTCTAATAGCTTTTATCAAAGGTTTGATATCCAATTGTTTCATCGCTTCTTCTGCAATATCAACTATATGCATTACCGGCTCTACTTTTTCGCGCATATTAAAATATTGGTCTTTAATTTCCACATGAATAAGGTCAGAGTTCAGTTCTTTATTCATTTGATCAACAATTTGCTGGAATTGTTTTTTTCTATTCTGAAACAACTCCATGTCATGGTCTCTGATGATATATTCAAGTACTGTTTTTTCAACTTCACCCTTCATATCATGTAAATGGAAAAATCCCTCATAACCTTCTGTTCTTTCAGGAACTTCATTTTGAGGAAGGGATTTGATAAAATCAGCAGCAATTAACATGGAGTTTACCATTTTTCCTTTTGCATATCCGGGGTGTACGATGGTTCCTGAAATAGTAACTTTTGCTCCTGCTGCATTAAAATTTTCATATTCTAATTCTCCAACCTGGCTTCCATCCATGGTATAGGCCCATTCTGCACCAAACTTTTCTACATCAAATTTATGAGCTCCTTTTCCAACTTCTTCATCCGGTGTAAACCCAACTTTTATTGTACCGTGTTTGATATCAGGGTTTTGTATTAAATATTCCATTGCTGACATAATTTCAGCAACTCCTGCTTTGTCATCCGCGCCAAGAAGTGTATTTCCATCTGTTGTGATCAAGGTCTTCCCTTTGTATAAAAGAAGATCTTCAAAATAATCAGGTGATAAAATAATGTTTTCTTTTTCGTTTAAAATAATATCCTTTCCATCATAGTTTTTATGAATTTGTGGATTTACATTTTCTGCAGTATAATCAGGACTTGTATCAAAATGAGCAATAAATCCGATAATTGGAACTTTGTGATCAACATTACTAGGTAATGTTGCCATGACATATGCATTCTCGTCAATACTAACATCCTTCATGCCAATTTCTTCCAGTTCTTTTACCAGTAAATTAGCCAGATTCCATTGTTTTTCCGTACTTGGGAATTCAGGATTATTTGGATCGGATTGTGTGTCAATTTTAATATATCTTAAAAATCTGTCTGTTATATTTTGCATGATTAAATTTTTATTCAAAAATAATGAAATTTTATGTAAAATGAGATAATAATCAAGGATTAGATAGTTATATAATAAACAAAAACAGGTAGAAATTAATCTGTAGTTATTAAAAATAATAAAATTGGACTACTTGCTTTTTATTTGATGAATTTGATATTGTTAAATATTGAAATAGAGGCACATACTCTTTCATCAATCAATTTATCACCATAAATTTTAGAAGTAAAAGTATAATACTCATCAGGTTTATATTTTAAATAGACTTGAAGATAATGATAGGCGAGATCTGAGCTTTTTCCAGTAGATAAATTATAATAACTATCATGTTTTTTAAACTTAATAAAACCAGATTTAACCTGTTTTAAAAGTCCTTTATTTTTTAGATCTTTTGAAATATTGGTTTCAAATTCTTCATTAAAATTCAATTCTCCTTGGTGCCATGTAATGTCAATTAAGTAAGTTTCAGATAGTTGCTTGGTTGTATCTGCACTATATAAATCTGACTGAAATTCATCATAATAAAGCTGGGTTTTCCAGTATTTTGGAATGCTGATCTTGAATTTACCTAATACATCTTTATACTTTTTTGTATTTGTAAAGTGAACAGGTGTATTACACTCAAATTGTTCACCAAGATCATTGTTTTGACAGCCTGTAAAAATAAATAACGCTATCCATATTATTTGTAAATATTTCATTCTTATAGCTAAATTTAGTTTGTTGATTGTAATTTAATTTTAGCAATTTTATTATTACCTGCTAACCAAGCAGTGTTTTTATTGGCAAACTTAATGGTGTAAAATGACTTATCACTTAATTTACTCCAAGAATCACCTTCGTTATTTGAATAGTAAATTCCCTCAGTTGAAACTGCCATGATTTCTTTTCCTTTTGTGTTAGGTATATATTGAACGCAGCTGATATAACCAGGGGTTTGACCATTAGCTATGAGATTCCAAGTTTTTCCACCATCAAGAGTAGTAGCTTTTGTATCTTTAAAACTATTTTTTTCTTCCCAGTTTCCTCCCATAATAATTCCGTTATTCTTATCATAAAAATCAACAGTAAATGCACCAGTCATTGTTTTTCCCTGTATGATTGGAGTTGTATAAGCTTTCCAGATTTTTCCTTTATTGGTACTCTTGAAAATTCGCGATCTTATACCTCCAGTAGCTATCCATACAGTACTTTTGATGATTGCAATATTTGTATTGCTGGCAGCAAAAGCAGCTTCGCCTTCAAAAATTTCAGGTAAACTTTGACAGGGTATTTTATGCCAGCTATTACCACCATCTTTGGTTAAGATAATAGATAAACATCCGTCTGTAGAATCCCCAATTGCAATACCATTTTTTTTGTCAAAAAACTTCATTGAGTCGTAAAAAACCTTTTCGTGATGTTCCTCATATACAATTTTTGGTTGACTAATTTTTTCCCCGAAAGGGTTAAGTTTTAAAAGAATTGCAGGATTTTCAATACTAAGTAAAAAAATATTTTCTCCATTGAAGGCAATAGATCTGAAATTTAATTTCTTAGAATTAATTTCTTGTGAAGGTCCAAATTCGATATGATTATTTTTTATTCTTCCGAAATTACCATTGCTGCCTGCAAACCATAAAATAGAATCATTTACAATTTCAATAGCTCTAACACTTGTATTGTTTAGGTTATATTCTTTGAAATCTGTAATCTTAATATTTTGGGCACTTACTTTTAAAGAAAATGACAAAACAAAGAATAGCAAATAAACGAATTTAGAATACATAGGTTAAATATAAAAAATGCAAATGTAATTTTTTTATAGAAAACAGACTAAGTTTAATAATAAAAAGATATTAATGAGAGCTTTAGTTGTTTCCAAAGGAGGATAAAAAAGATAGATATATTTTTTTATAAATGTTTCAACAGGTAGTTTGATGGTAAACCATGTTGCCTTGGGTAAAGTTGATGAATAGTATTTTAACTTAATAATATGGGTTTAATATGCCAATAAAACTATAAATTTGATTCTATAAAAGAAAAAAGGAAAACTATGAAAATTAATAAAAAAGCATCGAGAAATGAAAATCTGTATGTTTTCTCACATGAACATCACCATGGGTTGGTATTTGCCGTAAGATTAAAAAAAGCTGCACAAACGGATATAGAAACACTTAAAAAATATGTTCATCATTTTTGGAATACAGCTTTAGATGCCCATTTTAAAAAAGAAGAAGAGTTGTTTCTTCATTTAATTACAGATCAAGGTCTTAGAACCCAATTTTTAGCAGAACATAAGCAAATTAATTCTATTGTTGATGATATTGAAACTTCAAAAGAGGGAATTATTAAAAAATCAATAGATCTTTCTGAACAGTTAAAATTACATGTGAAATTTGAAGAAAAATTGTTGTTTCCATGGTTGCAGAATAATTTATCACCAGATGAATTGAATCAAATAGGCGAATCACTTAAAAGTATAAAAGTTAAGGCACACGAATTTGAACCAAAATTCTGGGAATAGTATTTATAAATTCATAATAACTCAAATAAATAGAGAAAAAAGTATAAAATATCAAAAATATATTGTTTTTTTAAAATAAGTTTATAACTTTGCAGCCAAATCATTAATAAAATGACAAAGATTAAATTACATCATCATCATTTCCATACTTGCACTCAAGCGAGAGTTGATGATATGTAATAAATAAATATATTGTAAAACCCGTTTGAGTACTTCAAACGGGTTTTTTTATGCCCAAATGTTGTACCTAAACACAATTTAAAAAAAATGACAAAATTAAAAATCGCAATTCAAAAATCCGGTAGACTTAATGAAGATTCATTAAAGATCTTAAAAGAATGTGGAATTTCAATTAGTAATGGATTAGATCAGTTGAAATCGACCGTTCAAAATTTCCCTATGGAAATTATGTTTTTACGAAATAGTGATATTCCGCAGTATCTTATTGATGGTGTTGTTGATATAGCTATTATTGGTGACAATATTTTGGTAGAGAAAGGCAATGGAATTGAAGTGCTTGAGAAATTAGATTTTTCAAAATGTAGAGTTTCCATTGCAGTTCCTAAAACTTTTAAGTACAATTCTATTCAGGATTTGGAAGGAAAAAAAATCGCAACGTCTTATCCGGTAACCTTAAATTCATATTTGGATAAGAAAGGTGTAAAAGCAGAATTGCACCAGATTTCAGGTTCTGTTGAAATAGCACCAAATATTGGTTTGGCAGATGCCATTTGTGATATAGTAAGTAGTGGAAGTACATTATTTAGAAACAATTTAGAAGAAGTTGAAGTGATGTTTAAATCAGAAGCAGTATTGGCTGTTTCACCACTTATTTCTGAAGATAAAGATGAAATATTACAAAGGTTAAGGTTCCGAATTCAATCTGTTTTAAAAGCAAGAAAATCTAGATATATTTTGATGAATGCACCAAATGATAAAATTAAAGAGATTATTCAAATTCTACCAGGAATGAGAAGTCCAACGGTTTTGCCTTTAGCTGAAAAAGGTTGGAGTTCAATTCATACGGTTATTGAAAAGAATAAGTTTTGGGAAGTTATTGATGAATTAAAAGGTTTGGGAGCTGAAGGGATTTTGGTAGTGCCAATTGAAAAAATGGTTATGTAAGACATACTTTATTTAAGTAAATTTGTAGCTAATGATTAAAAAGAATAGATAAAGTCTTAAACAAGTTCAGTAAAGATGAATAAAATATACAATCCTGACAAAGAGGAATGGGCAGAATTATTAAAGCGTCCAACACAGACCTTTGGTGATATTGAAGAAATTGTAAAAGAAGTTTTTAGAGATATTGAATTAAATGGAGATAATGCGGTTCAAAAATATACCAATAGATTTGATAAGGTTAAAGTTGAAAACACTCTGGTAAGTGAAGAAGAAATTAAAGAAGCCGTTGATCTGGTATCGAATGATCTTAAAAGAGCAATCATTTTAGCAAAAAATAATATTAAAAAATTTCATGGAAGCCAGATAAGTCAATCGAAGAAAATTGAAACATCAGAAGGAGTTATCTGCTGGCAGGAAAAACGTGCTATTCAAAAGGTTGGTTTGTATATACCTGGAGGAACGGCTCCATTGTTTTCTACTATTTTGATGCTTGCAATTCCCGCAAAAATAGCTGGTTGTCAAAAAGTTATTTTATGTTCTCCTCCAAATAATGAAGGTAAGATACACCCGGCAATACTTTATGCTGCAAACCTCTGTGGAATTAAAGAGATTTATAAAATAGGTGGAATACAGGCTATTGCTGCCATGACGTTTGGGACAACGAAAGTGCCAAAAGCATATAAAATATTTGGACCTGGAAATCAGTTTGTAACCGTTGCTAAGCAGGTAGCACAGCAGCATGGTGTCGCAATCGACATGCCTGCAGGCCCGAGTGAATTATTGGTTGTAACAGATGATTCAGCAAATGCAAGTTTTGTTGCTTCAGATTTGTTGTCTCAGGCAGAACATGGGAAGGATAGTCAGGTAATATTGATCTCTACATCTAAAAAAATGATGGAGAAAGTGGAAAAAGAAATAATTTTGCAGTTGGAAGAATTACCAAGAAAAGAAATTGCCTGGGTAGCAATATCCAATTCAAAAATGATCTATTGTAAAAGTGACCAACAGGCAATTGATATTATCAATGAATACGCCCCTGAACATTTTATCATTTGTTCAAAAAATGAAGATTTTTATATTCAGAATATACAAAATGTAGGATCGGTTTTTATTGGGGATTACACCCCTGAAAGTGCAGGTGATTACGCATCAGGAACCAACCATACCTTACCAACCAATGCTTATGCAAGAAATTATAATGGTGTAAATTTAGATTCTTTTTTAAGATCCGTTACTTTTCAGAAAATATCTAAAAAAGGAATACAGAACATTGGTCCGGCTATTGAGTTAATGGCTGAAGCCGAAGGTTTACAGGCACATAAGAATGCAGTGAGTTTAAGATTAAAAAGTATTGATAATGAAATCTAAAAAATTTGATATCCATTCTTTAATTAGGGAGAATATTGCAAAGTTAAAACCATATTCTTCTGCAAAATCAGAATTTAAAGATTTTAAGCAAGATCTTATATTTTTGGATGCCAATGAAAATCCTTACGAAAACGGATGGAATAGATATCCGGATCCGGATCAGGCTGATCTAAAAAAGATATTATCGAATATAAAAGGAATTCCTGAAGATAATATGCTTTTGGGTAATGGAAGTGACGAAATACTAGATATGATTTTTCGGGTTTTTTGTGAGCCTAAAAAAGATAATATATTGATCAATATACCAACTTTTGGTATGTATAAAGTATTGGCTGGAGTGAATGATGTTGCTTATAAAACTGTATTGTTAACTAAAGATTTTCAATTAGATATTGATTCAATAATTAAAAATATTGATAAAAACACAAAACTGTTAATAATCTGTTCACCAAATAATCCAACAGGAAACCTTATTATAAAAGAAGATATTTTAGACCTGCTGAACAGATTAAAAAATGTAATTATTGTTATTGATGAAGCTTATATTGACTTTTCAGAAGCAGATAGCTGGTTAAATGAAGTAAATAACTTTAATAATTTGATTGTTACCCAAACACTATCAAAGGCATATGGTATGGCAGGATTAAGATTGGGAATCTGTTATGCACAAACTGAAATTATTGATGTTCTGAAAAAGATAAAAATGCCTTATAATGTCAATGTTTTATCTCAAATAAAAGCGATAAATGAATTGAAAAATGTTGAGAATTTAAAACAACAATTAAATCAGATAGCAAAGAGCAAAGAATTACTAAAAAATGAGTTGTTGCATATTTCTTTTATCCAGAAAATATATCCTTCTGACACCAATTTTTTGATGGTAAAGGTTGATGATGCAAACAAAAGGCATAAACAATTGATACAAAAACAAATTGTGGTGAGAAACAGAACCAATGAGCCTCTTTGTGAAAATTGTTTAAGGTTCACAATTGGAACTGAAAGTGAAACTAAAAAATTGATAATTGCCTTAAAAAAACTAGACTAATGAAGAAAGTACTTTTTATTGACAGGGACGGGACTATGATTAAAGAACCACATGATGAGCAAGTGGATAGTTTTGAGAAGTTGGTTTTTTACCCAAAAGCTTTATTATATCTGTCAAAAATTGCTGATGAAATGGATTATGAATTGGTTATGGTTACCAATCAGGATGGTTTGGGAACAGATGCATACCCTGAGGATGATTTTTGGCCTACACACAATTTTATGTTAAAAACATTTGATAATGAAGGTGTTGTATTTAAAGAGCAAATTATTGATAGATCATTTCCAGAAGAAAATTCACCAGATAGAAAGCCAAGAACAGGATTGATGACCCATTTTTTTTCAGATGAATATGATTTAGAAAATTCCTTTGTTATTGGTGATCGCTTGACGGATATGGAACTGGCAAAAAACTTAAATGCTAAAGGAATATTTATAAATGATAATACTAATTTTGGAACAGAAGAGATTAGTATTGATGAGAAAAAATTAGGAGATTGCATTGTTTTAGAAACCAATGATTGGAAAAGTATTTATGAATTTTTAAAGTTGAAAAGCAGAACGGCATCTGTAAAAAGAAAAACGAACGAGACTGATATTGAAATTGAAGTAAATTTAGATGGAAATGGCAATTCAAATATTTCAACAGGATTAAAATTCTTTGATCATATGTTAGATCAAATAGCTCGTCATGGCAATATAGATCTTACCATTAAAGTAAATGGAGATTTGGAAGTTGATGAGCATCATACTATTGAAGATACAGCAATTGCCTTGGGTGAAGTTATAGCAGAAGCTATTGGAAATAAATTAGGTATTGAAAGATACGGTTTTACCTTACCAATGGATGATTGTCTGGCTCAGGTTGCCATTGATTTTGGAGGAAGGAACTGGTTGGTATGGGATGTAGATTTTAAACGTGAAATGATAGGAGATATGCCAACGGAAATGTTTTTACACTTCTTTAAATCTTTTAGTGATTCTGCGAAAGCAAATATCAATATTAAGGCAGAAGGAGAAAATGAGCATCATAAAATTGAGGCTATTTTTAAGGCTTTTGCCAAGGCTATAAAAGTTGCGGTAAAACAAGATGTAGATAAGATGATTTTGCCTAGTACCAAGGGAGTATTATAATTATTATATATATTTAAACAAAAGATTCCCGTTTTCACGGAGATGACCAGATAAAAAATGAAAATAGCAATTATAGATTACGGAGCGGGAAACGTACAATCGGTTAAATATGCTTTTGATAGATTAGGTTATGATGCTGTGATCAGTGATGATTACGAAAAGATCAAAGTAGCGGATAAAGTGGTATTTCCAGGGGTTGGTGAGGCAAGTTCGGCAATGAAAGCATTAAAACTTAAAAATTTAGATCAATTGATTCCTACCTTAAAGCAACCTGTATTGGGAATTTGTTTAGGAATGCAATTGATGTGTAATTTTTCAGAAGAAGGCGATACGAAAGGAATGGGGATATTTGATTTAAAGGTCAAACGTTTTCCTAAAGGATTAAAAGTGCCACAAATTGGATGGAATCAGATTGAAGAATTAAAAACACATTTGTTTGATGGAATTTCGGAAAAGGAATATATGTATTTGGTGCATAGTTATTATGTGGAAGATAATAAAGGTGCTATCGCTAGATCTAGTTATGGGTTGAAATATGCCACAGCAATACGAAAGGACAATTTTTATGGCGTACAGTTTCATCCTGAAAAAAGTAGTACAGCCGGAGAAATATTATTAAGTAATTTTTTAAAAATAGAGTAAACAACAATAATTCAAATTTTTACTTGAATAAAAATAAAGAAAATGAGAATAATACCTGCAATTGATATCATCAATGGAAAATGTGTAAGACTTACAAAAGGTGATTATACAACCGAAATAGTTTATAATAAAGATCCACTTGAAGTAGCCAAACAATATGAAGGTCATGGTATACAGTATTTACATATCGTTGATTTGGATGGAGCAAGATCTAACAAGATCTATAATTATAAGATTCTTGAAAAAATAGCAAGCAAAACTAACTTAAAAATTGATTTTGGAGGTGGAATAAAATCTGAAGGTGATGTGAAAATTGCTTTTTCATCTGGAGCTGATCAGATAACAGGAGGAAGTATTGCCATTAAAAACAGAGCTTTATTTTTGGATTGGCTAAAAGAATACGGATCGGATAAAATTATTTTGGGTGCAGATGCCAATAATGAAAAAATTGCCATTAGCGGATGGAAAGAAGAATCAGATGAAGAAGTAATTCCTTTTATTAAAAAGTATAAAGAAAAAGGAATTAAATATGTGATAAGTACAGATATCGCAAAAGATGGAATGTTAATCGGACCATCATTTGAATTGTATAAAAGAATTTTAAAGGAAGTTCCTGATATCAATTTAATTGCCAGTGGGGGAATTTCAAAACTAGATGAATTGCCAAAACTTGCAGAATTAGGTTGTGAGGGAGTTATCATTGGTAAGGCAATTTATGAGAACAGAATAAGCTTAAAAGAATTAGAAAATTATATTTTATCTTCATAAGTTAGATTTACAAAGTACGAAATTTGAAAAGATGCAGGATTTAAAAGTCAGAACAAAGAAATTTGCAATAGATTGCTGGAAGTTATGTTTGAAAATACCAAAATCAAGAGAATATGATGCCTGGGTTAGACAACTAATTCGATGTTCTAGTTCTGTTGGTGCAAATTATAGGGCTTCTCAAAGAG
>JADGEA010000517.1 GCA_016744615.1 Flavobacteriaceae bacterium
AGTCGGTTATAGTAGAATATATGTAGGTGTTCACTATCCATTAGATGTACTAACAGGGTTTTTCTTCGGAAGTATTATCGGATGGGCTTTTTACAAATTACAATTACTAGCTCAGAAAAGAATTTAATCAAGTCTTTTTAAAATAAAGAGGTTTCTTATGTAAATAATTAACCCAAATACCTGACCAATAAATAGTACAGGATCCTTTCTGAAAATCGCATAAATTAAAATTAAAGTTGCTCCTAAAATACTAATCACCCAAAATCCAACAGGAAGTGTTGACACTTTCTTTTTTTCTGAAACCATCCACTGATAAACAAACCGAAAAGTAAATAAGAGCTGAGAAAATACTCCAAGAAACAAAAGCCAAGAAGAAATATATTGATGGTTTACTAATTCTTCAAAATCAAAAACTCCATTATTGACTGAGACGCTAATAGCGATTAATGGAAATGCTAATAAAAAGATGCGCATTCCTTTTTTAATTTTATTCCATTGATCTTGTAATTGTAGGTTTCGGATATAGATATAATAAGTGATAAGTTGCCCCATCATAATGGCAAAGTCATTTCTTAAAAATCCGTAAATAAAAAATAGAAAGGAAGCAAAAAGACTAAGAACCCAGAATAAAATGGGAACCACTACTTTTTTTTCTTTTTCAGAACTTAGCCATTGAACCAATAACCGTATTGAAAAAAGAACTTGCGCAACTAGCCCAATGCTGTATATAAGATACTCATTCACCCTTTTTTGATGATATCAAAATGGATGTATTTTTTCTTCATCCATAAATAAGCGAAACAGTCAGTTATGGGGCCAATCAACCTATTTCTAATTCCATATTTTGCTTCTCCAGCAATTCTTGGAAAGTGTTGAATGGGTACTTGCAAAACTTTTCCGTTTTGTAATAAAACCATAGCAGGTAAAAATCGGTGCAAGCCTTTAAACATTGGGATCTTTTTGGCATATTCAGTTTTAATAACTTTTAGTGGGCAACACGTGTCTTCTATTTGATCTTGAGTAAATAGTTGCCGGATTTTATTAGAAATTTTTGAAACACTGTTTTTTATAAAGGAATCCTTCCGGTTCGTTCGAATTCCCGTTATTAAATCAAACTCATTAATGTGTTTTAATAGTAAATTAAAATCTTTGGGAGTCGTTTGTAAATCGGAATCTATATAACCCAATAATGGAGTTTGGAC
>JADGEA010000264.1 GCA_016744615.1 Flavobacteriaceae bacterium
ACGATGTTATGGCAAGAAAATTAATGTTATCCAGTGTTTTATATATAACTTTGATCCAGATCATTTATGTGATCGATAAATTTTTACATTAAGAATATGGGAATTACCAAGAAAGAGCGATCACACAAGCAAATGTTATGGATATCAATGATAAGCATGACCATGATGTTTGCTGGTTTAACAAGTGCTTATATAGTAAGTAAAAAACGCGAAGATTGGGTGAGTTTTGAATTGCCAATAGCTTTTTATATCAGTACTATTTTAATTGTGTTGAGTAGTGTTACTTTCTTTATTGCTAAGAAATATATGAAACAAGATCAAAGATCTCAATCTGTATTGTTTTTATCAATAACACTAGTTCTCGGACTTGGGTTTATATTCTTTCAGTTTCATGGTTTTCAACAGCTTATTGAAGCAGGTTTGTATTTTACCGGAAAAGAAAGTAATGTGTCCTCTTCGTTTTTATATGTGATCACTCTGGCACATTTACTTCATATTTTCGCGGGGATTATTGTACTTGTTTATGTCCTTTTCAAGAGTATCAAAGGAAAATATACCCAAAACGATCATTTGGGTTTAGATTTGGGTGCTATTTTCTGGCATTTTGTTGATGCTTTGTGGATTTATCTGTTTTTATTTTTTTATTTCATCGGTTAAACCGGATTTTTTGATATAATAATTTTATTTCCCAATTATTTTTATATTTTTGTTTTAACTAAAAAAACATGATATTTATCATGTTTTAATCAAAAACATATTTATAGATGGAGGCAACTATTGCTGATTCCTCAAGAGGACAAACCTGGAGTGGTGGCAAAAATAAGCCATTTAACAGCAGTTATGGTAAAATGATGATGTGGTTCTTTATCATGTCAGATGCCCTTACTTTTTCCGGATTTTTAGGAGCTTATGGCTTAATGCGTTTTAAATTTATTGATTCATGGCCTATTGCCGATGAAGTTTTTACTCATATTCCGTTTATTCACGGAAATTATCCGATGTATTATGTGGCCTTTATGACCTTCATTTTAATATTTTCATCGGTTACCATGGTGCTTGCTGTAGACGCAGGTAGGCAAATGAAACAAAGTAAAGTGATATTGTATATGGGGTTGACCATTATTGGAGGATTGATTTTTTTAGGATCTCAGGCCTGGGAATGGAAAACTTTTATAAATGGATCATACGGAGCACTAAAATTAAATGACGGAAAGATAGTTCAGTTTGTTAACCAATCAGGTCAGCAAGTGAGTTTAGAAAGTTTTGCATCATCCGCATCTAGCGAAAGAATTCGTCATACAAAGAGTAACGGGATTTGGGGCATGTCAGAAGCAGCCATACCAAGTGTAACTTTACAACAGGTAAAAGAAGGATTTGCAAATCATCCTGAAATTACCATGAGAACTGAATTGGTTGATTTAAGTACCAAACAGAAAACAATCGTTGATCGTGAATCCGCAAATAAGTATTTGCAAGATGCAACACATGTTGTTCAGGGTGCAAATTTAAAGGAAAATGAATATGGAAAAACTCTTTTTGCTGATTTCTTTTTCTTTATTACTGGTTTTCATGGATTTCATGTTTTTTCAGGAATTATGTTAAACCTAATCATATTCTTTAATGTAATTATAGGAACCTATCAAAGAAGAGGTCATTATGAAATGGTAGAAAAAGTGGGACTCTACTGGCATTTTGTAGATTTGGTTTGGGTATTTGTATTCACGTTCTTCTATTTAATTTAAATTTGAAAGTAAAGATGTCACACACACAATCACATACAGGTTTAATTTGGAGAGTATTCGGCTTTTTATCTTTGGTAACTATTGTAGAAGTTTTTTTAGGAATTACAAAACCAGATTTTTTATATCTAACAAATATACTGGGAACAAGTTTATTAAACTGGATCTTCCTGATATTAACCTTGGTAAAAGCCTATGGAATTGCATGGTATTTTATGCATTTAAAGGACGAAAGAACTTGGCTTAGGCGAGCTATAGTTTGGCCCGTAGTATTTTTAATTACTTACTTATCTTTCTTTTTATTATATGAAGGAGGTGCTTTAAGTGATATACTTGCTACATGGACAAGATGGAATTAGAAATCAATTAACCAAATATATTTTAAGAAGCGTTTTGTATCTGCACAACGCTTTTTTTATACATTTACTTAGTGAAAAGAGAAAGCTAATTGTGCAATAATAAAGAAATTGAGAAGACATATTAAAAAAGACTAATAGAAATGATGCTCAATGAAACCAGAAGCATAAATAGAGATATGAATTTATGAAAAAAAATAAAAAAAGAAATAAAATAGTTTTGTCAATCCTCTTTTTTGGACCGTTGATCTTTTATCTTTTTTTGCTTACCGGAACCAATAACTTTGCAAAATTACCGGTATTGACCAAGAATGTTGCTGATGTAAAAAATTTAAACTCTGATGTAATAATCACTCTTGATCAGCATATTACTATCCTTTGTTTTTTAGGTGATGATCTGCTGCAGCATAAGACCAATGCACTAAATTTAAATGAAAAAATATATAAACATTTTTACGGGTTTAAAGATTTTCAATTTGTAGTAGTTCTGCCTAAAGGAGCAGAAGAGGAGGCAAAACAGTTAAAAAAAGAACTTAGTGTTACCACTAATGTAGATAAATGGTTTTTTGTATTTGGCACAAAAGAACAAGTCAATGAAGTGTTTAATAGTTTGAAAACTACTTATGCTTTAGATGATTATTTGTATACACCAAATGTATTTATTGTTGATAGAGAGATGAGTTTACGTGGCAGGAATGAAGATAATGATCAACCTGATGGTTTTTTGTATGGTTATAATGCTGAATCCGTTGCAACGGTACATCAGGAAATGGTAGATGATGTTAAAGTAGTAATGGCGGAATACCGATTGGCTTTAAAAAAGAATAAAAGAGAAATATGAAAAAAAACTCATATATAATTATAGCATTTGTTATCCTGATATTTGGCATCTGGGCTTTACCAAAAATAATGGATAATTTTTCCAAAAAAGAACTTGTTAAGTTTGAAAAGGTTCCTGCTTTCGAGTTTACAGATCAAAATGGCAAGATCATTGGCGATAAAGATTTTGAAGGAAAAGTTTTCTTGGTTGAATTTTTCTTTACCACTTGTCCTACAATTTGCCCTAAGATGAATGCCAATATGGTATTAATTCAAAATGAGTTTTATGGCAACCCTAATTTTGGAATCGCATCGTTTAGTATTGATCCGGAACATGATACACCTGAAGTATTGAAAGCATATGCAAAAGAGAAAGGTGCGACTCTTAAAAACTGGCATTTTATGACAGGTGACAAAGATAAGATCTATAACTTTTCAAATGTTGGTTTTAAATTGTATGCAGGAGAAAATAAAGATGCAGAAGGAGGTTTTGAGCATTCCGGTTTATTTGCTTTGATTGATAAAGAAGGATATATCAGATCGAGAATGGTAAAAAATGGAGAGATTGAAAACCCTATTAAGTTTTATGATGGTTTGGATGCAAATCAAATACAATGGTTAAAAGAGGATATAGCTATTTTATTAAAAAATTAATTAATTTTGCCTCGGTTTATATTTTTGTATTGTGACAATGTATGCTAATAAGTAATAAAAAATGAAGGAACCCGTAAAAAATTATAACAAAGTAATTACCATTGTATCCATTGTTGTTCCAATTGTGGTAGGATTGTTATTTGGGATAAAAATTGACGTAGAATTACCTGTTTTTTTACCGCCAATTTATGCCTCTATTAATGCAACAACAGCGGTTATTTTAATTACAGCTGTGTGGGCCATAAAAAACAAAAAAATAAAATTGCATGAAAAATTGATGAAAACTGCAATTGTATTTACAATCATCTTTCTAGTTCTTTATATTGCATATCATATGACTTCAGATTCTACTCCATTTGGTGGCGAGGGTGTGGTAAAATACATCTATTTTACTATTTTGATTTCACATATTTCATTATCAGTTATGGTTATCCCATTTGTTTTGATCACTTTTGTAAGAGGGATAACGGCTGACTTTGAAAGGCATAAAAAATTAGCAAGAATTGCTTTCCCTTTATGGTTATTTGTTGCTGTTAGCGGAGTAGTGGTTTATTTGATGATTTCTCCCTATTATTAGCTTTATGTATATAAGAGGAAAGATAATATGGGTTATTTTTTTGCTTCCTTCTTCGTTGATGAAAGCCCAATGCGCAATGTGCCGTGCAGTAGTTGAACAAGGAGGCGAAGAAACCGCAGAAGGTATAAATTCAGGTATTGTTTATTTAATGGCATTTCCTTATTTAATCATTGCTATATTTGTATTTTTGCTCTACAGAAACTGGAGAAAGAATAATTCACAATAAAACAGAATAATTTTTGTAACAAAAATTCTTTACACTCGTCAAATAGCAAATCAAAATTCCGTATGAAAACAAATCTTACCCTACTATTCCTTTTTAGTTTTATAATTTCT
>JADGEA010000265.1 GCA_016744615.1 Flavobacteriaceae bacterium
ATCACTGCCATTACAAGCATCCAAATTTTTTTCATTTTAATATTATTTTTAGTTAAATAAATTTTAATTAAAGATATCAATAAAGAATTGATTTCTTTGTTACATAAGTATCCAAATAACACCATTTTTTTTGATGAAGCAATTTAATAAATCAAGGTTGTATAAAGTTTTAAGATTATGGTAAAAGCTTAAATTTTATGTTTTTTTTAAGATTTTATTATCTACATTTGAAATCTCTAATTTTAAATTATTTATGATGAGATTTGGTATCGTTTTAACCCTATTATTTGCTTTTTTTAATACAAATGCACAAAGCAATAAAACAGAAGCTATTGCTTTGGAAAAGCAAATTGTTAAAATGGCAAAAAATATTGGAGATCCTAGTGTAGCAACTTTAAGTATGTATAAATTAATTGCATTAGAAGGAGCAAATAGTACTTATAAAGATAGTTTAGCATATGTTTATTTTTCATCCAGAAGATATGCGCCATGTTTTATGATGAGTTCTGAAGTATTAAAAAGGGATCCTAATCATGAGGAAATGCTTGAGATGAAAGCAGTTTCACTGGAATCACTAGGTGCTTATGAAAAAGCAGTTGATACTTACAAGCAACTATTTGCTAAGACCAATAATAATTTACATGGATATAACTTGGCTAAATTGCAATATTCTACAAAAAAGTATGATGAATCTTTAAAAACCTTGCAAAAAGTTGAAAAATTGAATGATTCAGGTAAGTTTAAAGTAACTTTTTCTATCAACCAAAACCATACGCTGCAAGTTGAATTATTGGCTGCAATTTATTATTTAAAAGGTTTAGATGCTATTGAATTAAATCAAAAACCTATGGCCAAAGCAAGTTTTGAAAAGGCAATTAAAATTCAACCGGATTTTATTTTGGCTAAAGATAATTTGGATAAATTGCAATAGTATAAAATGATAAAGGGTTCAATTAATTTAAATTGAACCCTTTATTTATTAAAGTATCAATTACTTTTTCTCAACAGAAAAAAGCAGATCTCCTTTGATAATAAGGTCACCTGTATCCAGATTGATATCTTTAAGAATACCATCAATAGGAGCTTCTATATTATTCATCATTTTCATTGCTTCAACCACTAATACAACATCACCAGCTTTTACTTTATCACCGTTTTTCATTTTGTACTCAACGATCATTCCCGGTATAGAAGATGTTACTTCTCCGGTAGATTCTATTTGTTTTTTGCTTTTCTTATTTTTTTTCTTGTTTCTAACAGGCATTTTATCATTGGGTATCTCAACACTAAACTTTTCACCATCTACAAAAACATCCATTTGCATCATGCTTGATTTTGCTTTCCCGTTACTTGTTAATTCTCCTGACAAGGCTTTTGCAATTAACTCTTCTTCTTTCTTTACATCTTCTAATGTCTTTGGTTTAACATCTTTTGGAACCGGCTTTAACCCATATTTCCAATTTAAGAATCGTTTTCCGGTGATAGGGTAGAGGGCTACTGTTAATTCATCATCAATATCCTTAGCCAAACCGTTTACTTCTTGTTTTACTTTAACCATTTCTGCTTCCAAAACACTTCCTGGTCTACATGTAATTGGTTCTTCTCCTCTTGGGTAACCTTTTAACGCTTTTTTACGGACTTTCTCATTTATTGGCTTTGTAGTTTTTCCGTACAATCCGTAGCATAGATCTTTAACCTCTTGTGTGATCTTTGAATATTCTCCTTCATAAGAATCAAAAAGGACATTATTAACAGTTTGTACACCCACAATTTGACTTGTTGGAGTTACCAAAGGAACCATTCCAAGATCTTTTCTAACTATTGGAAGCATTCTGAATACTTCATCCAGTTTATCTAAAGAATCCATTTGTTTTAACTGATTAATCAGATTAGAAAGCATGCCCCCAGGAGTTTGGTGCATGATCACATTGGTGTCAATAATGGAGTATTTAGGGTTATTTGCAAGGTGTTTATATTTAGGAATTACTTCTTCCATTCTATTACTAATTTCTGTCAGTTTTTTAATGTCAAATCCGGTATCTCTATTAGTTCCAAGCAATGAAATAACCAAAGGCTCAATAGCAGCATGTGATGTTCTGTAAGCATAGGGTGACATACAGGTATCCACAATATCGACTCCTGCTTCAATAGCTTTAAAAATTGCCAAATCTCCCATTCCAGAAGTAAAATGTGTATGCAGATTTAAAGGAATATCTGTAATTTTTTTGATTTCTTTTACCAGGTTATATGCATCATAAGGAGCAACTAATCCTGCCATATCTTTGATACAGATAGAGTCTACTCCAAAATTGATCAATTCTTTTACTTTATTGATATAATAATCAATATTGTAAACTTCACCACCTAATCGAGGTTCTGTTAAAGTATAACAAACTGTGCCTTGAAAATGCTTTCCATTTCTTTTGACAACTTTGGCTGCAGTTTCAAAATTTCTATAATCGTTTAAAGCATCAAAGCATCTAAAAATATCCATTCCATTATCACAGGCTCTCTGAACAAAACTTTCAACAACATCATCAGCATAATTTCTATAGCCTACTACATTTTGCCCTCGAAGTAACATAAAAAACGGAGTTTTAGGCATGTATTTTTTTAAGGTTCTAAGTCTTTCCCAAGGATCTTCATTTAAATACCTGTGCATGGTGTCAAATGTTGCTCCTCCCCAGGTTTCCATGGCGTGAAAGCCAACTTCATCCATCATTTCCGCAAAAGGAATCATATCTTCAGTTCTTCCTCTGGTTGCAAAAAGAGATTGGTGACCATCGCGAAAGCTAAGGTCTTGTATCTTTATTGGGTTTGTCGCTTTTGGGCGGTCTGCATTATATTTTGTTTGAGTCATTTCCACAACTCCGTGTTTATCGAAATTCATGATCTTTATTTTTTTAGTTATTACATTCTTAATCTAAAGTTGCCGGGAAGATTTCCTTTTAATTGAACTAACCCCCTTTGTCTTAATTTTATAAGTTTATTCATTTTTTGCCATCCTGGGCAGTTTCCGCTTTCTTTACAATTTTTTTGTAATTGCAAATAACAACTTACCGCGATTGCTGCTGCTTTTATTTTTTTTTCTCTTTCGGTCATTTTTTCTAAGCTTATTGAGGAATATTACCATGTTTTTTGGCAGGTAACAATTCATTTTTAGCATTCATAATGTGTAATGCTTCAATGAGGCGTTGTCTTGTTTCACTTGGAATAATTACATCATCAATATAGCCACGTTGTGCCGCCATATATGGATTGCTAAATGTTTCTTCGTATTCTTTAATTTTCTCTTCTGTTTTTGCCTGCTTGTCATCTGCATTGTTGATTTCTTTTCGGTATTGTGAAATCACTTCAACAGCTCCTTTTGCTCCCATTACCGCAATTTCGGCAGTAGGCCAGGCAAAGGTCATATCAGTTCCTAGCTGACTGGAACTCATTGCTAAATAGGCACCACCATAATCTTTTCTCACAACAATAGTAAATTTAGGTACTGTTGCTTCAGCATAACTCCATAATAGTTTTGCACCATGACGAATGATACCATTCCATTCTTGCTGAACACCAGGTAAATAGCCTGGAACATCCACGAAAGTGATCAAAGGAATATTAAAAGCATCACAGGTTCTGATGAAACGACTTATTTTATCAGAGGCATCAATATCCAGACAGCCAGCTGAAATTTGTGGCTGATTAGCAATAATTCCTATAGATTGATTATTCAATCTTGCATAACCAACTATAGCATTGGTTGCAAAATGTTCATGGACTTCAAAAAAATCATTATTATCCACAACTTCTTCAATGATATTTTTCATATCGTAAGGTAGTTTTGGATCATCAGGAATAATGGTATTCAAATCAGGACATTGTCTTTGCGGATCATCACCCATTTCCATTTGAGGAACTTCATCCATGTTATTATTTGGTAGATAATCTAACAACTCAATGATTTGTTCAATGGTTTCGGTATCATTTTCACATGCAAAGTGAGCATTTCCACTTTTTGTATTGTGAACCATGGCTCCACCAAGTTCTTCAAAAGTGGTTTCTTCGCCTGTAACCGTTTTGATTACATACGGACTTGTGATAAACATATGACTGGTTTTTTTTACCATAAAAACAAAATCAGTCATTGCAGGTGAGTAAACTGCACCACCAGCACAAGGTCCCATGATTGCCGAAATTTGAGGAATTACACCTGAAGCACGTGAATTTCTAAAGAAAATTTCTCCATAACCTTTTAAAGCATCAACACCTTCTTCAACTCTTGCACCACCAGAATCATTGAGTCCAACAATAGGAACTCCAGCCTTTAGAGCCAAATCCATTATTTTACAAATTTTTGTGGCATTCATTTCTCCCAAAGATCCTCCACGGGAAGTGAAATCCTGAGAAAACGCAAAAACTGGTCTTCCGTTAACCAATCCATGTCCGGTAATAACCCCATCAGATTCAATTTCCAGATCTTTCATATCA
>JADGEA010000518.1 GCA_016744615.1 Flavobacteriaceae bacterium
TCGGCAATGATACCCGTTGAGCTATTGCTAGCGCTTCCCATTTCTGGATCAGCATTAGATCTAGCAAAAACGTGCTCTCTGTTGTATTCACAGTTAGTACCACCAAAATCATCTTTATCTCTTGACCTGTCTGTTGTACAACTACCAGAATTATCATAACCATATAATAATAATACCTCAGTAGTATTATCGGGGTTTTCATCCGTAATTTTCATAGTATCTCTAACGTCACCATAAGAAAAAGTTGGATTGTTAACTGAAATCTTAGATTGTAATTCTATATACAAATCTTGCCCAGTAAGCGTTAAATTTACATCATCATAATAAGGTTGTTGTGCAAAAATATTTTGTACAAATAAAATAAGTAGGAGTAGGGTAATTTTTTTCATTGATTATTATTTTAGTAATTAGTTATTCGTTTTTTTGAAGTAAAGCCATGTAAAAACCATCAAATCCGCTTTCACTTGGAGATACTTTTTCTTCTTTTACAAATTTAAAATCTTTTCCAGATTCTCTATTTAAAAAGGCTTTTACTTGTAATTCGTTTTCTGAAGGTAAAATAGAACAAGTAGCATAAACCATTTGCCCACCAGGTTTTACCATACGAGAATAAGAATCTAAAATTTCTTTTTGAGTATTTTTTATTTTCTCTAAAAAATCAGGCTGCATTTTCCATTTTGAATCAGGGTTTCTTTTTAATACCCCAAGACCAGAACAAGGAGAATCGATAAGTATCTTATCTGCTTTACCTATTAATTTTTTAATTGCTTTACTAGAATCAATAGTTCTAGTTTCAATATTATGAGCTCCAGCTCTTTTAGCTCTTCTTTTTAATTCTTTTAATTTATTCTCATAAATGTCTAAGGCAATAATTTGACCTTTGTTTTCCATTAATGCAGCTAAGTGTAAACTTTTTCCACCAGCACCAGCACATGTGTCAACCACTTTAGAACCTGGTTTTGGGTTTAGGAATTTCGCAACTTTTTGAGAAGAAGCATCTTGAACTTCAAACCAACCATTTTTAAAGGCATCTGTTACAAAAACATTGGTGCGTTCTTTTAATTTTAAAGCACTAGGGTACCCTTTTAAGATCTCAGTTTTAATTTCTAAATCTTGTAATGTATTTTGAAGTTTTTCTTTGGTTGTTTTTAAAGTATTTACCCTTAAAACAACATCTGCAACTTGGTTTAAAGCATGAAT
>JADGEA010000519.1 GCA_016744615.1 Flavobacteriaceae bacterium
TATTTTTCAATCTCATTTTTATAGAATTTTATTTGCTGGGAACAAATAAAATCTCTGAATATTGAAATGTCTTCTTTTTCTTCTGTCAGGTTCAAAGCGTCTATATATTCAGCCCTATCTTCTGTGAAAATTTTTATCAAAGGTTCATTATGATACATTTGAATATAATTCATCATCAACCTTGATGTTCTTCCATTACCATCTCCAAATGGATGAATGTTCACTAAATTATAATGAATATCTGCTGATAATTTTATTATATCATTCCCTTTTACGGTTTTCAATTGTTTATTTGCATTTTCAACTAATACATTCAATAATTTTTCAACTTTTTTAAAATCTGGAAAATATTTTTTATCCACATATACTTGGGCTAATCTAATATCTCCATTTGATGTATCAAATTCTCCTGAAATCGTATTGATCTGGCTACCTGTATTCTTCATCACTTGGGCAGCTACTTCTTTAATAAAAGAAATTGAAATATCCCTTTTCTGTAAAGATTGATTTTTAATAAATTGAAATGCAGTGTAATGATCTTTAACCATTAAATGATCTGATAAAGGCTTGCCTTTCGCTGTGATATCATCTTCAAGTAAAACTTTCGTATCACTTTCAGATAATGAACAACCTTCAATTTTTGTTGAATTATAAACAATAGAAATCATTGAAAATTTCTCATAATCAATTGCCTGATTTAATTTTAAATCAAGATACTTTTTCCTTAATATTTCCAATTCTTTCCACATAATTGCAAATATAAGCTAAATTATTAATTCTTTAAAAATTGCGCAGCTATGGGGTATAACGGTTTTCGTGTTAACAGTAGTGCGGGTTTTCGCCGCGTTTCAGTATCCCCCGTTAATAAAGTTTAAATGTAGTAAAAAGCTTGCAAACCACAAAGCCCCGCATTATCTGTTGAACACGTGTTAAAAAATGTAGCGCCTTGAAAACTCGCTTGTCAGACCGTTGAAGTAATTTTAAGAAGTTAAAATATTTCAGGATTTCATATACTTTTTCGTTATCAAAAAAGTACAAGTTTTCAAACCCGATAATAGATATCAATTTAAAAACTACGAATTTTACTTCTAATTTCGGATCACTATGAAAAATTGAGCTATCAGTTTTGTGGGCGGGAAATAATTTTTAAAACAACAGGCTTATTGTGACCTTTCAAATATCTTCTGCTATCAGAATGC
>JADGEA010000520.1 GCA_016744615.1 Flavobacteriaceae bacterium
AAAGTAGGAGCCAATATCGTGTATGTATTTGATCGGTTTTTTCACTTATGCTAAGGTATCAATAATATCCTTAAATTTTAATTATTGTTATTTTCAAAAAATAATGATTTCATTTTATCATATATCGATGTGTTTTCATAAACACCACCAAATACTTCTGAGCTAGGGCCATCAGCAAAAACAGGAACCATAGTGGCTGAATGCCCATCTGTTGAAAAAACTGGCTTAATTTTATTATAATCTCCTCTTTCATCTGAAGCTAAAGTAAATCCTCCTGTTTCATGATCTGCAGTAACAATTACTAAAGTTTCTCCATCTAATTTGGCGAAATCTAAAGCAACGCCAATGGTTTTATCAAAATCGACTAATTCACTTATTAAATAATCAGCATCTTTATCATGACCACCCCAATCTATTTGTGAACCTTCTACCATTAGAAAAAAACCTTCTTCGTTAGAAGATAAACTCTCTATTGCAAGTTTTGTTGCTTCAGATAAAAAATCACCTCTGCCTTCCAACATTTTAGGCATTCCGTTTGGAGCTAATAAATAACCTTGCTTGTTAGAAAAAACAGGTTTGGTATTTGTTGGAAGAGATTCAGTACTAACTGAAAACCCATTTTTTTCTAATTCTGAAATCAAATCTCTTTTATCTTTTCGGTCGTTGAAAAATTTAACTCCACCACCTGCAAAAAAATCTATGTCTGATGATACTAATTGTAAAGCGATATCTTCATACATGCTTCTTTTTTTAGTATGAGTGTAAAAAGCGGCAGGAGTAGCATGTACAATTGAAGAAGTAGAAATGATACCTGTAGAAATCCCAATTTTAGAAATTTCTTCAACGATAGTTTTTACTGCTGTTGTATCGGTATTTACACCTAAAGCACCATTATATGTTTTAATTCCACTTGCAAATGCAGTTGCACCAGCAGCAGAATCAGTAATTAAATCACTAGCTGAAGAAGTTTTACTTAAACCAATTACAGGGAAGCGTTCAAAATTTGACTTACTTTTATTGTAATACTGACTTGCAGAAACTTGACTTAAGCCCATTCCGTCTCCAATAAGTAAAATTATGTTTTTCACTTTTTTTGTCGATGTAACTTTTGGAGTGCTTGTAGAAGTGGTTGTAGTTGTAACTGTTATATCTTTTTGAGTATTACAAGAATAAGATACCCCAATAAACAATACAAT
>JADGEA010000049.1 GCA_016744615.1 Flavobacteriaceae bacterium
AATCTCATAGAGCATCTCAAAAGCTTTGTCGATACCAAACTTCAATTTATGAAATAATGTTCCTGTAGTGGTAGACTCATCATAACCGCATTTACTACACCTACGACTTGCTGGCTGCTTCCCTTTAATATACACCCCAGCCTCACATCTTTTACAACTATAACCTTCCTGCCATTTAAGTTCTGCTAAAAAATTATAGCAATCTTCTTTAGTTGTAAAACGATCTTTAAAGGTCTGTCTATCAATATCTTTTAGCATTCTCATTCTTCTCGTATTTGAATACAATTTGCAAAATAATACCCTCATAAACAACTATTTGTGAACTAAATGGGTAACCCTATTTAAAAATTAATGGCGTTAATCCTCTTCCTCCGATATAAGATGATGGGTATCCAATAGAAATAATGTTTTTGTATTGGAATGCCTATAGAAGCTAAACTACTTGCTGCAGAATAAGTGTCAGCATCCTGAAGGATATAAATATTACCTATAAAAAAAAGAGAAAATCATTGAAAAATATCGTGATAATATTGGTTTAGCTTCTTATACTATGGGTTCTCACCATGCCCAAAGATATATTACACAAAAAGGTTCTGTACTAAATGAAGGAAATGTAGAAGCAAAAGTACATAAGCCATTTCCTCTTAGTTATAAGTCTATTATTCCAAAAGTGGAAAAATGTACAAATTTGTTGATTCCTGTTTGTTTAGGCACCTCACATACAGCTTTTGACTCTATCAGAATGGAACCTGTATTTATGGTTTTGCGACAATCTGCAGCAACAGCTGCTTCCATAGCTATTAAAAACAAAAAGATACTTCATAAAATTGATTATAATGAGTTAAAAGAGCAACTTTTAAAAGATAATCAAAAATTATAATTGTCTATATTTTAATATTTTAAATCCATTTTTCAACATTTTCTATTACTTATTAACAATTGATAAAAAATAAGTAAAATTTAGACGATTGATACTAATTATATAAAACAAATTGCAGACTTTTGTATGGTCAAAAACATACAAATATGAAAAAACATAATTTTAGTGCAGGTCCTTGTATTTTACCACAAGAAGTTTTAAAACAAGCTTCAGAAGCAGTTTTAAATTTTAACGATTTAAACTTATCACTTATTGAAGTCTCACATCGAAGTGCAGATTTTGTAAAGGTAATGGATCAAGCCAGATCATTGGTTCTTGAATTACTTGATCTTGAAAACAAAGGTTATTCTGCCTTATTTTTAGGTGGTGGTGCAAGTCTGGAGTTTTTAATGACTCCATACAATTTAATGAAAGAAAACGGAAGTGCAGCTTATTTAGATACTGGTGCATGGAGTTCAAAAGCATTGAAAGAAGCAAAATTATTAGGAGAAGTTGAAGTTGTAGCTTCATCTAAAGACAAAAACTACAATTATATCCCAAAGAACTTTTCTATTCCTGCCGGAGTGGATTATTTACATTTAACAAGTAACAATACCATTTATGGTACACAAATAAAAGAATTTCCCAAAACGGATGCTTTACTGGTTTGTGATATGAGTTCTGATATTTTTTCTAGAAAATTAGATTTTACACAATTTGATCTGATTTATGCAGGTGCTCAAAAAAATATGGGACCAGCCGGAACTACTCTAGTTGTTGTAAAAGACGATATTTTAGGCAAAACTGGAAGAAAAATCCCTTCTATGCTTGATTATCAGATTCATATTTCAAAAGATAGTATGTTTAATACACCTCCTGTTTTCCCTGTGTACGTTTCTATGCTTACCCTACAATGGTTAAAAAATATGGGTGGTATTGACGCAATTGAAAAAATAAATATCGCTAAAGCGGAATTGATTTATAATGAAATTGACAATAATCCATTATTTGAAGGAGCAGCTGTAAAACAAGACAGATCTAATATGAATGTTACTTTCTTATTAAAAGATGAAAGTAAAAAAGAAAGATTTGATCAAATGTGGAAAGATGCAGGTATTAGTGGAATTAACGGGCATCGTTCCGTTGGCGGATATCGCGCAAGCATCTATAATGCCATGCCAATTGAAAGCATACAAGTATTAGTAGATATCATGCATAAACTTTAAGTTCAAAATGGATAATGAATTAAAATTCAAATTACTAAAGCAAGCATTTGAAAATCAAATGCCGGCAAACAAATATTTAGGTTTAAAAATATTGGATCTTAAAGAAGGGTTTGCTAAAATTCATATCCCATTTAAAGAAGAATTTATAGGAGACTATTTGCAAAAAAGATGGCATGGCGGTATACAGGCAAGCATTGCCGATTCTGCCGGTGGTATCGTTGCATTGACATCTATGCAAAGTTTTAATGACAAGGTAAACACCATTGATATTCGTGTTGATTATTTACACGGTTCAGAACCTAAAGATCTTTTCGCTGAAGCGGAAATCATAAAAGATGGTAAAAGAATAATTAAAGTTGATGTCAAACTTTATCATTCAAAAGAAAAAATTATTGCTGTTGCACGATGTGCATATAGCATTTTAAGAACATAAAACAAATTTAAAAAGTAATGAAAGTTTTAGCAAACGACGGTATTGCAAAATCAGGTGCTGATGCACTTGAAAATGCAGGTTTTGAAGTAATTTTAAAAACAATTGATCAAGATAAATTAATTGATTATATCAATGAAAATGAAATTGATGTTATTTTGGTTAGAAGCGCTACAAAAGTTAGAAAAGACATTATTGATGCATGTCCTTCTCTAAAAATTATAGGACGTGGTGGTGTTGGAATGGATAATATTGATGTGGAATATGCAAGAGAGAACGGATTAAAAGTGATCAATACTCCTGCTGCTTCATCACACTCAGTAGCCGAATTGGTTTTTGCACATCTTTTCGGAATGGTTCGTTTCTTACATGATTCTAACCAAAATATGCCTTTAGAAGGTGATACAAAATTCAAAGCATTAAAAAAATCTTACGCCAAAGGAGTGGAACTAAAAGGTAAAACATTGGGAGTTTTAGGTTTTGGACGTATTGGTCAGGCAACTGCAAAAGTTGGTTTAGGTGTAGGAATGAAAGTTGTTGCTTTTGATCCGTTTATGGATAGTGCCAATGTTGAACTAGATTTTTTTGACGGACAAACAGTTAATTTCAAGATTGATACAATATCTAAAGAAGAAGTTTTAAAACAAGCTGATTTTATCTCTCTACATATGCCTGCCCAAAAAGAATATGTTATTTCTACCAAAGAATTTGACATGATGAAAAAAGGTGCAGGAATCATCAACGCTGCCCGGGGTGGTGTAATAGACGAAATTGCTTTGGTTGCTGCTATAAAAGAAGGAAAAATATCAAATGCAGCTCTAGATGTTTTTGAAAAAGAACCAGCTCCAGAAATTCAGTTGTTAATGAATCCTAATATTTCTTTAACTCCTCATATTGGTGGAGCAACTAGTGAAGCTCAAGGAAGAATTGGAACCGAATTAGCATCTCAGATCATAGAAATATTAACCTAAAAATAATATTAGTTTTAAATACAAAGATCACATTTTATCAATCGCCTTTTTAGCTTTGATATTTTGTAATTTTTAAAATAATAATTAGTTATGGCAATAATAAAACCATTTAAAGGTCTTAGACCTCCAAAACAAATCATTGAAAATGTAAGTTGTTTACCATATGATGTGATGAATACTACCGAAGCTTTAGAAATGGCTTCAAATAAACCAGAATCATTATTACATATTACCCGCGCGGAAATTGAATTTGATCCTGAAACAGATCCGCATGACGAAAAAGTATATAAAAAAGCAGAAGATAATTTTAAAAAATTTCAGGAAAAAGGTATCTTAATTCAAGATTCTAATAATAAATATTATATCTACGCACAAACCATGAATGGAAAAACCCAGTATGGTATTGTTGGCGCAGCAGCATACAAAGATTACGATAACGGAATCATTTTAAAACATGAATTGACCCGTCCGGATAAAGAAGAAGATCGTAAAGTTTTAATGCGTAAATTAAATGCAAATATTGAACCTGTCTTCTTTACCTATCGAGCAGTTCCTGAGATTGATGCCATTGTAAAGGATATTGTAGCCAATAATGAAACAGATTATGATTTTACTTCAGAAGATGGTTTTGGACATCACTTTTGGGTGATTGATGACTCAGAAACCAATGAGAAAATTGAAGAGTTATTCTTGACAAAAGTACCAAGAACTTATGTTGCTGACGGACATCACAGAACAGCTGCTGCAGCCGGAATTGGCAAAGAGCGAAGTGAAGCTAATCCAAATCACACAGGTAGAGAGGCCTATAATTATTTTATGGCAGTTCATTTTCCTGATAATCAATTACAAATTATTGATTATAACAGGGTTGTAAAAGATTTGAATGGCTTATCACCAGAAGAAGTATTATATAGAATCAAAAAGAATTTTGATGTAGTTTCTGAAAGTACTTCTATTATAAAACCTTCAAAATTGCATAATATGTCAATGTATATAGGCGGTAAATGGTACTGCTTATCAGCTAAATCAAATACTTATGATGACAATAGTCCTATTGATAGTTTAGATGTGAGTGTTTTATCTAAATATATACTGGAACCTATTCTAGACATTAAAGATTTACGAACCGATACACGTATTGAGTTTGTTGGTGGAATAAGAGGCTTGGGAGAATTGAGTAAAAGAGTTGACTCCGGTGAAATGGCAGTTGCTTTTGCCCTGTTTCCTGTTAGCATGCACCAGTTAATGCATATTGCTGATACGGGAAATATTATGCCACCAAAAGTAACCTGGTTTGAGCCAAAATTACGTTCTGGCCTGGTTATTCATAAGCTTTAATCACCACTAATATTACAAAGCCTAATAGTATTCAAAATCTGTTAGGCTTTAAAAATATAAATATGCTAATACAACAAAATTTAGAGTTATTAAAAGCAGATATACCTGATTATGTTACTCTTGTAGCTGTTTCAAAAACAAAACCAATAAGTGATATTCAAGAAGCTTTTGATGCAGGTCAAAAGATATTTGGAGAAAACAAGGTACAGGAAATGGTCAATAAATATGATGCTTTACCAAAAGGTATTCAATGGCATATGATTGGTCATTTACAAAGAAACAAAGTGAAGTATATGGCTCATTTTGTTGATCTAATCCATGGTGTAGATAGTTTAAAAACCTTAAAGGAAATTGATAAACAGGCTAAAAAACACGATCGTATTATCAATTGTTTATTGCAGGTTAGAATTGCAAAAGAAGAAACAAAATTTGGATTGACCTTTAAAGAAATTGAGGATCTATTTAATTCAGAGGATTTTGATTCTCTCAAAAATATCAAAATCACTGGCCTTATGGGAATGTCAACCTTTACAGAAAATGAAGGTCAGATTACCGCTGAATTCAAATCGTTAAAATTGTTTTTTGATAAATTAAAGAATGATAAACCCTTAACTTTTAATTGTCAACTTTCAACTTTATCTATGGGAATGAGTGGAGATTATAAAATTGCAATTGCAAATGGCAGTACCATGATCAGGGTTGGCAGTAAGATTTTTGGTGTCAGGAATTATATTGCATAAATTT
The DNA here is from genome assembly GCA_016744615.1 of Flavobacteriaceae bacterium. Classification (GTDB taxonomy): domain Bacteria; phylum Bacteroidota; class Bacteroidia; order Flavobacteriales; family Flavobacteriaceae; genus Lutimonas. Next base: position 5,569 of record JADGEA010000049.1, read on the forward strand.
TATTCATTATTCTCTTTCCATTTGATATTACAACCAATACTTGGCTTTTGCTCTTTTGAAATATCTTTTCCTTCCAATAGGTTTTGTAAGGCTTGCCTTAGATCTTTCCCCGTTACCGGAACACCATTTTCTGGTCTAGAATCATCTATCTGACCACGGTAAACCAGTTTCAAATCTTTATCAAAAACATAAATATCAGGCGTACATGCCGCTTCATAATTTCTTGCAATCTCTTGTGTTTCATCATATAAATAAGGAAAAGGGTAATTACATTCCTTTGCAACTTTGTTCATTAAATGAGGTGCATCCTGAGGATAATTCTCAACATCATTTGATGATATCGCAACAAATGAGATTCCATCTTTTTGAAAATCATTTGCAACTTGCACCAATTCTTCATTTACATGAATTACAAACGGACAATGGTTACAAATAAAAAAAATAACCGTTGCTTTGTTTCCTTTTATGGCTTGTAAAGATAATTCTTGATCTGAAACAGTATCAATTAAAGTAAAGTTGGGAGCAATAGTACCTAAGTCTATCATATTTGAAGGTGTACGTGACATAATTTTCATAAATTTAGCATTCAAAATTAAGAAAAAGATGACAAAGAATCTCATTTCATTTGATGACTTTCAAAAAGTGGATATTCGGGTCGGAACTATTATTGAAATAAATGACTTTATCAAAGCAAGAATTCCGGCTTATCAATTGAAAATTAATTTTGGAACTTTAGGAATTAAAAAATCCAGTGCTCAAATTACCCAACTTTATGCAAAAAAAGAACTTTTAAACAAACAGGTCATTGCTATTGTTAATTTTAAACCCAAACAAATTGCAAATTTTAAAAGTGAATGCCTGATATTAGGAATACAAAATGAGAAAGATGTTGTACTTTTACATGTGCAAAAAGATGCAAAAAACGGCATAAAAGTGTCATGACAATATATTTTACAAAAATAAAGGAATAAATGATTACAAATGATAAATTACAGCAGCTTAAGAGCAGTTTACATGGAGAACTTTTTTTTGATGATTTACTAAAAAGTATTTATGCTACTGATGGATCTGTATACAGGATTTTACCAACTGCAGTAGCCTACCCTTTACACGAGGAAGATATAAAAACACTTATTTTATTTGCGAAAAATGAAAAAATTACACTAATTCCTCGTACTGCCGGTACTTCATTAGGAGGGCAAGTTGTTGGAGATGGAATTATTGTAGATGTTTCAAAGCATTTTACCAAAATTCTTGCCTTTGACGAAAAAAACAAAACAGTAACCGTTCAGCCTGGTGTGATTCGTGACGAGCTTAATGACTTTCTAAAACCATATGGTTACTTTTTCGGGCCGGATACTTCAACAACCAACAGGTGTATGATTGGCGGTATGGTTGGAAATAACTCTTCAGGTTCAACATCAATTAAATATGGCGTGACCCGTGATAAAGTATTATCGCTGAAAACAATATTATCAGACGGAACAACTGCTGTTTTCGATAATTTAAGCAAATCAGAATTTATTCAAAAAACAAAAGGGAACAGTCTTGAAAACTCTATATATAAAACTTTATTTACTGAACTTTCACTTCCTGAAGTAAGAGATGAAATAATAAAAGAATTTCCGAAAAGTAATATTCATCGTAGAAATAATGGGTATGCAGTTGATGATCTTTTAAATTCAGAAGTATTCAGTGCATCTGAAAAACAGATCAATATTGGTAGATTACTTTGTGGAAGCGAAGGAACTCTTGCTTTTACTACTGAAATTACAGTAAAAGTTGATAATCTGCCTCCAAGTCAGAGCATCATGGTCGCTTCACACTTCAACTCAATTGATGAAAGTATGAAAGCAGTGGTAGTTGCCATGAAACACAATTTGTATATGGCTGAGCTAATGGATAAAACCATTTTGGATTGTACCATAAATAATCGTGAACAATTAAAGAACAGGTTTTTTGTAGAAGGAGACCCTAAAGCCATATTGATGTTAGTTGTTGCCAGTGAATCTATGGAAGAAACACAAAAAATGGCAGATCAATTGATTGCAGATCTAAAACAAAACAATTTTGGCTATGCACATCCAAAATTAATTGGAGATAATATCCATAAAGCTGTAAATCTTCGAAAGGCTGGTTTGGGATTATTAGGGAATATTGTAGGTGATAACAAAGCTGTAGCCTGTATTGAAGATACTGCTGTGGAATTGAAAGATCTACCAAACTTTATTGAAGAATTCAGTAAAATGATGGATAATTACAAACAGGAAGCTGTTTATTATGCCCATGCCGGTGCAGGAGAATTACATTTACGCCCCATTTTAAATCTAAAAAAAGAACAGGACGTACAACTTTTTAGAACAATTACTACTGATGTGGCACATTTGGTGAAAAAATATGGAGGATCTATGAGTGGTGAACATGGTGACGGAATTGTCCGGTCAGAGTTTATCCCAATGATCATTGGTAAAAAAAATTATGAATTGCTTAAAAAGATCAAATATGCTTTTGATCCTCAAAATATTTTCAATAAAGGAAAAATCGTAGATCCGTTACCTATGGATAAATCACTTCGCTATGAAGTTGACCGAGTAGAACCTGAAATTGAAACCATATCTGATTTTTCAGATTCACAAGGAATTTTGAGAGCTACTGAAAAATGCAATGGCTCTGGCGATTGTCGTAAACCTGTATCGGCAGGTGGAACGATGTGCCCGAGCTATAGAGCAACAAAAGATGAAAAGGATACTACTCGTGCCAGAGCAAATGCTTTAAGAGAATTTTTAACCAATAGCGATCAGGTTAATAAATTCAACCATAAAGAGTTAAAAGAAGTTTTTGACCTTTGTTTGAGTTGTAAAGCATGTGCATCTGAGTGCCCGAGCAATGTAGATATTGCCGCTTTAAAAGCTGAATTTCTACATCAATATTATAAAGAAAATGGTATAGATTTTCGTTCAAAATTATTTGCTGACAATGTAAAATGGAATAAACTGGGTAGCATTACCCCTACTCTTACCAATGCCATTTTAAGTACACCAATGGCTAAAAAAATTATGGGAATTGCTCCCAAAAGGAGTATTCCTAAACTGGCTAACAAATCTTTTTTTAAATGGTATAAAAAAAATAAGAAAAAATTTAAAAATAAGGGTTTTAGAAACGGCAAAGTGTATTTGTTTATGGATGAATATACCAATTTTTACGATGTGAATATTGGTATTGATGCGATTGAAGTATTAACCACTTTAAAATATGAGGTGATTATTACTAAGCACGAAGAAAGTGGGAGAAGTTTTATTTCAAAAGGAGTTATGGACAAGGCCAAAGAAATAGTTGATTTTAATGTAAATCACTTTAAGGATCTTATCTCAAAGGAAACCCCTTTAGTAGGAATTGAACCTTCAACAATTTTAGGATTTAGAGATGAATATATTCGTTTGGCTGATGATAAAGATACTGCATTAGAAATATCAAAATATTCCTATACGATGGAAGAATTTTTTGAAAGAGAAATCAAAAACGGAAATATAACTTCTGATTCCTTTACAAAGGAGAAAAAAGTTCTTAAAATTCATGGTCATTGTCATCAAAAATCTCTTTCAGGCACAGGAGCTTCTTTTGCCATGCTTAATTTACCTGAAAATTTTAATGTTACCATCATGAATACCGGGTGTTGCGGAATGGCAGGCTCATTTGGTTTTGAAAAAGAGCATTATGACATTAGTATGCAAGTGGGCGAAGATACTTTATTTCCTAAGATCAGAAATACAGATGCAAGAACTAAAATTGTTGCAGCTGGCACAAGTTGCCGACACCAGATCAAAGATGGCACTAAACGTACCTCTCAGCACCCAATAAGTATCTTAAAAGAAGTTTTAAAATAATCTTTGCTAAAATGTTTTATTTACTTTAATTTTATCCGCTCTAATATGGATAGGACTGTTGAACATAAAATAACTTGTTTTTATTAGATTATTGAAACAAAATCCGTTTAAAAAATTGCTTTAAAAAAGAATTAATTTTGTACAATTTTTATCAAAAAAATCAGTTATAACTAAATTAACAAAACAACAATCCGTATGAAAATTTTTAAAGTTCTTTTTGCAACTTCACTTATATTGTTCTTATCCATTAATTCTTATGGTCAAACGAAGGAAAGAAAAAAAATTAAAGGATCCTTAAATAAGGGCACTATTGAAAGTCAATTTAATTATATATACGTTAAATCGTATTCCTATAAAGATACGAAGTCTGTTAAAAAAGTTGATCTTCAAAAAATTAAAGCAAATGTTTTAGATTCTATAAGTACTCTTAAAAAAGAATTAAATAACACAAAACAAGTAGTACAAACACAAAATACTGAAATAAACAGTCTAAAATCAGATCTAAAAACTACTAATGATAATTTAACTATTGTCACCAAAGAAAAAGATGAGATTAAATTTTTAGGATTTCCGATGACTAAAAACGGTTATAATACGCTACTATGGTCTATTATTACAGGGTTATTGGTGTTTTTGGTTTTCTTTATTTATCGATTTAAAGCAAGTAATTCTATTACAAAACAAGCAAATAGACTGCTTACTGAAACAGAAGAGGAATTTGAAACCTACAAAGCAACCGCACTTGAACGAGAACAAAAAGTGAGACGTGAACTTCAGGACGAATTGAACAAACAAAAGTATTCTTCCAAAAAGAGTAAAAAAGAATAGTGAATTGTTTTTTTTTATGATTGCTTGGCTATTTTCAGCTCTTAAAAAGTAAGTTTTTATGCTTTTCCAAATACATCAATGCATTTGGACCTTCATTAAATATTAGATCTAATATACTGAGGTTGGATAGAAATCCATATTTATTATCAAAAACCTGAGTATATTTTTGTAATGGAAAGATTTGTTTGGTTTTCGCAATGGCTAATGGCCTGTGATCCTCCTTATTTTTAATATTTATTTGATATTCCTTTGTTTTTTCATATTTGAATTCAGCTTGTAAGGCTTCGCAAATAACCTCAAAAGCATCAAGATTTAGATCTATCAAATATTTCTGCTTCTTATAAAAAACAGGCAATATCTCATCTTCATAAAATTCATAAAAAGGTGAGGATCTGTATGCGGATTGTAAAGATCGGACATGCAACTTATGCCAATCTGTTCTATGATCTATTTTGACATCCTTTGTTTTTATTTTTACACCATTATGAGGATGAATAACCGGAACTGAAAGCATCTGCTTACCATTGGCTCCATAAATCAGATAGCGATTTCTAAAGGTTTGTTTTTGATAATTATCCTCCAGTTCAAAAACTATACTTTCAGCATTAGATAAAGCTACAAATTGAATTATAGGTGAAAACAATGTAGGTTGTACAATCAATGATTTTCAATATTTGAGATCTGATTAAAATTCTAAAAACAAATAATTATGCGTTTTTCCTTTTGCGATAAATACTATATCCCCATAGTATAGCTAAAATTGCCAAAAATGGATAAAAATAAGAAACGGGTTTATCATCACCTCCAACAGTAGTAAATAATCTTTCCCATCTAACTTTTTCCAGTCCTTTTCCATCACTGTTCCAGCTAAACCAGATAAAAACAGGCTTACCTACTATGTGATCAGCAGGAACAAAACCCCAATATCTTGAATCTTCTGAGTTCTGACGGTTATCACCCATCATCCAAAAATAATCTTGTCTGAACGTATAATTATCAACTGCCTGACCATTGATCAAGATCTTACCATCTTTTACTTCCAGTTTATTCTTTTCATATTCAACTATAACCTGTTTGTAAAATGGTAATGATTCTGCATTTAATGCTACAGTCACATCTTTTTTAGGAATATAGACCGGGCCATAATTATCTTTATTCCAGTTTAGTGATCTTACATTTGGGAAAACATTTTCACTTTCTCCTTTTGGAGAGATTTTCCTTTCCATAGCCTTAACAGAAGGGTTGTTTTTCAATAATTTAGCATCATCACTGGCTAGGTTTAATATATAATTACCATCCTGTAATCTTCCGCCTTCCCTCACATGATACCTGGTTCTTAAACTCTTAACACTTAATTGTGTTCCCCCAGTATTTACATCATAATAAAACTGTAATTTAGCTCTTTCGGGTAAATTATTTTTCTTCCCATTGATATAAACATAACCTTCTTTTATCTCTAAAGAGTCACCTGCTATACCAACACAACGCTTTACATAATTTGATTTTTTATCAATAGGCTTTCTAATTCTTCGATTTGTTCTTTTGAAGAATTGTTCCACCGTATCAACCGGCCAGCTAAATACAACAATATCATTCTGTTTTATTTTCTGGATAGCAGGAAATCGAAGATATGGCAATTGCGGTTTATTTAAATAAGATCTGATCTTAACAAATGGCAAGGTATCATGCACCATAGGAGCTGCCACCGTAGTCATTGGTATCCTTGCTCCATAATGAAATTTACTCACAAACAAAAAGTCACCTATTAATAATGTTTTTTCTAAAGATGAAGTAGGTATGGTATAAGGCTGCATTACATAAGTGTGGACTATAGTTGCAGCAATAATCGCAAAAGCAATGGAACTCACCCATTCACCTGTAGCTGTTCTGGGTTTTAAACTTCTGTTTTCTATATATTTTACATCCTCCATATAGTTGACATAATAAATATAGAAACCAAGAGTACCTATTGCCAAAAAAGTATCCATGGTACTGTTCTTTCCAAAACTTCTGATCGTTTCTACCCATAAGATTGGGAACATCAATAAATTTATGATTGGAATAAAAAGTAAAATCACCCACCATTTTGATCGGTTAATGATTTGCATAAGTACTATTGCATTATAAATTGGCACAGCTGCTTCCCACGCCTTTCTGCCTGCTTTAACATATAATTTCCAAGTTCCTAAAAAATGGATCACCTGTACTGCTAAAAAAAATATAAACCACTGTTGAAATGTCATAATTGTAATTATTCGTAATTAATTTATTCTTATTTATTTAGTCTGCAAAGTAAATCAAATGTTACTTATTAATTATACTTTAACAATTTTTTAATTTAAATGCCCAATACATCCTTCATGGTAAAAACTCCTTTTTTACCAATTATCCATTCCGCAGCAACTACCGCTCCCAAAGCAAAACCATTTCTATTAAATGCAGTATGTTTAATCTCAATAGAGTCCACATTTGATGCATATTTAATGATATGGGTACCTGGAACTTCTCCTTCTCTTTTAGAGTTAATCTTTAAATTATCAATATCTGATTTATGCAGATTCCAGTTTTTTTTATCTGAATTATCAATGATCTGCTCTGCCAGTGAAATTGCTGTCCCACTGGGTTCATCCAATTTATGGATATGATGAATTTCTTCCATTTCTACACCATACCCCTCTATATTTTTCATCAGCTTAGCCAAATATTCATTCACTTTAAAAAACAAATTAACACCTATGCTAAAATTTGAAGCATAAATAAATGCTCCATTTTTTGCCTTGCAAAAATCTACTATATCATCGTACTTTGAAAGCCATCCGGTAGTGCCACTAACCACAGGAATACCATGTTCAATACAATTTTTTAAATTAGAAAAAGCAGCATTGGGCTGACTAAAATCAATAGCAACATCCGCTATTTTAATATCATAAACAGGATGATTTATATCAATTTTCAAAACAACTTCATGTCCTCGCTCTACAGCAATTCTTTCAATTGTTTTACCCATTTTTCCATATCCTAACAATGCTATTTTCATATTTTAACTATTCTTTATTTGATTTAAATTAGTCAAAAATCAAATGTCAAATTGATTCCTGCAACTGTTTGATAATTAATTGGATTTATATAAAGAGTTGGTCTGAATGATAAATTCTTACTAAATGCTTTATCATCAAGATGCGCATCAACATTGGCTTCAATAATATTCAATACATACAATCCAATAGTTGCAAAAAGTGCCAGATCTCTATTTTTTTTAAGAACAGTTTGCGCTCTTATCAATCCATCATCACTAATATACGGGTCATCACCTCCATTAAACTCATCATCTCTACCGGATAGCCTTAATTTATAGGCTGTTTGATACCTTTCATATTCACTTTTATTATCAATAAAAAAATACACACCAGTACCTATTGCTGCATAAACAAGAGGCATTTTCCAGTATTTTTTATTGTATGCCTGCCCTAAACCTGGCAGTACAGCAGAATAAAATGCAGCTCTAGCCGGACTCAACGGATCTAAAGTTTCAGAAACAAAAGTTGTATCTTTAATAATAATGACATCATCAACAGTTTCCTGAGCAAAGCTTATGTTCACTAGTAAAAAAAAAACAATGACATTATAGCCCGTTTTATTAAGCATTTATTCTAATAATTTTTTAATTCTAATAAAATCTTCTTGTGAGTGAAAAGGTATAATTATTTTTCCCTTTTCATTTACAGAAATTTTTACATCAACTTTATGTCCCAGATAAGTACTTATTTCTTTGATTCCTTTTTTGATATATTTTGGAATCTCTTTTGTTACATTATTATTTTTATCAATCGGTTTGCCATCTTTTAAATTTTTAACCAATTGTTCCGTTTGTCTTACAGATAATTTATCCTTTAAAATTCTCTGATAGATTTCTAATTGTACATCTGGGTCATAAACATTAATTAGTGCTCGTCCATGTCCCATACTTAAAAATCCATCTCTAATTCCTGATTGTATGATAGGATCAAGTTTTAGCAATCTTAAAAAATTGGTTACTGTTGATCGGTTCTTACCGACACGAATACTTAATTTTTCTTGTGTAAGTTTTACTTCATTGATCAATTGCTGATAAGAAAGTGCAATTTCAATTGGATCCAGATCCTTTCTTTGGATATTTTCTACCAAAGCCATTTCCAGCATTTCCTGATCATTTGCAATTCTGATATAAGCTGGTATTGTCTGTAAGCCATTAATCTTTGACGCCCTATACCTTCTTTCTCCAGAAACGAGCTGAAATTTATTTCCTTCTAATTTTCTAACTGTAATAGGTTGAATTACACCAAGTTCACTTATTGAACCAGCCAATTCACGTAAAGATTCTTCATTAAAATTTGTACGAGGCTGAAAAGGATTTACTTCAATATGGCCTAACTCAATCTCTATAATATTTCCAACAAGTTTTTCTGCATTTCTATCACTAACAGAATTTATATCTTCTCTAGTATCATTTAACAATGCAGATAAACCTCTCCCTAAGGCTTGTTTTTTAGTAGCTTTAGCCATTCTTTGAATTATTTTTTATTACTTCATGTGCCAGATTAATATAATTGATTGCTCCTTTACTGGTTGCATCATAGGCGATGATACTTTCACCAAAGCTTGGCGCTTCTCCTAATCTGATATTTCTTTGAATAATGGTCTTAAACACCATATTATGGAAATGTTTTTTTACTTCTGCCACAACCTGGTTGGAAAGCCTTAATCTGGAATCGTACATTGTTAACAACAATCCTTCAATATCTAATTCCGGATTATGAATATTTTGAATACTTTTTATGGTATTTAAAAGTTTGCCTAAACCTTCTAATGCATAATACTCACATTGAATTGGAATGATAACCGAATCTGCAGCGGTCAAAGCATTTACCGTTATCAAACCTAATGAAGGCGCACAATCAATAACAATATAATCATAATCATCTTTAACCTCTTTCAAGGCACTTTTCAGCATGTATTCTCTTTGATCTCTGTCAACCAATTCTATCTCAATTGCCACAAGGTCAATATGTGCAGGGATAATATCAACATTTGGTGAATTGGTTTTTACGATTGTGTCCTTTGCGGATACTGCATGCTCTAAAACCTGATAGGTTCCATTTTCCACAGCTTCAACATCAATACCTAATCCAGATGTAGCATTAGCCTGTGGATCAGCATCAATAAGCAATATTTTTTGTTCTAAAACACCAAGAGCTGCAGCTAAATTAACGGTAGTTGTAGTTTTTCCTACTCCCCCTTTTTGATTAGCAATTGCAATAATTTTTCCCATTAAATAATTTGATTTATTATCACCGTAAAAATACAACTATTTACGAGCTTTAAAAGAGAAGTTTTTAACAAAGCATATACAATTTATAAACTATGTTTTAAATTCAATCTATTTTCTTTTCTTACTTCTGATCATCATTTCAAGCATATCCCACATTTGTTCCGGAATTTTTTCCAGCATATTGAACTCTCCTGCTCCCTGTAACCATTCTCCACCATCAATTACGATAACTTCTCCATTGATATAAGCAGAAAAATCAGACATTAAATATGCTGCCAAATTTGCCAGTTCCTGATGCTCACCTACTCTACGCAAAGGAATTTTCTTTTTCATATTAAATTCCTCCTTTAAATCTCCTGGTAACAATCTGTCCCAAGCTCCTTTTGTAGGAAAAGGACCCGGTGCAATAGCATTAAACCGAATACCGTATTTTGCCCATTCCACTGCAAGTGATCGTGTCATAGCAAGCACTCCTGCCTTAGCCGTTGCTGAAGGAACAACATATGCTGAACCTGTAAAGGCATAAGTAGTAACAATATTAAGAACTGTTGCTTTCTTTTGCTTGATATCTATCCAGTGTTTTCCAAAAGCCAAGGTACAGTTTTTTGTTCCTTTTAAAACAATATCTATAATGGTATCAAAGGCATTTGCTGATAATCTTTCCGTAGGACTGATGAAATTTCCCGCTGCATTGTTTAATAAACCATCCACTTTGCCAAATTCTTTCAATGTTGCTGCCAACATTGCCTCTACCTGATCATAATGTCGCACATCGCATTGTACAGGTAACACTTTTCCTCCTGTTTTTTCTTCTAATTCCTTGGCTGTATTTTTTAACTTATCTATATTTCTTGAACTGATTACTACCTTAGCTCCAAGCTCTAAAAAATAGGTAGTCATTGCCTTTCCTAAGCCGCTTCCACCACCTGTTACAACAATTACCTGATCATCTAAAGATCCTTCTTTTAACATTGGTTTATTAAAATTCATTGTATATTTTTTAATTTTTGTAAAAATACAATTTTTAAATTGTTAAAAACTAATCCCTTTTGTTAAGTTTATTTTAAAAACCTGCTTGTCAAAACTAAAACTCTTTGTATATTTGCCGGACTTTTAAAGAAAAGAAAGCAGACACAAAAATATAAAGATATTTAGAAATGAAAAGAACATTCCAACCATCAAAAAGAAAGAGAAAAAACAAACACGGATTTAGAGAGAGAATGTCTAGTGTAAACGGTAGAAAGATTTTAGCGAGAAGAAGAGCTAAAGGAAGACATAAAGTTTCGGTTTCATCTGAGCCAAATCACAAAAAATAATAATGTGTTTGTAAAAATATATTAGGTGTTACTTTTATTAGTAACACCTTTTTTTATATCTCATTGTTAAGAAATAAATATTATAAGCGGTATAACTATAATTCAAATTATTAACTTTACACACCAAAATAAATCCATTGCAATGCCAAAAAATAAATCCATAAAATCAATTTTAATTATAGGCTCAGGTCCAATCGTAATAGGTCAGGCTTGCGAGTTTGATTATTCAGGAACACAAGCTATCCGCTCTATTAGAGAAGAAGGAATTGAGGTTGTACTGATTAATTCAAATCCGGCAACCATCATGACGGATCCGACAATGGCAGATCATACTTATTTAAAACCATTGACAACCAAGTCGATTGTTGAAATTCTTAAAAAACATGATATTGATGCTGTTTTACCTACAATGGGAGGACAAACTGCATTGAACTTATGTATAGAAGCCGATGACAAAGGTATATGGAAAGACTTTAATGTAAAAATGATTGGTGTTAATATTGATGCCATTAAAGTTACGGAAGACAGAGAGAAATTCCGCAATTTAATGAATGAAATTGGAATTCCACAAGCTCCTTCTAAAACAGCAACTTCATTTTTACAGGGTAAAGAAATCGCACAGGAATTTGGATTTCCATTGGTAATCAGACCTTCTTTTACATTAGGTGGGACAGGAGCTTCTATTGTATATAAAAAGGAAGATTTTGACATGTTACTGGAACGAGGCCTAGAAGCTTCTCCTATTCATGAAGTATTGATAGATAAAGCATTACTAGGATGGAAAGAATATGAATTAGAGCTTTTACGTGATAAAAATGACAACGTTGTAATTATTTGTACCATTGAAAATATGGATCCAATGGGGATTCACACAGGAGATTCAATTACCGTTGCACCAGCCATGACATTAAGTGATACTGCCTTTCAAAGAATGCGTGATATGGCAATAAAAATGATGCGATCTATTGGTGATTTTGCAGGCGGATGTAATGTACAGTTTGCAATGAGTCCAGATGATAAAGAAAAATTAATTGCGATTGAAATTAATCCTCGGGTTTCTCGTTCATCAGCTTTAGCATCAAAAGCAACAGGGTATCCTATTGCAAAAATTGCTTCTAAACTTGCTATTGGCTACCATTTAGATGAACTAGAAAATCAAATTACAAAAAATACCTCAGCCCTATTCGAACCAACATTAGACTATGTGATCGTGAAAATTCCACGTTGGAACTTTGATAAGTTTGAAGGATCAGAAAGAGTCATTGGTTTGCAAATGAAATCGGTTGGAGAGGTTATGGGAATTGGTAGATCATTCCAGGAAGCATTACACAAAGCAACACAGTCACTGGAAATAAGTCGTAACGGAATTGGTGCAGATGGTAAAGGAATAAAAGACTATGAAAAAATATTTCAAAAATTAAAATACCCAAGTTGGGACAGAGTTTTTGTAATTTACGATGCTATTCAAATTGGTATTCCGTTACACAGAATTCATGAAATTACAAAAATAGACATGTGGTTTCTAAAAGAATACGAAGCTTTGCACCTTCTTGAAAAAGAGATCTCTTCTTATGATTCATTAGAAACTCTACCAAAAGAATTATTGTTGGAGGCCAAACAAAAAGGTTTTGCCGACAGACAAATTGCGCATATGATTGGGTGTTTGGAAAGCAAAGTACATAAAAAACGTAGGAGCATGAATATCAACCGTGTGTTTAAACTTGTTGATACTTGTGCTGCAGAATTTCCTGCAGAGACCCCGTACTACTACTCTACTTTTGAGAGTAATATGATTGTAAACGGAAAAGAATATTCTGAAAACGAGAGTATTGTCAGCAAAAAGAAAAAAATTATTGTTTTAGGTTCTGGTCCAAACCGTATCGGACAAGGAATTGAATTTGATTATTGCTGTGTTCACGGTGTATTGGCGGCAAAAGAATGTGGTTATGAGACTATTATGATCAACTGTAATCCGGAAACGGTTTCAACAGATTTCGATATTGCAGATAAATTATATTTCGAACCTGTTTTTTGGGAACATATTTGGGATATTATTCAGTTAGAAAAACCAGAGGGTGTAATTGTGCAACTTGGTGGACAAACTGCTTTAAAATTGGCTGAAAAATTAGAAAAACACGGTGTAAAAATAATAGGGACAAGTTTTGAGGCCTTAGATCTGGCAGAAGACAGAGGTAGGTTTTCAGAATTATTAACCACATTGGACATACCTTTCCCTCAGTTTGGAACTGCTACATCCGCTGAAGAAGCTGATAAAATTGCTGACCAACTTGACTTCCCAATATTAGTAAGACCTAGTTATGTACTTGGTGGACAGGGAATGAAAATTGTAATCAATAAAAAAGATCTGGAAGACCATGTTATTGATATACTAAGAAAAATACCTAATAATGTGTTACTTCTTGACCATTATTTAGATGGTGCTATTGAAGCTGAGGCTGATGCTATATGTGATGGTGAAAATGTTTATATCATTGGTATTATGGAGCATATTGAACCTTGTGGTGTTCATTCAGGAGATTCAAATGCCACTTTACCCCCTTTTAATATTGGGGAATTTGTAATGCAACAAATTAAAGATCATACCAAAAATATAGCCTTGGCATTAAAAACAGTTGGTCTAATCAATATACAGTTTGCCATTAAAGATGATACGGTATTCATTATCGAAGCAAACCCAAGAGCATCAAGAACAGTACCTTTTATTTCAAAGGCATATAAGGAACCTTATGTGAATTATGCAACAAAAGTAATGTTGAGAGAGAATAAAGTAACTGATTTTGATTTTAAACCAAAACTGGATGGTTATGCCATCAAACAACCTGTTTTCTCTTTTGACAAATTCCCCAATGTGAATAAAAATTTAGGTCCGGAAATGAAATCAACAGGTGAAAGTATTTTGTTTATTGATAGTTTAAAAGATGATCAATTCTATGAATTGTACTCTAGAAGAAAAATGTATTTAAGTAAATAATCATGAAAAATATTTTCCAAATAAAAATATCCTTAGATAATGCAAAGCCATCTATATACAGAACTATATTAGTTGAACCAGATACCACTTTCATTGATTTTCACCATATCATTCAAATTTCAATGGGTTGGGATAGCTATCATATGTACCAATTTGAAACAGGTGATTATACCATTGCTGAACCTGATGAGTTTATAGATATTGAATCTATAGATCCTGCTTCTTTAACAATAAATGAGGTGTTAAAAAAATCAGGTGATAGAATAAAATATGAATATGATTTTGGGGATGGCTGGATGCATACCATACAACTGGAAAAAACAATTCCATTTCAGCTCAACAAAAAATACCCAACCTGTATCAGAGGAAAGCGAAGTTGCCCACCGGAAGATTGTGGAGGAATTTGGGGTTATGAAAATTTGAAAGAAGTAATCAAAGATAAAAAACACCCTGAATACAAAGATACTATTGAATGGGTTGGAATTGATTTTGATCCAGATTATTTTGATTTAGAATATGTAAATGAAGTTTTAGAAGAATTAGACCTCTATCTTGACGATTTTAAAGATTCAAATGAATTAGATGATGATGACCCTGAAACTTCTGAAGAAGCATTTCAAAATCAATTGTTTGAAGTTGTAAATGAACAAATGGATAGCAATAATCCTCCAGAAACTGCTGCAACATTTAAAAGACTTTTAAATGCAGATTTTAGTCATTTGGAAGCAAAAATGCTTGTTGCACAATGTGTTTCGTTTGAAATGGTGAGTGTTGTAACAGAAAAAAAACCATTTAATCTGAAAAGGTTTATCAAAAATTTAAATAAATTACCGAATGTGAATTTTGATGTTTAATTTTTATTGAGATTAATAGTCAAATGATTATGTATCAGTAATTTTACCACGATTAAACTAACATTGTTAATACATATAGAAAACTATTTATATAGGTAAAAACCTAAAAACTTACAACCACCTGTAATCCCCATATTGTTTTCCCTGATCTAAAATCATAATCAATAGGTGCTATTGCAGAATAGGTCTGCATTTTGTTTTGGGTTTTATAACCCAATCCATCTAGGAGCATATTAAAAGGATCCATAATAAAAAGAGATGTACCTCCAAGTATTTTTGAGTTTAAAATTTTTTTGTCATTCCTTATTATATTTCCTTTCCATCTAAAAAAAAATTCACCTAAAACAGATCCAATAATTGGAGTAATAAGCAAATCCTGCAACGAAGGAATTTCGGCGAAAGCCTCTATTCCATATTCCCAGAAAAAAGTAGACATGACCGCAGAATAGGCAAAGGATTCCCATTTATTAAAACCACTTCCCCTGGCACTCATAAAATATATTGCACCTGACCAAGGGTGCATGACCCAGTTAAGAAAGAAATCATCATCATCCCATACTGGACCGGCTCTAACATTATCTTTCCATCGTTGAATCATACCATATTCTAACATTTCCTCCTTATTCCAGTTCGTAAAACTTTCGGGTAAAATCCATAAAATACCAAATGAAGCAATAGCGGCCCCCATAAATAATCCTGTATTATAAACCAGTCTCTTAGGATCTCTTATTGGGTCATATACCAAATACTTTTGTGTATAATCTATTGTATAAGCTGTAGTTAATGGTATATTAATTTCTTTAGGAATTAAATCTATATCATCTTGAAATTTAAGATCTTCACCAAACTGCAATGATTTACTTTTATGGAAAATATTTGAGACTTCAACTGGTTTATTTTGAGAATAAAATGCCTGACCAATTAAAATGAAAAATAAAAAAAAGTAAAACCCCATGTATTTATTCTTATTCAATTATTACAATCACATATTAGTAAGTTCTAATTAAAGTATAATTACAAAAAACTATATATGTAATAAAGTCCGTAAAGATAATAAGTTAAATGTTTTAATCAACTTTATTCATGAAAACAATATTTAAATCATGGATCTTACTGATTTACAGTAAAATATATGTAATATTTTTTAGATCATAGGCACTCAGTTTTGAGATATTTGTAATTTATCTTAGCATATTTACTTTGTTAGGAAACCTTTAAAATAGAAGCCTATAGCTGCAGGCTCAGATGCTTCGTATCTGCATAAAGCTAAAAATAAAACGAAATACTAATTATAATATCCATTCGTTCTATACATAAAAGTAGTTTGAAATTCATTTTATGTTACTTTTAAAAACATATATTTGCGCCTAATAAATGAACTCATATAAAATGAATTATATATTATTTGATGGAAGTTACAGAGATAATTTACTACCGTTAACCTATACAAAACCTGTTGCTGAAATTAGAATTGGTATTTTAACCATTCGAGAAAAATGGGAAAAACAACTCGGTGCAACTACATCTACCTTAACAGAAGAGTATCTGGAAGGTAAATTTCCGATGGTTGAAATGGAACACAATATAATGATCAATGCTTCATTTTTACCAACAGAGCATTTAATTGAAACTGTTCTCAATTTAAAAGTAAATGAAGCTATTTTTAGGGAAGATGAAATTGTGGCATTTTACACATCAGATTCTAATGATGAAGTTGATTTTGACAGCTATACCATTATTGATTATGACAAAGCACTGATCCAA
>JADGEA010000266.1 GCA_016744615.1 Flavobacteriaceae bacterium
CTTATCTTTTTTTGGATTTGCCTGTCTCGGCCAACATTCGATAGTAATATCTCTCGTGTTTTTATTAAATCGAACTATGCCATATCCCGTTGCACGATCGTATAATTTTGAAGGTTTCTTTCCGGTGAAAACCGGATTGGAAATAGCATGAACTGTCATTTTATTCCCAAAACCATCTTTAAACTCACCTGTATATCTAGGTTCTCGTTCCTTTCTGTTTTTCCCTTCCTTTGAAGGATACCACCTACGAGGCCATACATTTGAAATGGAAGGTACACAAAAAGCATAGCCTGCATCATTAAAATCATCTACCCCATATTGAATGGTACTTCCCAAATGCTGATCACCGGCATAATGAAAAGCAAATGATTTTCGAATAGCCTTTACAGCCTTGTCTCTACCCGTTTGAGGCCATGCATTAGAATCAAAATCAGAAACTACAACATCATCTGGTGGATAATCTCCCTTTTTTAGAATTCTCAATTTAGGAACAATCACATCCGAATGACTATCTGCATAAGGAAGAGTTGCTACATTGGCAAAAATAGTTTGAGATAACACAACTTTCATCCATGTATTCTCACTCCAATCCGCACTCCAATTCTCAAGAAATTTTAGTTGTCTATCACCAAGCAAAACAGCATCTTTAACATCGGCACTCTTGACTGCATTAAAATCATGGTTCTGCATCCAGCCGTTGTGAATTTTTGCTTTAGTCAACAGTGGTTTTGGAGCAGATTTAAATTTTCTGTCTTCCAAAATCGCAAAACTAATTCCCGCATACTTCATATCTGTATAATATACATTCATACCCTGAGCAACAGGTGTTGATTCATAAGCATCAGGCATGTGGGAAGTTTGTGTACGTTGTACCATATTCACCCATTTCACGGGCATTTTATAACCTCCTGAATCCTGAGCATCTGCTCCTCCTAAGCCTTCAGGTGTTGCAATACCACCTGCACCCCAAATATTGCCATGATAAACATCATGATCATCTAAAAGGCAAACAGAAGGCCGGTCCTTTAACAAATCACCATATGCCCATCCAAATAAATACCACTTGCGCAAATAATCAATAGTTGATTTTTCTAAACTTTTTTGGTTTATTAAAGCTCCATAATCACCAACTCCTTCATAAATCTGATCACCGGAAAAAAATAACACATCCGGATCGTGAAATTTTATACTTTCAAAAATATCCGTGTTTGGAAATCCAAGATCATTATTCCCAGTAAATCCAGCTACTACTATTTCTTCTTTTTTTAATGGTTCTTTTCGTATAGTTCCTTCATAATAATGCTCTTTTAAAATATTTCCACTATCATATAATTGATAAACCAATCTGTAAGGATTATCTTTTGTTGTATCCCAGTTTTCAACCCTGAAAGTAGAAGTACGTGCAAGACCATCTATCTTTTCTGTTGTAATGGTCTCCCATTTCCCATTTGATTTTATTTGGAAGTCAACTGTTTGTCCATCCTTTTCTCCTATTGGAGGCAATTGGACTGTTAATTTCAATACTTTGCTACTTAAGGTGTATTGTGTAAAAAGAATCGGACCAAAAGCCTGTCTTTTATGCTGTGTTATTTTATCTCCTAAAACCTTCCAGTTTGAAAATCCAAATTTTACATTTCCACCACGACGTTTATCAGGAGTAGTACCCCAGTTTGGATATTCTATGTTCTTTTTCTTATCTGAAAACTCTTTGAGTTTTCCGCTATGGCACATTAATGATACACCTCCTTCAATCCATTCAGGTAAAATATCTTTTCGATGAATTGTTTCTTCTACCAAATCATTTTTGATCTTAAGGGTAATGACATACTTTCCATTTTCTTGTTGTTTTGCATTTAATTCAATGAAAGCATCATCCAACAAATCTATAGGGAGTACTTTGTTTTCCGAATTTAAATTTCCTATAAACATTTGCCCATGGGTTGTGATACCAACAGGAAAACCACGTCCTCGAATTGCACTATCACGATAATCATTAAACTCCCCTTTAACTCCTATTTCAAAACCAATCCATCCTTCAGTAAGTTCATTTTCAGATGTCAGATTTTTAGCTCTCACACTTATGGTGAAGTCTCCTTTTTTAGAACCTATTTCATTGGTTAACAGATATATATTTCTATATCCACCACTTGAGACACATTCTATTTGTCCATTATTCAACTGCCAATCCTGAAGAGGGTTTGCCCAATATTCATTTCCTATCCAAACCCTTGAATTATTGTTTGGAAGTTGTGATATTAAATTTATCTCTTGTTTATTCTTGCAAGAAGAAACTATAACTATCAGAATCCATAAAAGTTGTAACTTTCTTATTATTTTCATGTGTGTTTTATATTATAATTGATTTAGAGCAAAACCTCCATTAAGCACTATTCTAGTATTTAATTTATCTTTTGTTGATCCCTGTTTTCTCACTTTGTCTAAAAGTAATTGCATTCTTTTCTTCAAATAACACTATTCCTAACAAATTATCAACCTTTTTCCTGCCGTTTTTTTTATGTGAATAGTTATACTTCTTCTTCTAAATTAATAATCAAAGTATTCAATTTAATAAATCATTTTATTAAATTCATTCTAGCAATATCAATTAGTCAATTCAAAAAATACAAATTTATTCATCTCTATAGATTTATTAATCACCTAATTGTTTTATTTTAAATCTATCGTTTTCAGCAGGTATATGCTCTCTCTTCATTATTTCTTCTATTTGGGAAACAATAACAGGATATTGACCTGCAACATCCTTGCTTTCTGTAAGGTCATCTTTCAGATTATACAATTCAATTTTCATATTTCCTTTAAAGATATTCTTTCTTATACCTTTCCAGTCACCCATTCGTACTGCCTGCTGTCCTTGATAACTAGGAAACTCCCAATATAAAAACTCATGTTCTGTCTGATTTTCATTCTCAAGAAGGGTTGGCAGAAAACTTATCCCGTCAATATTATCTGGTGATTTTTCTTTAACCAAATCACTAAAAGTTGGTAATACATCCCAAAAAGCTGAAATATGATCTGTTTTTGTTCCAACTTTAATCATACCTGGCCAACTTGCAATCATAGGAACCCGAACACCTCCTTCATAAATAAATCCTTTTGTTCTTCCATATTTATTTTCAAATGGTCTGGCACTATTAAAAAATTCAGCATCTACACCACCCGTATAAGTTGGACCATTATCACTTGTGAAAATTATCAGTGTATTTTCATAAATACCAAGTTCTTTCAATTTAGCTACAATTTCACCCACCTGATCATCTAAATAAGTAATCATTCCTGCATAAGCTGCATGTGGATAACGGTTAGGGAAATATGCTCTACCGGTATAAGGCTTTTCATTATCGAATAACTTCACATATTTATCTACATATTCTTGTGGAACCTGGAGAGGTAAATGTGGTAAAGGAGAAGCATAATACATAAAAAAAGGTTTGTCCTTATTTTCTGTAATAAATTGAAGCACCTCTTTTTGCATCAATGCTGGCGCATAATCTTTTTGTTGATATTTGTTATAACTATCGAGATCTAATATATCAGCATCTTTATCTAGAGGAGTTCCTGGAGTAACAATATCATTATCCAGCCAGACTTTTTCTTCATTCTTCCAAAGATGTTTTGGATATAACTGATGTGCCTGTCGTTGGCAATTATACCCATAAAAGAAGTCAAATCCATTTTTATTTGGAATACCATCCGTCAGTGGAGCTCCTAATCCCCATTTTCCAACAATAGCAGTTTTATACCCTGCCTGCTGCATAATTTCACCTAAAGTAACAGTACTGGTCTTGATAGGCCTTTGTCCTTCCAAATTAGGATCATTTACTGCTTTTTCAAAATTCCATACATCTCCTCTTGAAGCCCATTCATCATTTCCTCTGATTTGTGCATGCCCAGCATGTTTACCCGTCAACAACATATATCTAGAAGGAGCACATACAGGAGCACCAGAATAGTGTTGCGTAAACAACATGCCTTTAGCTGCTAAAGCATCAATATTGGGTGTTTGTATCTTTTCTTGGCCATAAACTCCTAATTCTCCATATCCAAGATCATCTGCAAGAATATAAATAATATTAGGTTTTATCTCTTTAACTTTTTCCTGTTTTTGACAACTTGTAAAAAAACTTAAGGCTAGTGTCAGTATAATTATTTTTTTTAAAACATATATCATTTTACAATAAATTTAGTGAATAAATTTATTGTTTTTATTATTAATCCTTACAGATTATTAGACAAATAACACTTTTTAAAAGATAAATGATGATTTGAGTCATTTATCTTTTAAAAAAACCATAAAAAAAAACCTCTAACAAATAAATGTTAGAGGTTTAAAAGAAAGGCAACGACTTACTCTCCCACCCAAGGGCAGTACCATCAGCGCTGATAGGTTTAACTTCTCTGTTCGGTATGGGAAGAGGTGAGACCT
>JADGEA010000267.1:0-2475 GCA_016744615.1 Flavobacteriaceae bacterium
AATGATGCACAAGATTTACCTGCTAGTTTAGCTGAGAAAAAGCCAAGGGAAATAGTGGCTTATATTTGTAAGGGCTATCAATGTAGTGCGCCTATTACAAGTTTTGATGAATTGGTTGCTAGTTTATAAATAAAGTTTAGGGTAACCACAAGGGATTACCCCTACAAAATAATAGTGTTATGTAGGGGCAATCCTTTATGGTTGCCCGAGTTATTTTCTCATTCCCACGCTGGAGCGCAGTCTCTTATACACAAACAAGTTTTTTTGTAGGGTGGGAACGAGAAAATAATTTGGAGATGAAGCAATACCTACTGGTAATGCAGTAGCGGTTGTAGCTTTAGGGCATTTAGGGCATTTATTAGGAGAAACTCGTTATTTGCAAGCGGCAGAAAAAACCATAAAAGCAGCTTGGTCATACTTAACTCAAATGGCTTCACCTCATTCAACCATGTTATTAGAAATAATCATTTTACGAGGAGAAACTGAAAGCTTAAAAACATGGCAAACAGCCTGTCAAAAAGACTATGCACCACACCGCCTATGCTTTGCAATTCCAAATGATGCAGAAGATTTACCTGCTAGTTTAGCTGAGAAAAAGCCAAGGGAAATCGTGGCTTATATTTGTAAGGGCTATCAATCTAGTGCGCCTATTACTAGTTTTGATGAATTGGTTGCTAGTTTATAAGCAAAGCGTCATGCACTCTGCTAGCTATTAATCCGTGTAATTGAGTACAACGAATATAGGGTAATGCCCCAACTCTGCCTGTTGAAAAATTAGTTCTATCTCGGCTTTGAAATTATGAGCAATATCATACAATATGACCTATAATAGCATATATGTGCTATTTTTATGGTGAAAATAATGAATTATGAACTTGATGTGTTAGCTGGGTTAGTACAATTAAAACATCCAAACACAAAAAAAATAGTTGAATTTACAGGTTTTTCAGAAAGAAAAGTGCAAAAGGTTATACGTTTTTTATCAGAAGATATGGGGATAAAAATCAAAAAAATAAAGAATGAAAAATCATGGTACTTTTCCATAGAAAAATGGGGTATATTTGAATCGGGAAGGGAGCTTCAACTTGTCTTAAAAGACAGAAATTTAAAACCAAAGAAAGAAAAACGCATTAAAGAAAAGAATAATAACTTTTTGATGAAGTCATTTTCAGAGAAGCATAAATACTTTGAGCGTGTAAAACTGAAAAATTATCGGGAAAGTATGCGTTTAGAAGGTATTAACATAGTTAATACACCTATTCCACATGACAAAGCTCAAAGAGAGAAATTAAGAAATAAACTTCTTGCTAAGTATTCAAAAAAGTCTATGAGTTGTGATACTCATGGTTGATAAATATGGTACTGGGCAAGATCCATATAAATATGAAAAATCAGATGTTCTTAAGAATAATCTTGGCATTACTGATGAGGTAGAATTATTTGAAGCAGAACGAAAGTTATCTGAAATTTCAGCTATGGATATAGAGTTCCAAGAACCACCTTATGATCTTAGTTATTGGTGTCTCCTCCATAAAAAATTATTTTCAGATATTTATTGTTGGGCAGGTGAAATACGAACAATTGATATATCAAAAGGGGATACTAGGTTCTGCAACTGTAATAGAATTGAAGCAGAAGCTACTAAGCTCTTTGATAATCTAGCAAAAGAAAATTTTTTAATCGGTTTGCCAAGAAAAGAACTTACAAAAAAACTTGCAGAGTACTATTGTGATATGAATGTAATTCATCCATTTAGAGATGGTAATGGTCGGTCGCAAAGGCTTCTTTTTGAGCATCTAATTATCAATTGTGGCTATGAGGTTACATTTAAAAACATTAAGATTAATGATTGGCTAGATGCGAATATCGAAGGCTATCATTGCCTTTATGGTAAGATGCAAAAACTTTTTGATATAGTACTTGGTTAAATAACTCAGCTAACAAGCTGTGTTAAACGCCAATTTCACAGGGCGTTAGTTGCGACCTGAAGTCGCTTATTAAAGCAATTCGGGAGGCACTGAATTTAGCTAAACAACTAGATAAACCGATTTTATTATCTATTGGTTATTCTGCTTGTCATTGGTGTCATGTGATGGCGCATGAATCTTTTGAGGATGATAAAACCGCTGCTTTAATGAATGATTTATTTATCATTCCACCTGAGCCACGTTATGGTATGCCGGCTTTTATCAGGAAAATTGATATTGAAACTAATATAAATTCTAAGCCATTAAATGCCGCTCGTGATTAATATTTGAACAAAGCGATTATATTACAGCGGCAGAAAAATTATGGGTAAATGGACGCTTATTAGCAACATATAAAGATGGCAAAGCCCATTTAAATGCCTATTTAGATGATTATGCTTTTTTATTAAACGCTGTTTTAAATTTATTACAAGCGCGATGGAATGATGAAGATATGAAATTTGCCATATCATTAGCAGAAGTATTATTAGAAGAATTTGCTGATGAT
>JADGEA010000267.1:2485-4412 GCA_016744615.1 Flavobacteriaceae bacterium
TCAAAATCATTTGGAGATGAAGCAATACCTAGTGGCAATGCAGTAGCGGCTGTAGCTTTAGGGCATTTAGGGCATTTATTAGGAGAAACTCGTTATTTACAAGCGGCAGAAAAAACCATAAAAGCAGCTTGGTCATACCTAACTCAAATGGCTTCACCTCATTCAACAATGTTATTAGCAGTAGAAGATTATTTATTCCCGCCAGAAATCATAATTTTACGGGGAGAAACTGAAAGCTTAAAAACATGGCAAGCAGCCTGTCAAAAAGACTATGCACCACAACGCCTATGCTTTGCAATTCCAAATGATGCACAAGATTTACCTGCTAGTTTAGCTGAGAAAAAGCCAAGGGAAATCGTGGCTTATATTTGTAAGGGCTATCAATGTAGTGCGCCTATTACTAGTTTTGATGAATTGGTTGGTAGTATTTAATGTTAAATTCGTTTATTCCGTAAATTCGTTGTACTATTGATTTTATATATATGAAGTACAACTAATTGACGGAATAAACGGATTTTATTTATGAATTTTATCGTACCAGAATAGCAAGTTAGGTCTTGTTCTGTACCATATTTATTTCGCATAGTGAGATTTTATTTTATCTATTCATTGTTGGATTTCCTGTGAAGTACCTAATCTTTGGGCTAGTGAAAAAAAAACTGCTGAGTTAATTAACAGAATCGAGCAAATTTTTCTCAAGGAAAATGTATCTGTTGAAATTAAAACAGCGTTACCCACAGAACCTGATTCATGGGATATGCTTGATATTGAAGAAATTTCAGTATCAACTGAAATTTAGCGGATACAAAACCTAGTAAAATAATATCCTATATTTATCAAGCCTATCATTGATGATTTGCAAGATATTTTATCTTGAAAATCACAGCTTAAAAGATACCATGTATCAGAATACATAAAATTATGTATAATCTTTGTAGTCCACTACAAAGATATACACATGGAACATTGATAAATTATTTTTTTATTCTCCAAAACCTGATTATCAACGCGCTATTTTTAAGAAATGAATACAAACGGCACACATTGTACTATAATGTAGTGTTATGAAACGCTATAATTGGAATCAAGAAAAGAATAAAATTCTGAAGGCAGAAAGAAATATTTATTTTGAGGAAATTATCTTTCATATTGAAAAAGGTGATGAACTAGATGTATATCCGCATCCAAATCAAGTACGCTACCCAAATCAAAAGATTTCTGTTGTAGCTGTTAATGACTATGCTTATTTAGTTCCATATGTAGAATCTGAAAATGAAGTTTTTCTGAAAACTATCATCCCTAGCCGTAAAGCAACAAAAAAGTATATTGGAGAGTGAATATGACTCACTATAAACTAGATGAAGAAGAACAAGAAATATTGGAAGCATTTGAATCTGGAGACATACAGCCAATTGTTAATGCAAAAGAAGAAATAAAAAAACATCAAGAATATGCCGCTGCTACTTTCAAAAAGGATCAAAGAATAAATATTCGTATTGCAAGCCGGGATCTATCTATGATTCAAAAACTTGCTTTGTCGGAAGGTCTTCCATATCAAACATTTATAGCAAGTATTTTACATAAATTTGCAGATGGTAGATATATAGAAAAAAATCTAAGCCAGTAGGCAAGTCGATTATATTTGAGCGTTTTAATCAACTATAATCTATTATGGAAAATATTAACACGCTCATTAATGAAACTAGTCCCTATTTATTACAATCCACCAGAGCTACGTTATGGTATGCCAGCTTTTCCTGAATTATTGCAAAAAATAGCTATTTTTTATAAGACGCTGTTTTAAATAGATGATATTGAACTAGGTGGTTAGAGAAAAATACCTTTATGGTTGTTAGGTTTTTTATATTAAGTCGGTGTAAAAGAGCTTTTCGGTAGATATTCTGTCTTGATAATTGACATTATGTCA
>JADGEA010000521.1 GCA_016744615.1 Flavobacteriaceae bacterium
CTTCTCTAATAAATTTTTTGGCCGCTTCAACAGTTTCGTCATCAATAGTTTCCATCCTTTTTTTGGTTAAAGGTCCTGTATCTTCAATTTTTCCATCAGCATAAGAATGAATGACACCTCTTGGTCCAAATTTTTTGGCAAAATCTGGATATTTAGCTGGATCTGGATAATCTGGCAATTCGGGTTCTTCTTCGGCATTTAAATGATATAGATTCCCCATAAATTCATCAAACCCATGATTAGTAGGAAGGTGTTCGTCTTGATCGCCGAGATGATTTTTACCAAACTGACCTGTTTTATAACCAAGTGGTTTTAATAGCTCTGCAATGGTTGGATCTTTTTCGTTAATTCCTTCTTTTGCTCCTGGCATACCAACTTTACTCAACCCTGTACGTAAAACACTTTGTCCTAAAATAAAAGAAGAACGACCAGCAGTACAAGATTGCTCAGAATAATAATCGGTAAAAATCATACCTTCATCAGCCATTCTGTCAATGTTAGGGGTTTGATAGCCAACAAGTCCCATCGTATAGGCGCTAATATTTGATTGCCCAATGTCATCTCCCCAAATAACTAATATGTTGGGTTTTTTGTCATTTTGAGCCATCATTAATAAGGGCGCAAAAAGCAATAATGCAAATGTGATTTTTTTTCTCATAGTTGATAAATTGTAGTGTTTAAGTATAACAACAAAGTTATATAAAAATACCTATTAACCCTTTAAAATTCATAACAAAAAAGGAAACCGCTTTATAAGCGGCTTCCTTTTTTTAAAACTAAATATATTAAATATTTAGCTTTTGTTTTACAATGTTATATTATTAAAACTTAATTTCTTTTTGCTGATTCCATTTGTTCTAATACTTTATCTAAACTAAAACTTCCTACTTCTTGACGTTGAGGATATTCTTTAAAGGTTGCCAAGAACTCAGCAATCTTTGCTTGAGCTGGTACCAGTAAAAACATATGATCTGCTAACCAATGATTATAATCTTCAGAATCATGTTGTGCTCTCTCATAAGGGTCGCCCAATAAATCCATTAACATAGGAAACCTCAACTCTGTATATTTTTTTTGCCATACGTCAAATCCGTGATTCTCTTGAATTTTAAAATGCATTTTCCATCTTCCATATCTAAATGCATTTAGGCCACCATCATCATCAAAATAGAAAATTTCATTT
>JADGEA010000522.1 GCA_016744615.1 Flavobacteriaceae bacterium
TCTATATATTTTTATAAAAAAACCTTCTTTATTGAAGTAAGTTCACAAAAATACTAAGAGCTTGTCTAAAAATTAAAAAATTTGGAAAAATGAGAACCAGTTATTAATCTTGTAGTCTACCAAAACTTTAAGATTATGCAAACTCAATACGAGTCTTTAACTGATTCTCAATGGCAACATATAAAAGAATATTTACCTATCCAAAGAAAACGCAAACACAATTTAAGAGATGTTTCTGATGCCATATTTTGGATGCTTAGAATAAGTTGTCAATGGCGTAATTTACCTAAGATTTTTCCTCCATGGAAGAGTGTTTATTACTATTTTCGCAAGTGGAAAAAAGACGGAACTCTTCAAAGATTAAACGAAGGGCTTAATCAAAAAGAACGTGTTCGTCAAGGTAAAGAACCTACTCCCAGTATGTTAAGCATTGATAGTCAGTCGATTAAAGCAGCCCCTTTTGTCAGTCAAGATAGAGGGATTGACGGTAACAAACGTATTAACGGTCGTAAACGTCACATTGTCACAGATACTTTGGGTTTGATTTGGAGTGTAGTCGTTCATGCTGCAAATAAAACAGATGGAAAGACGGCTCATTTGGTTGTTGAACCTTTAGTCGGCTACTTACATCGACTGGAAAAAATATTAGGTGATGCTGCTTATAAAAAGTCCTTTATTGATTGGGTTCAAGAAAATGTTCTTGGTGTTGAAGTAGAAATTTCTTCAAGACCTCCCACATCAAAAGGATTCGTGCCTGTAAAATGGCGATGGGTAACTGAACAAACCTTTGGAAGGTTTAATTTCTTCCGAAGGCTGGACAAAGACCACGAAAAAACAGTTCAAAGTGCTGAAGCTTGGGTATTATGGCAAAATTGCCAAACTATTCTTTATCGCTTAGAATGAAAATCACAATTTAATTTTTAGACAAGCTCTAACATCAGACATCCTAGATCAATTCTCTTTAAAGCAATTGGAGGATGGACGTATGGTATTTGCCTACCCTAATGGCTTGGCTTTTTTTAATCCTGCAAACTTGTATAAAAACCCTGAGCAAGTAAAGCCACTTCTTTCCAATATTAATGTATTAGACAAAAAAATGGACATTAATTATTTCAAAGAAAATAAAACGACATTAGCTCATAATGAAAATTATATCACGTTCAACTTTTCCTCCATAGGGT